>CAZCRA010000020.1:0-40291 GCA_964500945.1 uncultured Verrucomicrobiales bacterium | reverse complement strand
CGGATCGCTGCCCTGCTCGTCCTTCTCTGGACCTGGCCCGGCGCCCTCCGTGAAGCCAACACCCTGAGGGCTCAGAAGCTCCGGACCGCTGCCTTCATCCACTTTCAGCCTGCGGACCCCGATTTCGATCTCCATCGGCATGCGCCGGACCCTGGACTGCCCCCGAATCAACGCCTGGAGACTTTGATGAACTCGGAACAAATCAACCGCCCCCCACTGGCGGGAACCACTTGGTCCGGTTTTCGCGAGGGAACACCGCTCTCGCCCCTCCAGGCGCGCGCCCTGGACGGCACGCCAGCCGTGCTTCAGGTGCGACTCCCCTCAGGACGCCCGGCGGATGCCGTGATTGCGACCCGTCCGGCTTCATCGGATGGTCCACCTCCCGTCATCCTCGGCCTGGCCCGGCCAAAGCCGGACGACTTGGAACTCTGGGAGCCCATGCCGCCGTCCAATGCCGGCGAAACCCTTTGGGCTTGGAACGAACTGACCCGGACCGCCCATCGAATTCCGGCCACGCCCTCTCCCTGAAGGTCCCGGTTCAAATCTCCGGGATCGGCGCCTCGGGATCGATTTCTTCCAACTGCCAGAAGACACTTCCGTCCGGCTTCCGCTCCAGAAGACGCACGGAGCTCCCCTCGACCGGCCGCGCGATCGCATCCGGAATCCAACCGGCCAGCTCCTCCTTCACCGAAGCGAACTCGGAACGTCCGGCCAGATTCACCCATTCGTTCGGGTCCTTCTCCATGTCGTAAAGTTCCTCCGAACCGTCCCCATACCGGATGTATCGCCATTTCTCCGTCCGGACGCCGTGACAATCCGGCCCCTGATGCGTCATCGCCGGCCGCTCGCGCGGTGCTGCGGGATCCCGGAGTTGCGGCGCCAAACTCAGACCGTCCAAGGACGGCTTTGCAGGAAGACCGCACAGCTCCAAAAGCGTCGGGTAGATGTCGAGCAGCTCCGCCGGCCGGTTCGTGACCGCCCCCTTCTTCACGCCCGGCCCGGCAAAGATCAACGGCACCCGGGTCGACCGGTCCCACAACGTGTTCTTTCCGGTGATCGCCTTTTCGCCCAGGTGCCAGCCGTGATCGCTCCACAGCACCACCACCGTGTTGTCCGCCCGTCCAGACTTCTCGAGGGCGTCCAGCACCCGCCCCACCTGGCTGTCGACAAAACTGATGCAGGCAAGGTAGCTCCGCGTGAGATTCAGCAGCTCCCGGTTCTCCACCAGGAACTTCAGGCGGGGTTCCGGAAGCTTCCAGTGCGTGTACCAGCTGAAACGCGGCGTGTCGTCCCGGTCACCCGCCAGGATCGGAGCCAGTTCAGTCTTCCCCACCGCATAGAGATCAAACCAGGATTGCGTGGCGAAACACGGCACGTGCGGAAGAAAGAAACCGCAGGCCAGGAAAAACGGCTCATCCTCCGGTGCCTTCTCCAACTGCTCCACCGCCCAATCGGCCACGATCCAATCCCCTTTCTCTTCGTCCCGGTGCGGGAAATACCCCCAGTCCATCAGCTTCATCGTGGCCGGCGTTGGCACCAGCTTCTCGTCCGGGAAAGGTTTGGGGCTCGCGCCCGGCCCAATTTTCTGAAATTCCGGGCGTTCCCCACGGGCAAAAGCGCCTCCGTGGTAAATCTTGCCGGTCGTGTAGGTCCCGTAACCTTCCGCCGCAAAAGCCTGGGGAAGCGAAACCACCTCCCGAAGCTCCGGGATGCTCCGAAACCAGGAGTTGAGCGCATAAACCCCCGTCGTGGTCGGGCGAAGCCCGCTCATGAGGCTCGTCCGGGACGGATTGCAAAGCGGCGACTGACAATGCGCGCTCAGGAAGGTCGTCCCGCGCGACGCCAGTCGGTCCATGTTAGGTGTTTGGACCTGGGGATGCCCCTGCAACGGCCCGACCCAGTCGTTCAAATCATCGATGGCAATGAAAAGCACGTTCGGCTTCTCGGCAGCCTGCGCACTTGTCCCCGTCCAAAATCCGCCCGTCGCAACGATGATCGCGGCGAGCCCCAAAATCGAAATCCCGGTATTCATTCACGCAAACCCTCGATGCATGCCGCCCGAGCCGTCAATCAAAAGCGGTTCTCAAAATCGCTAATATTCTGAAAATCGCTTGCCTGCTGCCGCTTTCCCTCCGATCTTCCCACGTGCTTTTCGAGCAACCTCTGCACAAAAGAGTCCTCAGCCGTGTCGTCTTCTATTCGGCCGTGCTCGTCTATCTCTGGGTCATGGATTTAGCCAGTTCCCACTTGGGGGGCTCAGGCGATGCCCGTCCGCCGGCCGCGATGGCGTCCTTTTGACACCCCGCTCGACTCCTCGTTCGCTGGACACGGGAGCAGCGCGCTCTTCCAGAGCCACGGCTTGACCACGCCGCGTTCCTCGGCATGCTCGCGAGTTCGTGGCCGAGGAATTAATGGAACACGCGGATTCATCGCGAGGATTGACCCAGGCCTTCCCAGACCGGTTCTACCTGATCGTCTTCGGGTCCTTCGCCCTTGCTTTCGCGCTCTTCCTCATTCCGGCATCGCGGGAGTTTCCCCCGGGTCCACTCTACAAGCACACGGAACAACATAGCGACGCTCCCCTCATCGAGCTTCCGACCGGCCAGACTTTTGCCGCCGAATTCACCGCTCCCGGCGCAAACATCAACGGCGTGCTCGCCCGCTACCTCTTCCCCGACGAGAAGGGCGATTTCCAGCTCCGGATCGAGAACCTCACGCGCCAGTCCGTGTTGCTCGACACCCGGCTGGGCTACGGTTTCAAACGCTTCATTTCTTTCGCGCCTGGAAACGCCAAAGGCGACCGGATTCGCGTCACCTACCACATCCACGCGTCCAGCAAAGACCGTTTTCCGAAGATGCAACAGGGCATTACACGGGCACACCGCCGCCCCTATGATCCGATGCAAATCTTCATCGACGGACGGCAGGTCGCATCCGAGGAGGTAATCGACCAGCGGCTCTGGCCCCTCTTTCAGCTCCGTTACCGCGTCAGCTACTCGTGGCTTCGCTTCGCCTGGCCACTTCCCTTCCTCCTGCTGATCTCCGCGTGGCGCGCACCCGGAGACGCACGCGCGACCGCCGCCTTTCTTCTGGGCCTGGGCGCGATCGCCGGGGTAACGTCGCTTCTAGCCTGGTTTCAGCGTTACGGCTACCAATGGACCTACGCCGACCCGGATGCTTATGGCGAATACGCCGAGAAACTCCATCAGTGGTTGTTTGCCGAATCCCCGGTCGCCCGTGAAGAGGCTCGCGGCTGGATCCGGGATTACGAGCACGCGCAGGTTCCATTGACACCCGGCATCTTGGCCCTGGCTCGCACGCTCGGAGTTCCCATGTTCTCCGCCTACGTCCTGTGGACGGCCTGCTGCAGCTTTTTGACCGCCCTCTTGCTCCACTGGGTGACCATGCGCCGCCTAGCGCTCGGCGCCCGGACCGCCCTGCTCGCGGTGCTTCTGCTCACCACGCATGTGATTTTTCTCAAGGCCTTTGCCAAACCGAGCACCGACCCCTCCGGCGTTCTCCTTCCTTTCGCTTCGCTCATTCTCGTGGCTCGGCGCTTCCGCCACCCCCTCGGACGCGCCGCCGAATGGGCGTCCGCCGCCCTCTTTCTTGCACTGATGACCTGCCGTCCAGCCGGCCTGGGATACGCCGCTGTTTTCTTCACCGCGAACTGGCTGGCCGACCTTTATCGCGAGCGTTCCTGGACCTGGCGATACCAAGTCGTTCGACCGCTCATTTACGCGGGACTACCCCTCCTGATCATGGGAAGCGCGTTCGTATTCTTCGACTGGCGCCACAATTTCCAGCTCAACCTGGAAAAGGCCGAGATGTATAGCAAGGGAGCCACTTGGGCCTACTTCTGGCGCAGTGCCGTCGTCACCTTCTACCTCGCTATCCCTTTTGCCATCGCCTTGCGTTGGAGAGACGGAAAGACTTGGGAAGTGGCTGCCGCAGCCGCTTGGATCGGGGTCTATTTGGTGCTCCTGCTCTTGGCGAAAGCCCCGCTCTACAACCGGCTTTTTCTGCCCATGCTACCGGCCCTCCTGGTCATCCTGGCTCCGGCGATCTCCCGCATGCTCGAGCGGCGCAGGATCCTGACGTTCACCTCGGTCGCCATCTGGGCGGCCGTCGGCATTGTCCTGATGCTTTGGCAGATTCAAATTCCCGCCCAACTCCCGCCCCGAGCGTTCGACTTCATCCACTTCTGACACCCTCTCGCCTGGCCCTGCCGCTTTCCTCGGATCCCTTGAAACGCGGCATGGTCACGTGACCTCGTGCGCTCACCCCTTCCTGCCGAATGACGATCCAGAACGTCCGCCAGAGAATCCTCAGATCCAGCACAAAACTACGGTTCTCCACATACCAGACGTCCATTTCAAAGCGCTCCTCCCAACTCGTCGCGTTTCTGCCGTTGACCTGCGCCCAACCTGTCACCCCGGGACGCACCTCGTGACGGCGCGCCTGCCGCTCATTGTAGAGAGGCAGATACTCCTCCAGCAGAGGTCGAGGACCAATCAAACTCATCTCGCCCCGAATCACGTTCCACAACTCGGGAAGCTCGTCGAGACTGGTCGAACGAAGCCACTGCCCCAGCGAGGTCAAACGCTTCGCGTCCGCAAGCAATTCACCCCGCTCATCCCGTTCGTTCGTCATCGTCCGGAACTTGATGATTTCGAAGGGCTCACCGTGCCACCCCGTCCGCCGTTGACGGAACAGGACCGGATCTCCGAGGCGACTCCACACCAGCACGTAGAGGAAGACGAGCAGTGGAGCCAGGACCACGAGCGCCGACCAGGCGAGCCCGAGATCGAAAAGCCGTTTCGGGCTCAGCCGCCTCAGCCCGCTGCCTGCCCCGGACCCGGATGGAACGCGGCTGCGATGCTCAGGGGGAAGATTCACGAACGCTGAGAGTGTTTCGTTTGCAAAAGAAGTCGATTACGTTTCGAGCAATGCATTATCTCCGGACGCCCGGTCCATCCCCCCCTCGCGCCAAATCGCTGTCAACGACCCATCTTAAACCCCGAGCCCCATACCTCAGAAGCCGCGCGAATCAAGCTGCAAAGGCTCTCTGCCCCAACCGGAACGCCATACCGCAAACGGCCATTCGCCTTAGCGGAAACTTGCATTGCTTCCCTGCATCGCTGTAGGGTCTTCGCTTCCTCCCAGCGCGGACTCATCGCGTCCACCTCCCGCATTCCACCTACCTTGATGCACGGCACCTCGATGGTCAGTGAATCCCGCAAGGCGCCGAGCCTGCCGATCAACTTCCTCGGGATCGGCGCTCAGAAATCGGGCACCACCTGGCTCCACCGCATGCTGCGGCAACATCCCGAGATTTACCTCCCAAAAGGCCGGAAGGAACTCATGTTCTTCGATGACGAGCTGAAGTTCCGTCAGGGCGTCGAGTTCTACGCTCGATTCTTGGACGAGTTGGCCGGTGAAAAGGCGATCGGTGAGATCACCCCCGGCTATCTATGGACCGACGACTCGAACAGGCGCTTCCCGATCGAGCATTTCCGGGCCGGCATTCCCGAACGCGTCAAACGGACGCTGGGGCCTGACCTCAAGTTTCTAGTCCTTCTGCGAAGCCCCGAACAACGCGCAATCTCAGCCTACTTCCACCACATCCGGAAGGGACGGGTCGACCAGAGTGAACCCATTCTCTCCGCCGGAAATCGCGAGGGGATTTTCCACATGGGCTTTTACTATCAACATCTCAGGAAATGGATGAAATCCTTCCCGCCCGATCAATTCATGATCGAGACCATGGAAGCCATGCACCGGGACAAAATGGCCTTTCTGCGGCGGGCCTGCCGCTTTCTCGGCGTCTCTCCCGATTTCGATCCGGACGAAATGGACCGGCCCTACCAGCGTTCGAATTATCGTTTCGACGACACCGGAAACGTGCTCTTGGTCGAGGACGAAAGCGAATCCCTTCACATTCCCAAAGAAGACGTGACCAAGATCAAGCGCATGTATGCCCGCGACGTCTGGCTACTCAAGCACCGCCTGAGCGTCGACGTCTCCCCTTGGCACTTCGGACTGCGCGACCTCGTCGCCCTGGTGCGCTGAATGCAGGAGGGAATGCCTTTGCACGCGTGAATGCTCCTAACGACAACGACTCCGAGCTCCGCGACGTGAAAGCCGTGCTTCAAAACGCTTTCCTCGAAATCTACTACCTGCGAAACGCCAAGAAGCTTCTGGTCCACGACGTCGAACGGCTCGAAAAACGCCTCGCCAAAGAGGCGACCGCGCGGCAGCGGGAAAACCAGAAACTCCGTCGCTGGCTGGAGAACGCCGCCAGACGCTTCGCTGAACTGCGCCGAAGTAAGACATGGGCGCTTGCAAACCGGCTCCGGTTCAAACCGGTTGGTGCCGAGGGAAAAGGAACCTGGCCTCCACTCGAGGATCTCTTCACGCAATTTCAGCGTTGGGACGAAGATCATCCCCTTTCCGCCGCCCGATCCGATGAAGCTCGGGCGACTCCACCCGAAATCATGAGCCCTGGCCCCGCTCCGACGGCGGATGTCCTCCTCTACATCGGCCCGGACGCCCCCGACCTGACACGCTGCCTCGACGCTCTGAACCGGTGCGCCACCGGCCTGTCACAGGTCATCGCAGTCGACGACGGCGGAACCAGCGTAATCCGTGAGCAGCTCGAAGCCTTCCGAGGCGATGCCGTTTTCCCCGTCACGCTGATCCGGAACGTTACCCCGGCTGGCCTGGCGCCCTCGCTCCAGCGCGCTCTCGAGCTTGCCCCCGGCGATCTCGTCGTCGTTCTGGACTCCTCCACGGTCGTCACGCCCCTTTGGGTCGAGGGATTGATCGAAGCGATGCAGACCTGGCCTGAAGCGGGTCTCATCACGCCCGAAACAGCACCCCTTCCCGGCGAGCCCGGTCGGGATCTTTGCGCCCTCTTCGATGCTGCCCTCCAAAGGCGCCAGGCTCCACTCGAGGGTCGCGATCCCCCCACTATCTCACCTGGCTGCTTTGCGCTGACCCGGGAGGCCCTCACAAAGGCCGATCCCCTCGAAGAAGCGCCGCCTAACCCCACACGACTCGTCGCCCATCTCCAAGACCGCCTCCGGAACCACAAACTGAAAGCCGTCCTAGCAGGAAACACGCGGGTTTACACCTCCAGCCCTCCCGGCCTGGATCCGATGGTCACGGCAATTCAGGAACACGTTCCGGAGTGCAAGGTTCTCTTTCTCCTCCCTTTCCGCGGCCACGGAGGTGGAATCCACTCCATCGTTCAGGAAATCATGGGCCTGAACCGGTTGGGCATCTTTGCCCAGGGTGCCGTCCGGGAATCCGATCTCGCCTTTTATCGAAACCAATACCCATCCGCCCCCTATTCCACCTTCTTCGGTTTTAGCCACGATCTCCAACTCCAATCTCATGCCCGGCACTTCGACATCGTTGCCGGAACGCTGTTCACCTCCATTCAGAGGTTGAAGCAGATCTGCCGCGACCCCTCATCGCCGCTCCCCGGATATTACATCCAGGATTACGAACCGATGTTCTATGATCCATCCGATCCCTATGTCGAAGAAGCACTCGAATCCTATCGCCCCATCCCCGGGATGTTCTACTTCGCGAAAACGGAGTGGTTATGCCGAAAAGTGGCTGCCGAACACGGCGTCACCGTTCATCGCGTCAAACCCAGCCTCGACACTGCCGTCTACCACCCCGGAACACCGAGACCGGACGAACCCTTCGTCATTTCCGCCATGATCCGCCCTCAAACACCTCGCCGGTCGCCCCGCGAAACTTGGGAGATCCTGCGGGACGTCAAACGACGCTTCGCGGACCGCGTTCACGTTATTGTCTTCGGTTCATCCGATGATGATCCGTTCTGGCAATCGGTCGATCGGGACATCGACTTCGAAAACCGCGGGGTGCTGACTCGGGAGGAAGTTGCCGAAACCCTGCGCCAGGCGCACCTTTTCATCGATCTTTCGACCTACCAAGCCTTCGGGCGCACGGGACTCGAGGCCATGGCCTGTGGATGCACCGCCATCCTGCCCGTGAATGGCGGAACCACCGAATATGCGGAGGACGAGGTCAACGCTTTCCTTTGCTCCGTCGATGAACCCGGTCACGTCATGCAGCGCATCACGCAGTTGATCGAGGATCCCGCTCTCCGCGATCGTCTACAAGGAGCCGCTCTCAAGACGGCCAATCGATACAGCATCGAAAAGGCCGCCAAATCCGAAAAGGAACTCTTTCTCCAGATGCTTTCCCAACGACCGGAACCTTCCCATTCCTAATGCCCTCGACGATCCTCAAACACCTCGAGATCACCCAGGGCACCGCGAAAGATTCGCCTTTCCCGGCCTCCCACGTCTCTATCCATGAAGAACCCTGCCACGGCCAGGTCTACGCGCTCACCCTTGCGATTGTCCTGCGCCTCGGCCAGATCTGGCCCGAACGGATCGCCTTTGAATGCCGGGGCGATACGCTCGAGGAAATCATCTTCAACCGCGAAATGCAGCGAGTTGAAAACCTCCCCATCCCCCTTCATCGCGAAGGCGATCAACTTTCCTTCCTGCTCCGCCTCAACCTGCTGAGTTTTCCCTCCAACGCAAAAATTGAGGTGACGGCCGACGCCCCCCCGTCTGCCCGCGTGACACTCGCCACAATCGAAATCGACCGCGAACCGCTGCGCCCACCCTATCAACCGGTCTTCTCGCCTATCCTCCTCGATGCCCTGACCCATACCGGCACCACCCTCCTCATGAAGATACTTCGGGCGCACCCGGGCATTTTCGTGCACGATCGCCATCCCTTTGAGCTCTGTGCCGCATCGTATTGGTATTACGCACTGGAAGCGCTTTCCTCCCCCACCGTCCCGGGCCGCAGCTTCGACCGCATCACTCCCAGAGAATTGCGGCACGGCCTTCGCCATGTCCCTCCCCCTCCTTACTACAACGATGCGAAGATCGCCGGTCCTGAAGCGCTGTATTACCTGGGGAATCCCTATCTCGAACGGTTGGCGGAATGGACTCTGAAAAACGTCGATGAGTTCTATCAGGTTCTCATCGAGGCCGAACAGCGCACCGTTCAACCCCTCTACATCGCCGAGAAGTGGACGAAGCTCCCCTACGTCAATCCCTTCCTCGTGCAGGAACTCTATCCCAAGGCCAAGCGCATCTTCCTGTTCCGCGATATCCGCGACCGGATCTGCTCCACCTTCGCCCGCGACACCACGGAATACGCCCTCCCCGAAAAGAGGGCGATCGTCGAGCGGGAGTGCCAGGCATTCAATCGCCAATACCATAAGTGGCAGCAATCAAGTGCCCACTTGATTCGCTACGAAGACTTGATCGATCAACCCCGCGAGACGATCACGGCGCTCATGACCCGGCTAGATCTCCCCATTTCGGCCGAGGACATCGACATGGCCCTTCACCAAGCGAACTTCGAATCAACCGAAATGAAATCCCACGTCACCAGCGGTTCCGTGAAGAACTCGATCCAACGCTTTCAAGCCGAACTCGATCCCGAACTCCAACAGCTTTGCATGGACCTCTGCTCCGAGTCCCTGAGCGCACTCTACGATGCATCTCATCACCCCCTTTGATTTCGTCAAGCGCTACCCCGAAGGACGATCCGTGGCGATCGTCGGTAACGCTCCCAGCCTCGAAGGTTACCACCTCGGACCACACATCGACTCCTTCGATGTCATCGTCCGCTTCAATGAATTCGTGCTCGACGGTTTTGAAGAAAATATCGGGAGCAGGACCGATATCGCCGTAACCAATCCCTATGCCGAAACGCGTCAAAATCCCCACTTCGATCGCGACGTCGATTTGGTCCTCGTCATTTCCTCCCTGACGCGCCGTGGCGAAGAGGCGGTGTTCCGAAAATGGGTCGGTGACAAAGATGTCCTCTTCACCTACGCCCCCTCTCTCGTCGGTGTGGCGGATGGCAGCCACTCCGCCGCCCTGACCACTAGTACTTACGCTCTTCAATTGCTATGGAGGATCCTCCGGCCAAACCGAATGCTCGTCACCGGATTCACCATGTTTTCGCAGGGCCAGAGATCACACTACTGGAAGGAGGGAACCTCCTCGGGGCTCAAAGCTCATGACATGGATGAAGAATCTCGAATTTTCTGTCAAATCTTGAACGCTGTCCGTTGCGAGATCCAAATGACGCCCGATATCGCAGCCATCTTCTCCAGCACCGGAATTCAACCGCAGCCCCGGATCCAACCGCTTACCGTTTGAACCCGGCGATTCGCCTTCCCCCCATCCCCATCGAGAACCTTATTGAACATGAGAATCGCGCACTTCGGAACGTTCGACGTCGATAACTACGGCGATCTCCTGTTCCCTCTCCTCCTAGAGAAACGATTGGCTGGCCTGGGGGCCGAGTTCCTTCATGTCTCTCCCACCGGCGAACAACCTTCCTTCCCCGACGCCCGCCCGACCATCTCGATCGCCGAAGGCATCGCCCAGTTCGCCTCCTTTGACGGAGCCGTGCTGGGTGGCGGCAACTTGTTGCACGATGGAAACAGCAAGGTGCCAGCCTATCAAGCCACTGGATACGGACATGCCACCTACCCCGCGCTCTGGACGCTGCCCTCCCTCCTGGCCTGCTATCGAGGCATCCCCGCCCTCTGGAACGCCTCCGGCGTGGGAAAACCCTTGGAGGGCGACATCGTGAAGCCAATCGTCTGGGCAGCACAGAATGCTGATTACCTCTGTGTTCGTGACCGCAGCAGTCACGACCGCCTGCTCGGAGCAGGGTGCGAATCCGAAATCGCTGTCTGTGTCGATACCGCGTTGGAAATTCGCGATCTCTGGGACGAAGCATCACTTCGCTCCAGTTACGATAAACTATTTGAACGCAAGGGCCAAAAGACACCCCGACGATCCATTGCCTTCCACCTTCGAAGCTGGTATCTCGGCACCTCACCCGCCGAAGCCGCCGAGATCATCGATCGCATCTGCCAGAAGCAAGCCGCCACACCCATTCTGCTCGGAATTGGCAACTGCCATGGCGATGACGCACTGGCCAAAGCCGTCGCTCAACAACTCGAAAGCCCAGCTCTCGTCCAAGACGACCCCGATAGCCTCCAGGAAATCGCTGCGGCGATCGCTTTTTCATCCGCCTACATCGGCTCTTCCCTTCATGGGACGATCACCGCCTATTCCTTCGGCATCCGTGCCCTCGTGATTGCTCCCAGGAAGCGCCGTAAATTCGACGGCTTCCTCGAACAGGTAGGCGGAGAGAAATGGATGGCCGAATCCTTGCCCGGATTGCTGGAGATCGTCGATGACTTCTTCGACGCACCACCCGAATTCTGGAAGACAGCGCTCGAGCGCAACAAGCCCAACCTGAACGGGCATTGGGCTCACGTCGCCAAAACGCTCCGAAACCCCGCCAAACAAAGCGAAAACAAACACTCCCTGAACTTTATCGACGGAATTCCAAGCCATTGGATTGGCTTGCATCTTCTCTTCGTCCCACTGTATGAACACTATCATCCCGAGGCGATCCGCGAGCACCGTGAGTCCACTTTCCTCGTCAAGGCGCTCCAGGAGATCCAGGAACGCTATCTTGAAGCACGCTCGCGGAGCGAACGGAAGGCAATGGAGCAAGGCTCCAAACACGAAGCCCACATCACGCATCTTGAGCATGAGCAGCATCTTCTAACATCCGAACAACGGGAACTTCACACCGAACTCAAAAATCTCAAGCGCCAGCTTAAAGAGGCTGAGCACGACAATCGGAAACTCAGAAAGGGAATGGACCAAATCCGCCGCGCCACGGACGCCCTGTATTCGGATCGACGCTGGCGCCTTGCCAACTTATTCTCAGGGAGGTCTTGGAGCCGTTCGACCCCCTTCATCCCTTTAGAACGAGCCATGGAGCGCATGCCTGCACCTCGCGAGGATGGCGATCCCCAGTCCTGATTTTACCGGCCCGCCTCCTTCCCCTACCCCTGTTCCATCCTCCCCGTCAGCTGACCCACTTTGCGAAGTCGTCTCGATTAATGAATCCTCGGGAAACGTCGTTATCCACTTGCGCTGAACGATACTGGCGCAAGCGTTCAGTCGTCGTCCCCGGCAGGCCCACGGGAGCCGGCGATAAGACCTCAAACGTCTTTCTTCCCTTCGCCAATCGATGAAATGGCACAGGCTTTCCCGTCATAACAAACGTCTCCGCAAAGCTCCGCATCAATTCAGAACCAACCTCGAGATGCTCGTGAATTGCTCGCATCTGGCGTTTCAAATGCTTTCGATACCGATCTCTGTCGGCCAGAATGGCTTCAACCCGTTTACTGAACTCTTTCAGCATACCAACATTGGTGACGCTCCCGTCAAGATCCAGAAGTTTCAGGAGGCCTTCGTTCTTGAAGGTGTTTGACTCAAAAGAAAGAAATGGAGTGTGTGCGACGGCGCTCAATATCGACATATGATAACGTCCCCCGACGAGGAAGGCCGCCTTTTTGAGCACCCCAACGACCGCTTCCGGGCTGGCGTCTCGTCGAACTCGCCCGACACCGTCACCGAGGCGCTCCACGATTTCTTCAAGTAGCACATCGTCCTGTTTGCTCGAAACCAGAAGAACCGGCTTCAAGCCAAGCCGCTTGTCGAGGTCCGCGATACCTTCCAAAAGCATGTTTCGGTCCACGAATTCAATGACCGCCGAACCAGAAACGCAGTAGTAACCCTCCCGTGCCACCGTATCGCCTGATTTCACCGGCTCGATACAATGAGGTTCCCAAACCCTTTCCGTCAGAAACGCGGTGTCTGGTATTAGCAGCGTCCTACCCAGCTTGTTCCAACGGGCATAATCGTAGGAAGCCCTTTCCCGTACCGCCACCAACGGAAAGCGGTCCAACACGTTGAAAAGCGTTCGCTCAAAGTCCCCACTGACGCTGAACAAGGTTTGGTTCAGTGAAAGCACGGGAACCCCTAGCACCGCTTGAAACCAGAACGGTGCAAGAAGCAACCCGTCCGCTTTCAGCAAATCCGTTCCGGCCATTGTGCCCTCAGCCTGAAAAACCGCGAGATCACATCCCGCAAACGATTCCACTAAATCAGAGCCGTAGAGCTTCTCGAGTTCCTGACGTAGGAACAGTGTATCGTCCTCGAAAATCCACTTCTTGCGGAGCGTCTTGCGGATTCTGTCGAACGCTTCCTTCTCAACCTCGTAGTAGCTAGGCGTCCGCGACAGCATTGGCACTTTCAGCCACTCTATCTCGGCAAATGCCTCGAATGCTCCTTCAATCCAGCGAAGCAAATAGCGGCTGGTTGCCTGACAGCCCCAGTTCTTCCGATCTCCCGTATAATTGAGGACCGCGACACGAAGTTTCCGTTTTGCGGTCGCGGATGGCTCCAATCGATTGACCGGACTTATCATGATGATAATAATTGCATTTAGAAGGCTGTCTTTATTGCGAAGCGACCGCTGCCTGAAATCCAGATTCCTGCCCTTCTTCGGACAACAAAAGTCCCCAACTACCGGTCCCGCTCCAAATTGCGTTCATGTGCCCACCGCAATCCGGACGAGATTACTCACCCGCTCCACCTCATCTCCTGTGAGATACGGTCCCATCGGCAGACTCAGGCACTCCCGGCTGACCGCTTCCGCCACCGGAAAACTCCCTTCTTCATAGCCCAGCTCCGCGAAGACCGGTTGCAGGTGAAGTGGCACCGCATAATACGGGACGCTGGGGATGCGCGCTTCGCTGAGCTTCTTCTGGATCGCATCCCGCCCAGGGCTCAGAATGGTGAATTGCGCCCAGACCGACGTGTTTTCTTCCGCCACCACCGGCAGCGTCAGATCCGCTCCATGCAGTTCCTTTCCGTACGATTCGGCCACCGCCTGGCGCAACTGAATCTCTTCGTCGAACAATTCCAACTTACTCAAGACCACCGCGGCCTGCAGACTGTCAAACCGGCCGTTGATCCCCAGAATCGGGTGGTGATGCTTCCGTTCCTGACCGTGGACCCGGATCCACCGCATCTTCTCGGCCAAGGCGTCGTCGTCCGTGAAAACCGCCCCACCGTCACCATACCCACCCAATGGCTTTGAGGGAAAGAACGACGTGCACCCGATCGTCGAAAGGTTGCAGGACCTCGTTCCGCGATGCGTCGACCCAAAACACTGCGCCGCATCTTCGATCACCGGCAACCCATGCCGTGCCGCGATCTCGTTGATTGCCGTCATGTCGGCCGTTTGACCATAAATGCCAACCGGCATGATCGCCTTGGTCCGCGGCGTGATTGCCGCCTCGAGCTTGTCAGGATCCAGATTCCATGTGTCCACTGTGATGTCGACGAACACGGTCCGCGCTCCCGCCAACGCGATCATTTCCGCGGTCGAAATCCACGTGTAAGGCACCGTAATCACCTCGTCCCCCGGCCCGATCTCCAGTGCCATCAAGGCGATGAAAAGCGCATCCGTCCCGCTGCTGACGGTCAGGCAGTGACGGCATCCCGTGTAGTTCTCCAGACGACCCTCGAGCTCTTGGACTTCAGGCCCGAGGATATACTGCCCGTGATCGAGCACGGCAGCGATGCGCCGGTCCAAATCCTCTCGGATCCGGGCCTGTTGAGACTTCAAATCGATGAATTCCATGGCATCCAGCGGGCCGCCTCATCGGCACCCTCTCAAAGGTCTCTCACCTTCTTCTCTACCCCCTCCCTCAGCAAGGTCGTTTTTTCCCCACTAACGGACTTCCATTCGGTCCAAAAGCTCCCCCAATTTCCTCGCATCCACCGTCAAATCCGCATTGCCATCGTTCGGGAACTCATACTCCGGCGGAGAATCGCCTTCCGACTCCAGATAGCCGTAGCGATGCCTGCAGTGCCGGCTCAATCGCCAAAAGCACAGACGAACACAGGAGGGATGGAAGAACTCCACCACGGAGGCGCCAGGCTCCGCAAATGCCACGTTGGCAAAGCCCGCGCCGTGCGGCCCGGCGACCACAGATGCTTCCCGGAACAGCCGCATCTGATCCGCGACCGCCATGCCCGTCAACGTCACGGCTTCAAAGCCACGCTTCTCCAACACTCCCCTGACCTCGTCCTCGTTCACGACTCGGCGGCGCGTCGCATCGCTTCGGGAAATGTAAATCCGCCGGTCCTTGCGCCGTGGCGCATCGAAGTTCGAGGCAAAGGCGCGAAGAAAGTCCACCGTGTAATCGGAGCCCGTCCCCACCAAACCAGGCAATGACGGGAGCACCAAATCCGGAACCAGGACATGTGAACGCCGGGTCGCAAAAAATATCCGGTCCTCCGGCACGCCAAGCAGTTGAAGAAACTCGAATTGGAAATCACTCCTGACGTTGATGTAATAGGCGTCCACGTCGCGTTCGTCGATCAGCCCAAAGCGGGGCATGCAATCGATCAGCCAATGGTAATAAGCCGCCCCAGCAATCGACGAAATGACCGCCAGGCGGCCTCCCGCCAGTTCCGGCATCGGAAGCCCTTCCGTTCGGTGCATAAGGGCGTGATCGTCTTGCGGGTATTTGAATTCTTCCGAAACATCCCGCAGGATCCGGTTGTCCGGCGTTAAGACGACACCTTCCCCGTAAATCCGGCAGTGGTGGACGCGCGCCCTGAAACGGTCGCTTTGCGGCCGCGCGACATTTTGACGAAAGCGCCAGTGAGGCAGGCCTCCGTCCCAAGTCACCGGAAGCGGATAGATTTCGGGCTTGCCTTCCGCCAGCAAATCAAGGCCTCCGGCCCGCGACCTGCATTCCTGAAGGTAAGATCTCGTCGTCGTCAGCCCCGACGGGATCGGATACGCTTTCGCCAGAAGCGCGCCATTGTCCCGGATGACCTCTTTCTGACGCATGGTTCGGATCCGGCAGAACAGCGCACGAGCGCTTACTCATAATTCCATTTCATGATCCACGGATCATCCATCTTCTGTTGGTGAGCCCGCAGCTTTTCCTGATACCGTTTCAATACCTCCGCGTATTCGGGATTCCCGGCCAGGTTGATTGCTTCATCGGGATCTTTTCGAATATCATACAGCTCGAACGGCGGGCGGTTAATATACGAACCCACGGTCCGGTTCCCGTAAGGTGCATCCATCCCCTGATCCCACTGCGCCTGCCAGGTCGAGGCGGCCCAGAGATCCGAGGCAAACGGATAAGGTAGACCATGCGCAAGGTTCCAAATCAGCTTGTAATCCGCGTCGCGGACGACACGCATCGGATAATACATTTGGATTTCATGGAAAGTATGCGAGGCGAAAACCGTTTCCCAATGCTCCGCTTCCGGATCGCCCAAGACCGGTATCCATGACTTTCCATGATACCGCTGAAACTTCGGACCTCGATTCTCTCCAGGACGCCAAGGCCCTTCCGGCTTCCCGTAAATATCGTTCGAAGATTTCCATCGCTTCGGCGCATTGCGGTCACGATCCAGCCCGCCGGCAAAGTCGAGCAGTGAAGGAGTAATGTCGATGTGGCTGATCAAGGCCTCGGACCGCACCCCCCGTTCCTTCTCATAGGGGTTTCGAACCACAAACGGAACCCGGAGTCCACCCTCGTACACGGTCGTCTTCCCGCCGGGGAATGCCATCCCATGATCCGCGGTGAAAACGAAGAGCGTTTGCTCATACACACCCGCTTCCTTCAGGATTTCCACCAATCGCTGCACCCCGCGGTCCACTCTGGCACAGCTCTGGTAATACTGAGCCAACTCCGCCCGGCAAACCGCCGTATCCGGGAGGAAAGCCGGAACCGGTACTTCATCGGGATCGAAAAACACCTCCGCCACGCCCTCCCGCTTTTGACGGTTCGGAAGGTTTCCAAACAAATCCGGTTGATAGGGGCCCTCCACCTTCGGATCCACACCACCTCCCCGATGTGGGTCGCTGGTTGCGAAATAGAGAAAGAATGGCCGGGGATCCTCTCGCATGACCTCTTCCTTCACCGCCTCGGCCATTTGCACGGCATTCCGTGAATCACCTCGAAGATAAGTTTCGAACCGGAAAACCTCCTCGGGAGCCACATGATACTTCCCGATCTGGATCGTCCGGTAACCTTGATTCGCTAAGACGCGCGGCAAGGACAGGCTGGCGATGTTCCCGTAGCTAGCAAACTTGTGAAAACTGTGGGTGTGCCCATACTGGCCGTTGGCGTGATTATGGAGCCCCGACATCACCACCGAACGGCTGGCCGAACAGCTGGCGGTCGTTGCAAAGGCATTCAAAAACACCGTTCCATCCGCCGCCAACGCATCGATGGCCGGACTCACCGCCACCGGGTCACCGTAGCACCCTAGCGTCGGACTTTGATCGTCCGTGATAAAGAAGACGATGTTTCGTTCCGCCGCACTCGAAGAAGCGATCAGCGACCAAATGCAAAGAACGAACGCCAGCGGACAGGAGAAGGTTTTCATGCTCCAGAACCTTGCCGGGCCGGTGATGCCAGGTCAAGCACTGCCAGCTCCCGATCGACCGACCTACCCGTTCAGAATCTCGACGGCCTCGTCGAAGAAGACCGACGTGCCCCCCAGCGCTGTCGCGCCCCTCACCTGGAGCGGATGAATTCGCTCCAAGGCGAGGCCATCCAACGCCTCTTCCGGATGCGCCGGCACAAACGCGTGCGAAGCCTGAAATTTCTGAGCGGTTGCGAACAAGGCATCCCGCACTTCGGGGACGTTCATTCCGCCCCCTGTCATGATGACCTCGTCGACGCGATGATACCCTTGGCTTTTCATGAAGGTCTTCAGTCGCGCGGCCAGATCCCCGGCGAAGCCCTTCACCACATCATGGATTTTCTCCACCTCGCCGGGCTCGCCAAACACCATCCCCGTCTCGCGATACTCGAAAGGCCGGCGGTAAAAGAAGAGATTATCCAAAAACGGAATCAGGGTTCCAGGCACCCGGCCCTGAACGATTTCATCGAACACCCCACGTTTCCCAGGATAGAGTTCGTCACGGATCGACCGGTAGAGATCACTGATCCCGATCGGCTCCGAGTGGAGGGCGAAACGATCCCGCCCGTAAAACGTCGTCATGAGGCTCCGGCGCAAATCCCCGGTGCTGAACCCGATCATCGCAAAGTCCACCGTGTAAGCTCCCAGATCCACCACCAGCGTCCAAAACGTTCGTGGTCCCCCCAGTCCCTGGGCACGTCCCGCCACCACATTGATCAACTCGGTCCCACTGAACATCGCGTGGAGATCCATCCCGCTTCGCCCGTTGCCACTCCCCTCCGCCAACGCGTTACGGCCCTCCGCGAAAATCCCAATGGCGTTCGCCAGCGGTTCCGGAAGCGTCGGCTGAACGGGATCGGCCACAAAATCGCTCCCGCGCAGAACATCGAGCAATTCCGCCTCCGCCCGCGAATTCAACGCAAAACTCGGGATCGCCACCCGAACCACCGTTTCCTCACCGAGCGGCGCCTGCCCTTCCGCCTCCAAAGCCTCATCCACGAACCCACGAAGCCAGGCGAAATACCCCCGAACGATTTCATCCAGTTCGTCCACTCCCACACCAATCCGCCACCGGCGCTCCAGCGTCGCACGATCGCCGGCGCTTTGTTCGGCGTCTCGGAAGAAGTCGCGTTTCCAATCGCGGAAAAAGATGGCCCCGGGCGTGAAAGCCGGCACATCGAGGGCATCGACGCCAAAGAACCAGCGGGCGCTCGGCTCTTCTCCGACGCGGACCGCCAGCGTCGGCACGCACAGGTTCAATCCCCGATCCCAATCGAGATCCGCATGCCGGACGAACCGTGACGCCTCATCTCGTGCCGGCCGGATCGCCAGCTTCGTGAACGAGTTTCCAAAATCAATACTCAGACAACGTTCCATTTTTGAAAAGCGCCCCTCTTCAGGGCCTTAAAAAGTTCATACCGCCTCGACGAAAGACTTGGTCAGCAGCATCTCGCCTGGACTGCGTCGAAGCACCCATCCGCTTCGCAGCACCTTCACCGAATCTCCGGGAAGCAGCGGTGACTCACAGGCGTGACGCCGTCCCTTGAAGGAGACCACGCTCCCTTCGGCTTCGCTCGGCTCCGCACCCGCATTCCGTAACAGCCGCTCCAAAACCTCCCGGGTCTCCGCCTCGGCGGCATTCTTCCACTCCTCGACGATCAAGCCGCAGAGGCTCTGCTTGAAATGCGACTCCGCGTCTTCGGCCTCAGTAGAAAAGCGCCGCGATGGGAGCCCTCCTCCATCCGCCGCCCGGCCGCGAAGGTGGTCCGGGTGCCAGAACCGCACGGCTGACCTGGGTCCGGTTGGAGGCTCGGCCGCCACCCGCCCTTCACGCCACAAACCGTGCAAAATTCGATACATCACTCCGCTCGTCAGCCGGCCTGGCGACAGATCGAGCTTCTCCTGCAAACTACGCCGAAGCGGCTCCCTGATGCGCTGGGCAAACGCCCCGGCCGTCACACCTGAACGCCGTGTCAGGTGCCGAAGGAGATCGAGAAGCTCGGTGCGCTGGGCTTCGGCGAGTTGCAGTTTCATGTGGGTCCGGGACGACCCTAGCGCAGAGGCGAAACAATGCTAGCAAAACTTAACTTTTCTCGACCGCTGACTGTCAACCACCCATTCCTCAGTTGATCAAACCCCAGTGCCGGTTGAACGGCCAGTAGACGATGAATGCCCGGCCCACCAAGTTCATCTTCGGGATCGTTCCCCAACCCCGGCTATCGAAGCTGTTGAAGCTGTTGTCCCCTAACGCGACATACCGTTCTGCCTCCACTTGAAAGGTGTAATTTCCCTGGTAACCCCGGTAACCATCCTCCTTTGACATCACCTGCTGAAACCCCTTCTCCCGGGCCGTTTCGCCGTTCACGTGAAGATCCCCGCTCTCAATCTCCAAACGGTCCCCAGGTAACCCCGCCAAGCGCTTGATGTAATGCATGCTACCCATCTCTGGAGGGTTCACCGGAATCCTCCGGATGTCTTTTGTCGTGAACACGAACACCTCGCCCCGGCGCGGTGGGAAGAAATGATAGGACACCTTGTCCACGATGACCTGATCCCCCGTGTCGACATAGCCCTGACACAGCGGTTCACCCTCCTCGAACCGCTGACCGATTCTCAAGCTGAAGCTCCCTTCCGTCCCTGGCCCACGATAGGCCACCTGGTTGACGGGAGCCGGAACGGTGTAGGTGTTCCCGCTCCGGCAGTGAATGCGGGTGAACGTGAAAAACTTGAACCGCGTGAATTCGGAAAAGCCCTGGATCGTTTCGTCCTGTTTCGCCACCGGCCGAACCCAGCTCCGTCCCAATCTCAGAAAATCGATCGTCCGCACGATGGGATTCGGCGGCTTCGTTTCCGTCGGATGCGCAATGATCCCATTCAGAGTCGGCTGCATCGAACCGGTGGGAATCTTGAAGGGCTGGGCAATGTAAGCGCGTATCCCGAAAGCAATGGCTACCGCCACGAAGATGACCTCGATGTTCTCAGCCAAGGCCGACTCTCGGTAATCGCCACCCACCCCCTCGCAAACGGCGGTGACCTTTTTCGATACCTTGTCGTAATCCTTCTTACGCCGCTCTTTCAACGCGGTATTGAGCTGCTCGGCCAGCTTCTCGATCTCGGCGACCTTTTCCTCCGGAAGAAGGTCTCTGCGGTAATTCAGAAAGCGGTGAACGCCCTTCAAAAGGTGCTCTCCGGTCTTCACATACTTCGGCTTCGAGGAAAACAACATGATTCGATCAACGGGCTCAGGCTATTCGGCGGAACTTTTCAAGACTTGGAGAAAGGCCTCTTGCGGAATGTTGACTTTCCCGATCGCCTTCATCTTCTTCTTCCCTTCCTTCTGTTTCTCCAGAAGCTTTCGCTTCCGCGTGATATCTCCCCCGTAACATTTTGCCGTCACGTTTTTCCGCAGAGCTTTGATGTTCTCCCGTGCGATCACGGACCCGCCAATGGCGGCCTGAATCGGCACCTGAAAGAGCTGCCGGGGAATCACCTCCTTCAGTCGCTTCGCCAAATCGCGCCCGCGCGCTTCCGCCTTTTCACGATGAACGATCGTGGAGAACGCATCGACCGGTTCCGCGTTAATGAGAATATCCATCTTCACCAGCTTCGAAGGCTGCGTGCCGGCGTGTTCGTAATCCATCGAACCATAGCCCCGCGTCGAACTCTTGAGCTTGTCATTGAAATCCACGAGGATCTCGTTCAGCGGTAGAATCGCCGTCAACATCACCCTGGATCCATCGAGGCTCTCGGTGTTCTCGACATAACCACGCTTCTCTGCGACGAGCTGGAGAACTTCTCCGATGTATTCGTTCGGCACCATGATGAACGCCTTCACCATGGGCTCGCGAATCTCGGCAATCGACGCCGGATCGGGCATCTGAGTCGGGTTATCGACTAGCAGTTCCTCTCCGTTGTTCAGCGTGATCTCATACACCACGCCCGGGTAGGTCGAGATCACATCCATGTCGAACTCCCTCCGGAGTCTCTCTTGAATGATCTCCATGTGGAGCAGTCCCAGGAAACCGCAGCGAAAACCGAACCCGAGCGCTGCCGAGCTCTCCGCGGTGTAGGTAAAAGCCGCATCGTTGATCTGCAGCTTCGCCATCGCCGTTTTCAACGCCTCGAAATCCTCCGTGCTCACCGGGTAAATGCCGCTGAAGACCATCGGCTGGATCTCCTTGAAACCCGGGAGCGGCGCCGGAGCCGGACGAATCGATTCAGTGATCGTGTCCCCGATTTTCACCTCGCTCGGACTCTTCATGTTGGCGATCAGATAACCGACATCCCCCGGCACCAACTCGTCCAGCTTCAGCATCTTTGGCGTGAACACTCCCACCTCTTTCACCTCGTAGGCTTTCCCGGTGCTCATCATCGTGATCCGGGTGCCCCTCGAAATCCGTCCGCTGAAGACCCGCACGTACGACACGACGCCCCGGTAGGCATCGTAAACGCTGTCGAAAACGCTCGCGCGAAGAAGCTCATCCTGCGGCGCCGTAGGCGGGGGAATCCGCTCGACGACCGCTGTCAGAATGTCGTCGATGCCGGCACCCGTCTTCCCGCTCGCCAGGATCGCCTCTTCCGCCGGAATCTGTAAGATGTCCTCCAACTGCTGCTGGATCCGCGGAACGTCGGCGCTGGGCAGGTCGATTTTGTTGATGACCGGAATCACCACCAGCTTCTGCGCAAACGCCAGGTTCACGTTGGCCATCGTTTGCGCCTCCACCCCCTGAGCCGCATCGATCAGGAGCAGCGCCCCTTCACAGGCCGCGAGACTCCGGCTGACTTCGTAGGAGAAATCCACGTGCCCCGGCGTATCCAGGAGGTTCAGCTTGTAAGACTCGCCGTCCACACCGGAATAAACCATCGTGACCGGGTGCGACTTGATCGTGATGCCTCGCTCCCGCTCGAGATCCATCGAGTCCAGAAGCTGATCCTGCGCTTCCCGTTCCGTGATGGTCCTCGTGGTCTCGAGCAGCCGGTCGGAAAGCGTCGTTTTCCCGTGATCGATGTGCGCGATGATGGAGAAGTTCCGCGTATGCTCGATGCCCATGTCCGTTGAAGAGCCGGACTCTAGGTGCGCTTTGAACGCTTGGCAAACGCGTCGGAAGGCGCCGCGTCCCGCAATCCCTCAGAGTTTCTCGCCGTATTTCGCCTCGTGCAGCTCTCGCGCCTGCTGAATCCAGTTGTCCCGAAACATCCGGTCCTGAAAGGCGTCCAGACGTTTCGCGAACTCTTTGGCGTTCGACTCCGTCCAGAGCGCAATTTGCCGGTACTGGTAAACGCCGAAATCGTTCAGGTTTCCCTCGAGCTTGGCACCAATCCCGTAGATCTTTTTCAGATCGTCAATCTGCTCCGGTGCGCTTTCGAAGACCGCTCCGAGCTGGTCGTCGAGGACCACGCTCTCACCCGCAAACGTCGCCGCGAGATTGGAGCGCGTCCGGTTCGCCGCCGCCGACTCACGACCGGCGCCCGGCGGCTCCACGCTCGCTGCGAGCTGGCGGGCCTGTGTCATCCAGCCATCCTGATAGATCCGGTCCCGCACACAGCCCAATTCCTCGGCGAAACGCTCGACGTTCGCATCGGACCAGAGCGCGATTTGCCGGAACTGATAGACGCCCAGATCGTTCAGGACCTCCTCGTAGCGTTTGCCGATCCCTTTGACCCGCCGAAGCGAATCCCGATGGTCCGGTTCGCCCCGGAAGACGATCCCGAAATCCGCGTCGGCTTCCACGTTCTCACCGTTGAACTCCGTGCGGATCCTCGCCTGGTAATCCGCCACGGCCGGGCGCGCCATACCCCAGATCGTGGATGCGGTGTAAGTCTGCAGATGAAGCCGCTTCGCCTGCGGAATCCATTTGTCGCGTTCGATCCGGTCCTTGAAACAATCCAGACGCTCGGCAAAGGCCTCGACGTTGGCATCGGTCCAACTCACCAGTTGCTTGAAACGATAGACCCCGAAAGTGTTCAGCTCCGCCGCCAACTTCGGACCAATCCCGTTGATTTTCTGCAGGTCGTCCACCACCTCCGGCGGGTGGTCGTAGACGATGCCCAGCTCTTCATCCAATCGCACATGGCGTTCGCGGCCAAATTGCGAGGAGAGCACTTCCTCGTGATTGATCTGCTCGGGCGCCCGGTAACTGTCCCGCTCTTCGGCGTCCGCGAGATCCGCCAGATCCGCGGCCTGAGCGACCCATTGCTCTCGCTCGATCCTGCCCTTGAAATCCAATCTCTTCGAAAATTCCCGAATCTGCACCGGCGTCCACGCGGCGATCTGCTCGAAGCGGAAGATGCCGAAATCGTGGAGCTTCTCCTCGAGCAACGGTCCGACCCCACGGATCAACTGCAGCTCCGACACCCTGGCCGGGCGCTTGCGAAACACCAGACCCAGCTCACCCCGGTCCTCCAATCCGCTTTCGCCTTTCAATCGATCCCTCCAGGGAGAGACGGCGTCGTTCGACCGCGCTCGCACTTCCTCCGATCGCACGGGCTCGGCTGGAGGCCCTTCGAGAACACGTTTCGCCGGTCGCGCCGCGGGTTTGGCAGCGGGCTCCGGTTCGGGAGCGGGCCGGGTCGAAGCCGCGGTTCCCACCCTGGAGACCGTCGAAGCCGCAACTGGCACGGGCGCCGACTTCAAACGGGCGGCCTGAGCGATCCACCGGTCACGATAGATCCGCTCCGGTTGAAGCTTGAGACGCTCCGCGAAGCTCTCCACGTTTCGCTCGGACCAGAGCGCGATCTGACGATAGCGATGGACCCCGGCCTCGTTCAGTTGCTGCTCGATCTTTGAACCAATCCCGCCAATCAATTTCAGATCGTCGCTCAATTTCGGCGCGGATGTGAACACGATGCCGTAGTCCGCATCGGCCCGAAGCGGTTCACCCGCGAACTCGGCCCGGATCACGGCCTGGTAATCCTCGACCGAGGGCGTGCGCACCCCCCATTCCGAGCTTGCCGCGTAAATCTCCCGGTGCAGGAGCTTCGCCTGCGGCACCCATTTGTCCCGCTCGATCCGCTCCTTGTGGATGAAAAGCCGCTCCGCGAAGTGCCCGACGTTGCTGTCCGTCCACTTGGCGATTTGCTTGAAGCGATAGACCCCCATGTCGTTCAATTCCCGCTCCAACTGGGCCCCCACGCCGTTGATCAGCGTCAGGTCGTCCATCACGTGCGGCGTGCGGTCCAGAACGATCCCAAGCCGCGCATCGACCCGTGCCCCCTCGTCCTCCGAGAAATCCAATTCCAGGGCCGCTTCCTGATCCGAAGCGGACGGCGCCACGAACGTCGTCGAGTCCAACTCCTCCATCAGCGCACTCAATTCCCGCGCCTGTCCCGCCCAGTTCTCACGCTGAATCCGTTGCCGCAACCGCAGACGACGGTCGAAGGCCCCGACGTGCCGTTCCGACCAGCAGGCGATCTGCCGGTAGCGATACACGCCCAGTTCATTCAACGCTTCGGAAAGCTTCTCTCCGATCCCCTTGATCCGGGTCAAATCGTCGACGTCCACCGGGCGCTCGTCGTAGACGAAACCCAGCTCTCCGTCCATCGAGACGCCCGTCTGCTCCGAAAGGACCCGGCGCAATCCCTCGTCCAGCGGTGGCGGCGCCGGCTCGGCCCGGACCGGTTCCACGCAGGGCAACTCCGCCGCTTGGGCGATCCATCGGTCCCGGTAGATTCGCTGTTCCGCAATCGCCAGTCGCCTGGCAAACGCTTCGACGTTCGCCACCGACCAGTTGGCGATCTGTTTCACGCAATAGACCCCCAGCCAGTTCAGGCCCTGCTCCATCTTTTCATCGATCCCACCAATGGCCTGCAGATCGTCGACGTGACTCGGCCATCCCGTGTAGACCACGCCCAGGTCCGCGTCGGCACGCACGGCCTCGTCCATGAAGACCTCCTCGATCCGGCGCTGATACTCCGCGACCGTCGGACGTTCCACCCCCCAAGCCCGGCTGGCCGCATACGTTTCACGGTGCAAACGCTTCGCCTGAAGCACCCATTTGTCCCGCTCGATCCGGTCTTTCCGAAACGCCAACGCCTCCGCGAACACCTCGACATTCCGGTCCGTCCAGTGGGCGATCTGGTGATAGCGATAGACCCCTAGCCGGTGAAGTTCCGTTTCCACACGCCCCCCGATCCCGTCGATCGCCCGAAGGTCGTCCGTGATCTCTGGCCGCCCATCGAAGACGATCCCGTAATCCGGATCGACCCGCACCGCTTTCTCCCCGGCAAACACCGCGTCCAGCGCCGCCACCTGATCTAGATGCGGCGGAGCAGCATAGGCTTCCAGCGCTTCGGCGTCGTGCAGCTCCGAAAGCTCCGCCGCCTGCCGGATCCAGTTCTCCCGGCGAATCGCATCGCCCACGTGGAGCCGCCCCGAAAATTCCGCCACGTTCCGGTCGGTCCAGCCGGCGATCTGCCGGAAACGGTAAACCCCGAGTTCGTGAAGCTTGCGCTGGAGCTTGGCGCTGACCCCGTGAATCTGTTGCAGATCATCCACCCGGTGGGGGCGTTGCCGGTAAATGCGGCCCAGGATTTCGTCAAAAACCGCCGGCACCTCCGGCACTGCCGCCTCATCCTCACCCCGGGTCAGGGAAGGCATTGGCAGCTCGTCCGCCAAGCGCTCCTCCGGTTCGCTCTCCGCCAGCAACGCCGCTTGCGCTATCCACGCTTCCCGGTAAACGCGATCCCGTGGAAATCCGAGCCGCTCACCAAACGCCCGGACGTTTGCGTCGGACCAGTTCGCGATCTGATTGAACCCATACACACCCGAGGCGTTCAATCGACGTCGCAGCGGCAGGTCGATCCCTTCGATCCGGCACAAATCATCCCTTTGCTGCGCCCGGCCCTGGAAGAGAATCCCAAGCTCCCGGTCCACCCGAACCGGCTCCCCCTCGAATTCACGTCTTGCCAGCGCTTCATACTCCTCGAGCGATGGCGCGTCGACCGCCCACCGCGTGGCGCAGTCGTAAATCCGCCGGTGAAGCAGGCAGGCCTGCGGAATCCATTTTTCGCGGGCGACCAAATCCGCCGAACCGCCAGTCCGTCGCGAAATCGACCGCACCGTTTGGTTCGACCAATGCGCGATTTGTTTGAACCGGTAAACGCCCACCCGGTTCAGCTCTTGAGCCATGGTCCCAGTCACCCCTTCGATCCGGGTCAAATCGTCCGTCACCGGCGGCTCGGCATCGTAGACCAATCCCAGATCGGGGTCAGCCCGAAGATGATCGTCATCCTCGAAGTCCAACTCGATCGCGGCGAAAAGGTCCACAGCCTTCGGCGCTTCATACGATTCCGACTCCAGCGCTTCGTCGATGAGCGCCATCTCGGTCGCCTGAGGCACCCAGCGCTCCCGCTCGATCCGCCCTTCGATTCCGAGCCGGTCTTCGAGGGCGTGAATCCTCCTCTCGTCCCACAGAACCATCTGCCAGAAACGGAAGATGCCCAGCTCGTTCAACCGCGCCGAAATCCCTTCGTCCACCCCACGAATCAGCGTCAATTCGTCGGTCTTCGACGGTTGCTCCGCAAAGACATATCCCCACTCCGGATGCGTCGTCGCCCCCTCGGCACTCGCGAAGCGGGTCCAATCCTCCCGCACCGGGGCCATCGCCGGTTCGCTCGCCGCCCCCTCCGTTTCCTCCTGAAGCCTCAGGGCCTGCGGGATCCATTCCTGCTGATAGACCCGTTCGCGCGGGCAGCCAATCCAACTCGCGAACCCCGTCACATTGGCGTCCGACCAAAGGGCGATCTGTTTGAAACGATAAACGCCCGATGCATTCAAACGGCGCTCCAATTCGTCGTCGAGCCCCTCGATTCGCGTCAGCCGGTCCACCTTCGCCGGCCGCCCACGATAGATGATGCCGAGATGATCATCGGCCCGCACCGCTTCGCCCGCGAAGCGCTCCTCGATCTGACGCCGGTAGTCTTCCAGCGACGGACGGACCATCGGCCACACGGGACTGGCCCGGTAAATCCGGCGGTGAAGGTCCAGCGCCTGTTCCCGCCAACGCTGGTCCCGAATCGTCTGAGCCGATAGGCCCAGGGCCCGCGCGAATTCGTTCACGTTCGGCTCCGACCAGTGCGCCACCTGCACGAAGCGATGCACGCCCAGCCGCCGCAGCGTCGACTCCGCCTCGTCGTTCACGCCCTCGATCCGCGTCAAATCGTCTCCGGCGGAGGGTGCGACGTCGAACACGATGCCCAGCATCCGGTCGACGCGAACGCCAGCCACGCCCTCCAGTTCGTTCAGCATCACCTCGAACTGCTTCGCGCTCTCATCCCGCGTCGCCGTCACCGCCGGTGAGGGGACCGCAGCCGGTGTTTTAGCCGCCAAGGCCATCGCCTGCCGAATCCAGCGCTGATGATAGATCCGTGCCGGTTCGAGCCCCAACCAGTCCGCAAAGGCACGAACGTTCGCGTGAGCCCAGTGGCCGATTTGCTTGAATCGGTAAACCCCGGAAGCATTCAGCCGCTGCTCGATCCCGGCCTCGATGCCTTCGATCCGCTGGAGCGGATCCTTCACCGGCGGTGGGCCCGCGTAGAGAATCCCCAGTTCCGGATCATACCCGGCGTCCTCCCCGGCGAACAGCTCCGCCAATTTCCTTTCGTAGTCAGATTCCGAGGGCCGGTCGACCGCCCAGGCCGGGCTGGCGGAATACAACTCGGCATCCAACCGCTGAGCCTGCTCCACCCACCGGGCCCCTCTCACATCCTCGGGCGACAGGTTCAGGCGGTGAGCGAACGCGCTGCCGACCGCCTCGTCCCAGTGAGCGATTTGGCGGAACCGGTGCACCCCCAGCTCGTTCAGCATCGAGGCCTGCTCCGCCGAAATGCCGTCGATCTGATCCAGAGGATCCGCGATCACCGGCCCGGTCCCATAAACGATGCCCAGCTTGCGATCGACTCGCACCGGTTCATCCGCGAAAAACTCCCGCAAAATCGCGAAATAATCTGTCGTCGACGCCTGCGGGCCTTCACCCGCGTCAACCACCTCCCCTGTTTCCTGGTCCAATCGCGCCGCCTGCTCCATCCATCGCGCTTTCAGGATCAAATCGGCCGGCTTCTTCAACAGCCCGGCGAAGGCCGCCACGTTCGCCCGCGACCAGTTGGCGATCTGACGATACCGGTAGACTCCCGCCGCGTTGAGCCGCTCCTCCGAATCGTCGTCGATTCCCTGAATCGCGCTCAACCGGTCCCGGTGGGCGGGTGGCGCCGCAAACACCATTCCCATCTCCTCATCGGCCACCAGCGTTTCTCCCGGGAAAATCCGCTCGAGTCGCTCGCGGTATTCGGCCTCCGCCGGCCGGTCCGTCAGCCATACCCCCGTCGTTCCGTAAATTTCCTGATGAAGCCGCTGCGCCTGTCCGATCCAATCCTCCGCCACGATTTCCTCCACCGGCCGTCTCGCCAAGACCGCCGCTTCCCCGAGGTTCACCTCGTTCCAGGCCGCCACTTGCTTGAACCGGAAAATCCCTCGCTGTCGCAACGCCTGCTCCATCTCCGAATCAACCCCTTGCATCTGGGTCAAATCGTCGATCACGGGCGGCATTTCGCCATACACGATACCAAACCGGCGGTCCACCCGGACCGCTTCACCCGGAAAATCCTGATGCATGCGCCGCAACTGTTCGTCCATGTCGCCCGTCTTCTCCGCCTGAGGCAGCGGCTTCGGAGGCCGTTCCTGTAGCGCGCCGGCTTGGCTGATCCAGCGTTCCCGAAGGATCCGGTCCGAGGGAATCCCAAGCAGCACGGCGTACGTGCTCACGTTCCGAAGCGACCAGTTCGCCATCTGTTTGAATCGATAAACCCCGGCCTCGTTCAGCCGCTCGGCCATGCCCGGCTCGATTCCATCGATCTCAAAAAGCTCGTCGCCCTCCAACGGCTGGGTGCGCAAGGTGATGCCGAAGTCCTGATCGACCTGGACGTCCTCGCCCGCAAATTGCTGGGCCGCCCGCTCACGGAAACTCTCCAGGTCCGGCGCTTCCTCGTTCCAACCATCGACCATCCGGTAGCGCGACCGCTGGAGGTCCCGGGCTTGAGCCACCCATTTCTCCCGGTCGATTCGATCCTTCTCCACCCCGGTCAAACGCGACACGGCCGCCACGTTGGCGTCGGACCACGCACCCACCTGTTTGAACCGAAAGACGCCAATCCGCTGGAGGGCGTCGGCGTCGTGCGGCGTGATCGCTTCGATCTCCCGCAAATCGTCCACCACCGAGGGTTCCGCATCGAAGACAAAACCCAGCTGGAGGTCGATTCGAACCGCATCGTCGCCCGCAAAATCCCGCTCGCGCAACGTCTCCAGGTCCACCCGCTCCGGCGCCCGGTAGCTGTCCTGACGCCACGCCTCAGCCAACAAGGCCAACTCGGCCGCCTGGGCGACCCACCGCTCGCGCTCCAAACGCCGCACAGGCAGCCCGATCCGCTGCGACACCCCGCTCGCTACCTCCGGCGTCCAGTGCGCGATCTGCCAAAACCGGAAGATTCCCAGCCCTTGCAGCAGGCCCTCCACTCCCGGCGAAACCCCTCGAATCTCGGTCAGCGAATCCCTGTCAGCCGGCAGTTCGCTGTAGAGGTAGCCCAGCACCGAATCGTAATGGACCCCCGATTCGGGAATCATCGCGGCCAGACGGTGCGGGTCGTCGTCGATCGCAACCGCCTCTTCCGCTGCCGGGGTGCCGCCGGCAACGGGCTCGGGTTGAGCCGGGGAAAAGTCCAGTAAATCGGGTTCGCCGGGCTGGTAGATTCCGGCGTCCCCGTATTGCTGCAGCGCCTGGTCCACCGAACCAGCCGCCAGAGGTTGCGCCGCTCCTGTCTCGCTCCGGTCGAGTTCGGCAGCCTGCGGAATCCATCCTTCCCGGTAAACCCGGTCCGGCAGACAACCCGCTCGCGCAGCGAACGCGTCCACGTTCTCGGCCGACCAATGACCGATCTGCCTGAAACGGTAGACTCCCGCATTGTGCAGCTCCTGCTCCATGGCGGGACCGACGCCGCGAATCAGGCTCAGTTCGTCGATCTCCTCTGGCCGCACACTGTAAACCACACCCAGCGAATCGTGCGCCCTCACCGCCTCGCCGGCGAACTTCTGGTCGATCAGCCGCTCGTAGTCTTCCGCCGTAGGACGACGCCATCCCCAATACGGACTGGCCGCATAAATCTCCCGGTGAAGCCGCCAGGCTTGCGGAATCCATTTCTCACGTTCGATCCGGTCGACCGTAAGATCCAGTTGCCGGGCCAGGGCCTCCACGTTCGCCCGTGACCAGTGGGAGATTTGCCAATACCGGTAAATTCCAAGGCTGTTGAGCACGTTCTCCTCCGCCGCGCCCACACCGTCGATCCGCTGAAGGTCATCGGTCACTTGGGGACGCGAACGGTAGAGAATCCCATAATAAGGATCGAGCGTCAGTTGGTTCGAGCCATCCTCAAAATGCTGCATCTCCGCGGCCTGATCCACGCTCTCCGGCGCCACGAAGCGCTCACCCTCCTCCGCCGCCGACCAAAGGCTCAACTCAGCGGCCTGTTCCACCCAACGCTCGCGGGCGATCCGGTCCCTCAAGCCCAGCTGATCCGAATACCGCACGACATCGATATCGCCCCAGGACGCAATCTCCCCATACCGCGTCACGCCCAAAGCACGAAGCCGCTCCTGCAAGGCTCCGTCGATGCTCTGAATTCGCGTCAAATCGTCTCCACCTGCCACCGGCGCCAGAAATCGCTCAGGCTCATGCCCCGGCGGCTCAGGAGGAGAGCCTCCCGTCCAGGCCCAACGCCAGCGCTCCACGGGAACTTGGTCCAAACCGTAGGTTCGCGCGAACCGGTCGCTTTCCTCCGGCCCCATCCCGTCGAGCTCCGCCAAATCCCGGAAACGCTTGAAACCCGAATCCTTGAGCCGGGTCTCGATCTCCGGCGTGACCCCCTCCAATTGCGTGAAGTCGTCCTCCTTCACCAGAACCTCTTCCCAAATCGGCACAACGCCCTCCTCGCCACCTCGAACCGGCACCTTCGAAATCGGCTTCAGCGCTCCCGGGCCACCCTCCTTCTCCAGCCGCTGTTTCAGGTCTTCAATCCCGTCACGGAGCCGCCGCTGTTCGTCCGCCAAGGCTTCCATCCGCCGGGCCGAGACGTGCCAGATCAAATACCCCATCCACAGCCCCAAGAGTCCGAAGACCGTGGCGGCCACCAGCGCCAGCGGCGACGCAAAGATCAGGTGATAGAGGTTTTGAATGAACAACAACATCGTGATTCTCCTGCAACTTCCCGAAGCTCACCCCTGGGATCAACCCAGCTTTTTGGTCTGCTTCAGCAGCTCCTCGTGCTCGCGGCGCAACTGGCGGTTCACCTTTTCCATCTCTTCCGCCCGTTCCCGCTTTCCTTCCCAAAGAAACTTGGCAACGAACAACCCGATCGCCCCGCAAACCAGCCCCCAGGCCGACCACGCCAGCATCTGATTGAACCACCACGCCTGCTCCGCCAGGGAATCCGCCAACATCACAGGTAAACTCTCAATCATCACGTTCGATCCTCTCAAAGGGTCCATCCGCCTCCGCTCACTGAATCTGCACCACCACCACTTCCACTGCCGCTTCGTTCCCTTCCGCTCCCTCCCAAATCTCCAGAATCTCCACCGCCTCCTGCGGCACCCCTTGCATTACGATTTCCGACGCCACCGCCCTCGCCCGCTGAGTCGCCAGCCCTTGCCGGCCCGCCGCTGTCCCCTCGCCAGCCGAATACCCCTGAACCAGCACCTCCGCCCCTTCACCCGCTTGACGCCAGACCTGCTCCAACCGGGCCAGACGAGGTTGCTGCCGCTCCGGAATCACGACCGTTCGCCCCGTAAACGTCACCCGCGTCAGCCGATACAATCGCTCGTCTTCGGCCTCCCGGCGCCGCTCATCATCGATCGAAGCAATCGTGGTCCGGTCGAATATTTCGTGATCCCCCCCGAGAAACGCTTCGAACCGCTTCGCCGTCACCACTTGAGCCCAACGGCTCCGCACCTCGCCCCGCAAGCTCGCCTCCCGGCCGCGCACCTCCAACTCGAACGTCCGCCCCACTTCATCGCCGAGCGACTGCAAAAAGCCTCCCAGACCTCGAAGCCATGCCGCCTCAGCCATCCCTTCATCCACACCCAATTCGTCCTCCACCAGCGGCCGCAATCGTCGCAGGTCCGATACCAACCGGCTCCGCAGGCTGAGGCTCGGGACCACCCCGGACACCTCCGCCAGTCCTTCGCTCAGCGAGACCCGCAGCCCGGGCCCCTCCTCACGCTGCGTCGAGCGCGCCTCAGGCTCGGGTGTCGAACTCCCTGGCGCCCGCAGAATCCGGTTATCGATCTTCATCGAGGGCCCGAAAAGCCGTGTCGCCGATTCCAACAAGGCCTCCTGGTCCTCAAAACGATCCACCTCACCACGAAGCACGACTTCCTCCTCTTGAATCCAGAGCTCAGGCTGCCGCTTCACCTTCCGGATGAAATCCCGTAGAAACCCGGGCAGCTCTCCTAACCACGCGGGCCGATCCATCTGGGGGATCAGCTTCCATTCCCACTTCGCATCCTCCTCCGAAGCCGCTTGAAACGCCTGCAGAAGCTCGGTCTCCGTCGCCTTGTCCGGGATCGCCCCGGTGAATGACCAAACGCCGTCGCCTCCACGCTGCACTCGCAGTTCGAACGGTGCGTCCAAATCCACCAAGGTCATCTCGTCCCGCACCTCGTATCCTTCAGGCAGCATCTGCTCCGCCTGCGCGCTCAGGAAATTCCGCTTCGCCACGTCCACCATCTCCCGCCGCAGCACGAGCGTCTTCCCACTCAACACCAACTCGCCTTCCCCAGCCGAACCCTGACCCATCCCATCACTGAAGCGTCTCAACAAAGACGGCAATTCCTGCAGCCACGCCGCGTTCGGCACATCCGGCGTCACTTCCAGTTCCGAAACCTGCACCAGCGAACCCGATTCCCGCAGCGCCTCGCGCAAATCCAGCTTCAGTTGCTCACGCGGCACACGCCCCCGCAATTCGACGTTCCCCGGCCGGAAAACCGCCTCCAGCTCCGGTTCGAGCTTCTCCCGCAAACTCACCCGGTTCCGCACGTGGCCAAACGACATCGCTCGACGCACCGAGCGAAGCGCCCCCTCCCGCGTCTCCTCAGATCCCACTTCCCCGGTCAGAAAACCGTGAAGCCCCACAAAATCGATGCTCAACCCCTGAATCGCCGGATCATCCGAAGCCGACAACGCCTCGGCCACCTGCGCCTCGAGTCTCGATTCGACCCCATCACGCGTCACCCGTCCTCCAACGATGGAGAAGAACAGGATGCTCAGGATGAACAAGAAAAAAACAGTCAGCTTCATTGGGCGGCGCCTCGCCTACGACACGTCTAAATCAGAATCAATACAATTACAATAAAAGCGCAAGACTTATTTTAGGTTTACTTAATATTTAGAGGCGCGTAGTCAATCGGCCCGCCCAAGTCACTCCCACTCAATGCTCGCCGGCGGCTTCGTCGAGATGTCGTAAAGCACCCGGTTCACCCCCGGCACCTCGTTCAAAATCCGGTTCGATACCTTCGCCAGAAATTCGTGCGGCAGCGGCACCCATTCCGCCGTCATCGCATCCACGCTCGAGACGGCTCGCAACACGACCGGTTCCTCATACGCCCGCTCGTCCCCTTTCACCCCCACGCTCTTGCACGGAAGCACCGCTGCATAGGCCTGCCAGACGTCGTCGTAGAGACCGTGCTCCCGCAGCAACCGAATGAAAATATCGTCGGCCAGGCGAATCCTCGCCAGCCGGTCCTCGGTCACTTCCCCGGGACACCGCACCGCCAAACCCGGCCCGGGAAACGGATGCCGCTGCACGACGGGTTCAGGCAGGCCCAACACCCGCCCCAGGTCCCGCACCTCGTCTTTGAACAATTCCCGCAGCGGTTCCAGGACCTTGCCCTCCTTCTCCAGTTCGAGAATCTGCGGCACCCGGTTGTGATGCGTCTTGATCTTCGAGGCGATCGACCCGCTCGATGCGCTCTCGATCACGTCCGGATAGAGCGTTCCCTGCGCCAAAAGATCGATGTCTCCCGCCGCGCTGAAAAAGACGTCGATGAAGAGATTGCCGATGATGCCTCGCTTCTCCTCGGGACAACTCACCCCCTGCAACGCCGTCAGAAACCGATCCGAGGCATCCACCGTCTCGATTTCGATCCCGACCTCGTGGAACTGCCGCCTCACCTCGTCCGCCTCGTTCAGGCGAAGCAATCCAGTGTCCACGAAGAGATACCGGCATTCCACTTCCGCGGCGTGAAGAAGCGCCGCCAGCACCGTGGAATCGACCCCTCCCGACACCCCGCACACGACCCGGTGGCCCGCCGCCCGCTCGTGAACCTCGGCGGCCAACTGGTCGCGAAACGAGGCCATTTCGAATCGCGGCGGGTCCTCGACCATCGCGAGAAAGTTTCTCAGCACCTGGCGCCCCTGATGGGTGTGACTCACCTCCGGATGAAACTGGATCCCATAAAAACGCTCGTCGAAACGCAACGCCACCGGGATCCCATCCAGGTTGCTGGCCAGCACTTCCGATTCCACCGGCCGCTCGCAGGTGTCCGAGTGGCTCATCCAGATCTGGGAGTCGCTCACGCCCTCCAGTAAACCGTCCGCACGCGCCACCTTCAGCGTGGCCGGGCCATACTCCCGCGTGTTCTTCGGATGCACCCGCCCCCCAAACTTCAGATTCAGGAGCTGCATCCCATAGCACACCCCCAACACCGGTACCTCCATGCCGCGCAGGTAGTCGAAATCGATATCCGGCGCCCCCGCATCCAACGTGCTCCTCGGCCCACCAGATAAAATCACCGCAGCCGGCTTTCCCGTCTCCTTCAATTCATCGGGGTGATAAAGCCGGGAAAAGAAACCCAGCTCGCGGATGCGTCGCACGATGAGCTGCGTGTACTGCGATCCAAAATCAATGACGGCAATGGCGTTCTCAATCACGTCGATGGCGCTGTTGGGCGGCTCCGCCTCATTTGAAATCACTGCTCTGGTAGTTCACCGGCTCCTCAGTGATGTGAATGTCGTGCGGGTGACTCTCCCGTAGACCGCCCGGCGTGATGCGCACGAATCGCGCTTTCTCACGCAGCTCCTCCAGGTTCGAGGCACCCACGTAACCCATGCCCGAACGCAATCCGCCGAGCAGTTGGAAAACCACGTCTTCCAGCCGCCCCCGGTAGGGCACCCGCCCTTCCACACCCTCGGCCACCAGCTTGCCGGACGCGTTCTGTCCATACCGGTCGCTCGACCCCCGGCGCATCGCCTTCAGCGATCCCATCCCCCGGTATTCCTTGAACGTCCGTCCCTGATACTGGACCGTCGCCCCGGGACTTTCCTTGGTCCCAGCCAGCAGGGACCCCAACATCACGACATCCGCCCCCGCCGCCAGCGCTTTGGCGATGTCTCCCGAGTAGCGGATGCCGCCGTCGGCGATCACCGGAACGCCCCGCTCCCGTGCCTCCGCGGCCACTTCTTGAATGGCGCTGAATTGTGGCACGCCCACGCCCGCGATCACACGCGTCGTGCAGATCGATCCCGGTCCGACACCAACCTTCACCGCCGCGGCGCCGGCCCCGATCAAATCCTTCGCCCCCTGGCGAGTCACGACGTTTCCGGCGATCACCGGCACCGCCCCGGCCAGTGAGACCAGCCGCTCCACCAGACCAATCACCCGCGAGGTGTGTCCCGTGGCCGCGTCGATGAAGAGCGCATCCACCCCGGCTTCGATCAGCGCCTGCGCCCGGTCCAGGGAATCCTCCCCTGAACCCACGGCTCCCCCGGCGCGAAGCCGCCCCTTGTCGTCTTTCGTCGCCGAAGTGTAACGCTGGCGCTTCTCGATGTCCTGGCTCGTGATCAGCCCTACGAGGCGATCCGATTCGTTCACCAGCGGCAGCTTCTCGATCCGGTTCCGGTAGAGAATGGATCGCGCCTCTTCCAGGCTCGTCTTGGCATGACTCGTCACCAACCGCTCACGCGGCGTCATCACCTCCGACACCCGCGTGCCTTCCGGATCTTCCACATACCAGATGTCCCGCGTGGTCACCATCCCTAGAAGACAGCGGTCCTCGTCGACGACCGGAAAGCCGGCCACGCCCTTGTCTTCCATGATGGCTTCCAACTCCCGAATGCTCAAATCCTTCGAAACCGTGAAGGGATCGGGAATCACCATGTTCTCGGACCGCTTGATCCGCGCCACGAAATCCGCCTGCCGCTCCACCGTGCAGTTGCGGTGCACCACGCCGAGCCCTCCCTCGCGCGCCAACGCAATCGCCAACTGATCCTCGGTCACCGTGTCCATCGCGGAAGACAGCACCGGGATGTTTAGCGAAATCCCAGCGGTCAATCGCGTCCTGAGGTCCGTCTCGTCGGGGAGAACCGCGCTGTGCCGCGGCACCAGCAGCACGTCGTCAAAGCTGTATCCCAGTTCAATTTCGCCCATCCTGACCCATACACGTTTTCGTGAAGCTTGCCACCCGGCATCACGCCGGCCAGGCAGCCTGTATCTGCTTGGCAAACCGTTCCGCACGCTGCCTGATCGTCGACCCGTCCTCGCCGTAAAGCACCCCCCTCGACACGTTGACGACCACGGGCGCCTGCCGGCCGCTTCCCGCCAACACGGCCAAATCCCCGCCCTGCGCCCCAAGCCCCGGCACCAGGAGAGGAACGTCCGCGATCCGTTCCCAAACCGCCGGATCGGCTTGCGTCAAACCCGCCACCAACCCGGCTTCGCGGCTCGTCCGCGCCATCGCCTGGACCAATTCAAACACGAACCGGTCATCCACCCGCTGCAGCTGCACATCCCGTGATCCCTCGTTCGAGGTCACTCCAAGCAGATAGATCCCTTTCCCTTCCCAGGCCAAGAAAGGCTCCAGCGTATCGGCTCCGAGATACGGATTCAGCGTCACGGCATCCGCTCCGATCACCTCGAAGGCCGATTTGGCGTAATAACGCTGCGTCTCCCCGATGTCTGACCGCTTGCCATCCAGAATCATCGGGATCTCCCGCGGGATCCACCCCCGTAACCGCTCCAGCGTCCGGAACCCCTCCCAACCCAGCACCTCGAAATACGCCGAGTTCGGTTTGAACGCCGCCGCATACGGAGCCGCCTCGTCGATCACCCTCCGAAGAAAATCCTCCACCGAACCCTCGATCCGGTCCTGCCGCGGGTCCAAACCCACGCAAAGCCGCGAGTTCACCCCGCGAATCCGTGCCTCCAACTGATCCCGGAAACTCATCCCCTCAGCAGCACCTTTCCGCCAAACACCACCTCCTGGATCCGCCCGTCCAGATCGCGTCCCAAAAACGGCGTGTTGCAGCTCTTCGAACGCGTCGTCTCCTTCGTGATCCGCGTCGTTCCCGACGGATCGAACACCACGAACTCCGCCCGTTGCCCCTCCGCCAAGCGCACCGGTCCTTCGCCCGCCAGTTTCCGAGGCTCTTCACTGTAGCGGCGCACCAACACGTCCCATCCCATCCGCCCCGGCTTGATGAAGTGGTGGTAAAGCGAGGGCAACGCCGTCTCCAGTCCCGTGATCCCAAAAGGCGCCGACACGAAATCGCTGTTCTTCTCGTGCTCCGTGTGCGGAGCGTGATCGGTCGCAATCACGTCGAACACCCCTTCAATCAAACCCGCCAGCAATCGCTCGTTGTCCTCCCGGGTCCGAAGCGGCGGGTTCATCTTGTAGTTCGCGTCGTAGTCGGTGATGTCCTCCTCGTTGAAAATCAGGTGGTGCGGTGAAACCTCACACGTCACGCGCACCCCCATCTCTTTGAATCGCCGGATCGTCTCCATCCCCAGCGCCGTCGTGACGTGCTGAAGGTGCACGTGCGTCTGCGTGTAATGCGCCAGCCGGATGTCGCGGTCCAAACAGATCTCCTCGCTGATCGCCGGAATGCCCGGAAGTCCCAGACTGTAGGAAACCCGACCCTCGTTCATCGCCCCACCCGCCGTCAGCGCCATGGTCTCGCAGTGACTGGCCAGGTACAGATCGAAGTTCTTCGCATACTCCATCGCCCGCCGTAGCACCTGCGGGTTCTCCACCGGCGACCCGTCATCCGTGAGCATCACCGCACCGGCCGCTTTCATGTCGGCGATCGCAGCCAGCTCTTCCCCGGCCCGCCCCCTCGTGATGCAGCCCGAGGTCTTCACCGTGATCGGACAGGCTTTCCCTTTCTCGAGCACCGCCTCCACCACGCCACCGGTGTCGACCGCCGGCTCCGTGTTCGGCATCAGGACGATTCCCGTCACGCCACCCGCCACCGCCGCAGCCGCCGCCGTGGCGATCGTTTCCTTCCGCTCCTGTCCCGGTTCGCGGGCGTGCACGTGAATGTCGTAGAGCGACGGAAACAGAATCATTCCCCGGCAATCGATCACCTCCACGCCCTCGGGCACCTCGAGCCCGGGCCCCGTCCCAAGGATCTTCCCGCCTTCCACCAACACGTCCGCCAGCTCCGGCTCCCGCGCATTCGAATCGGGTAGAACGCTCCCGCCCTGATAAAGTCGTCTCTCAGCCATCGTCTCGTGCTTCCTTCTCTCCGTCGGGCCGCAGCATGTAAAGCACCGCCATCCGCGTCGCGATCCCGTTCTCTACCTGCCGCCCGATCAAACACCGTTCGTAATCCGTCACCGCATGCGCCAATTCCACCCCACGGTTGATCGGCCCGGGATGCAAAACCCACAGCCCCCGCTTCGCCACTTCCGCGAGCCGCGCGTCCGTCAGTCCAAACTCGCGATGAAATTCACCGGCACCCGGAAAAAACGGCTCCTTTTGCCGCTCATACTGCACCCGGAGCAAATAGACGGCATCGGGCTGCCACTTGAACGCCTCCCGCCAGTTGCTGAACACCTTCCGGTCCGCCGACAAATGCCGCGGCACCAGCGATCCAGGCCCGAGAACACCCACCTCCATCCCCAGCCGGCTCAACGCCATCGACGTCGAACGCGCCACGCGCGAATGCAGGATGTCGCCCACGATCAACACCCGCTTCCCCTCCAACGCGTCCGGCCATATCTCTTTCAAAGTGAAAGCATCTAGCAATCCCTGCGTCGGGTGCGCATGGTATCCGTCACCCGCATTGATCACCGAGGCCCCGGTGTGGCGGGCGATCAGGTTCGGCATCCCGGACAGCTGATGCCGGACGACGATGTAATCCACCTGCATCGCTGTCAGCGTGTCCACGGTGTCCAGCACCGATTCCCCTTTCGCCACCGAAGACTGCGTCACCGGCAGATTGATCACGTCCGCCCCCATCCGTTTCGCTGCCACTTCGAACGAAGTCGATGTCCGCGTCGAGGGCTCGTAAAAAAGCAGCAGCACCGTCTTCCCCTGCAACCTGGGGAACCGCTTCACCGATCGGCCGACCACCTCCTTCATCCGGCCGGCGTTCTCCAGCACGAACGCCAGCTCCTCGTCGCTCAACGAGGCCACATCCAGGAGGTCCTTGCGCGGTTTCATGATCGCTTGCTTTCGCCAATCAGCCGGAACACCCCGTCCTCCCCGTCGCTCTCCGCCAGGTGCACCCGAATGTAATCGCTCGAAGTCGTCTCCAACCGGTGCCCCACGTAGTTCGCCTCGATCGGCAGTTCCCGGTTTCCCCGGTCCACCAGCACCGCCAACTCGATGCACTGCGGCCGCCCATAATCCATCAGCGCGTCGATCGCCGCCCGCGTCGTCCGCCCCGTGAACAACACGTCGTCGAAAAGCACCACGTGGCAGCCGTCGATCTCGAACGGAAGATCCGAACCCCTCAGCTGAGGAATCGTCCCCAGATTGTCGAAGTCGTCCCGGTAAAGCGAAATGTCGAGCGTCCCAAGCGACACGTCTCCCCGTTCCCCACTCACCCGGTCCAGCA
>CAZCRA010000019.1:5254-41333 GCA_964500945.1 uncultured Verrucomicrobiales bacterium | reverse complement strand
AGAATCTTCCCTACTTCGCCAGCAGCGACCACAGAATCAGCACGAACACCAGCCAACCCAGCACGAACACCGTCAGCGCTGAGATCAGGCTGATGGCCAGTGCCCAAGGTGAAATCTTCCCTTTCTTCCGGCGGCCCTTCCCAGCCTCCGGCCCCGCCCCCCGCGTTTCCCCTTCCTCCTCCACGGCACTTGGCAGTGCCGGGGCCTCCTCTTCACGAAGACCTAGCCTCACCTCCATCTGCGGATCCCGGAATCCTGGCTCCAGCTCGATCGCCCGCTGGTAATACTCCCGGGCACGGCCTTCTTCCTTGAGGACCAGGGCCGCATCCACCATGGCCAGGTGGGCGAGCGGCGAGTCCGGATGCGCCTGCAGATAATTCGAAAGAACCTCGACGGCCTTTGCCGGGCGAACCTTCCGGTAAAGGTCCGCCGCGTCCAGCACGCACTTTTCCGTGTCCGACGGAAGTTCCGCCGCTTCCAGCAATCCCAGAGCTTCGCCACTCCTGCCCTTCTCCATGAGTGCATGGCAAGCCTGGATCCGCAGGTTCCAGTCCTCCGGGTCCTCCTGCAGAAGCTGCAACAAACGATCAATGTCGGCGTCCGTCATGTAAGCCGGGCTATCCTACGCGCCCGTGCACTCCGCCCGCAAGTGCGCTGCGTGCACACAGACGAATTGACCGGCCCGTCCGGGTCAAAGAATCAACATGCAGTCGCCATAGCTGTAGAACCGGTATTCTTCAGCAACCGCCTCCCGGTAAGCTTCAAGAATCAATTCGCGACCCGCCAGTGCGCTGACCAGCATCAAAAGCGTCGATTTCGGCAGGTGAAAATTCGTCAGCAGACCATCGATCACCCGGAACTCGAACGGTGGGTAAATGAAAATGTCCGTCTCCCCCGCCCCGGCACGCACACCACCCGACCGGCCAAAGTGTTCGAGCACCCTCACCACCGTCGTTCCCACCGCCAGCACCCGCCCGGCGCGCTCGATCGATGCCGCGGCATCGTCGCTCACGGCAAACTTCTCCGAGTGCATCGAGTGCTCCACCACATTCTCCACCTTCACCGGCAAAAAAGTGCCCGGCCCGACGTGCAGCGTCACGAAAGCGTGGGAAACGGACGCCAGAATCTCCTCGGTGAAGTGCAGCCCGGCCGTCGGAGCCGCGATGGCCCCGGCCTCCCGGGCGAAAACCGTCTGATACCGCTCCAAATCCTCCGGTTCCTGCCTTCGCCCAAGGTAGGGAGGCAACGCCAATTCCCCCATCGTTTCCACGTCCACCGGCTCATCGAATCGGACCCGCCGCGTCCCGTCTTCCAAGATCTCCTCCACCTTCCCTTCCGACTCGCCCAACCGGAAGGTCTTCCCCATCCGAAATCTTTTCCCTGGCCGAACCATACAAATCCACTCCACCGGAGACAGCCGATCGACGCACAGAAGCTCCGCGCTCTCGCCGGCCAGCCAAAATCGCGCCGGCACGACTCGTGTGTCGTTCAGAACCGTGAGATCGCCGGCCGAACCGGCGTAGTCCGGAAAATCGCGAAAGTGCCGATGCTCCACCCGCTGTCCAGCCCGGTCCACGACGAGCATGCGAGAATCATCCCGGCGCGGCGACGGACGTGAAGCGATCAGTCGCTCCGGAAGTTCGAAATCGAAATCGTCCGTCCGGGCGCTCATCGGGAACGGGCCTCCCTTTCCTCGAAGCGGGCCAACAGCCAGAGAACGTCCGAGAGCCGGTTGACGAAAGACACCAGAGCCGGATTCGACACCTCTCCATCCTCCACCAACCCGGCGATCCGCCGCTCGGCTCTGCGGCAAAGCGTCCGGGCAAAATCCAGCGCCGCCCCGCCTGCATGCCCCCCGGCCCCGGGCAACGCCCAGTCGCTCATGGCGATCCCTTTGCCGGTCTCGAGGGCCTCGACGAAACCCGACAGACGCTCCACCATCGCGGATTCCACGACCGAAAACCCTTTCTCGCGATACCTGGGCAGATCGGCGCTCAAGGTGGCGATCTCACCCATCACGATCACCAGATCATCTTGCAACGATGCAAGGATCTCGTTCGTGAACGCTTGCTCCGAACTCACGCGCGCCAGACCCAGCGCCGCGTTCAACTCGTCCAATGAGCCGCAGGCCTCGATCCGCGCGTGCGTCTTCGGCACCCGCCGACCAAAGAATAGATCCGTCTCCCCCTCATCTCCGCGCCCGGTGCTGATGGACATGACTAAAAGGATACGCCCGGTAGTGCTGAGAGAGCGACCGCCGGGCGCACCGGTTCGGATTCGATGAATGAACCCTGCCGCTTACTCGGCAGCAGCGAACTCGGGTTCTTCGGCAATCTCAGGTTCGGCACCGAAGGATTCAGCCGGCTCCTCAGGCTCCACCGTCGCTTCGATCTCGATGTCCCGCGCCGTATTGAAGCCCGTCCCAGCCGGAATCAAGTGCCCCATGATCACGTTTTCCTTGAACCCGCGCAGGCGGTCGACTTTTCCGAGAGTCGCTGCATCGGTCAGCACTCGCGTGGTGTCCTGGAACGAAGCTGCCGAGATGAAGCTGTCGGTTTCCAGCGAGGCCTTGGTGATGCCCAGCAACACCGGTTCGCCTTCGGCTGGTTTTCCGCCCTGCTCCTCGATCTCCCGGTTGGTCAGCTCGAAGTCAATGCGCTCGACCTGATCACCCCACAGGAACGGGGTGTCACCAGGATCGGTGATCTTCACCTTCCGCAGCATCTGCCGGATGATGATCTCGATGTGCTTGTCGTTGATCTCCACCCCTTGCAGGCGGTAGACCTCCTGCACTTCGTTCACCAGGTGCTCCTGCAGTTCGTGCGGCCCGCAGATCTCCAGGATCTCGTGCGGAACCACCGGCCCTTCCGTCAGTTGGGAGCCCTTCTTCACGAAGTCACCCTTCAGAACGATGATGTGCTTGTTCAGCGGAATCAGGTGCTCCTCCTCCGCGCCAGACTCGGCGTCGGCGACGATCAGCTTCCGTTTCCCGCGGACGATCCCACCGATGTCCACTAGGCCGTCGATCTTGGCGATCTCGGCGGAATCCTTCGGCTTCCGCGCCTCGAACAACTCCGCGACCCGCGGCAGACCACCGGTGATGTCCTTCGTCTTGGCCTGCTTCCGCGGGGTCTTCGCCACCATGGTTCCCGCCGTGATCTTCTTGCCTTCCTCAACGGAAAGGTGAGCGCCCGCCGGAACCGAGTAGCTGGCCAAGATCTCCTTGCTCTTCGGATCCTGGATCAGCACCTGCGGATGAAGGTCTTCCTTGTGCTCGACGACCACCAGTCCCGAGCCGCCCGACGATTCGTCCTTTTTCTTGGCCATCGTGATGCCCAGGATCATGTCGCGGAACGTCACCACGCCACCCTTTTCCGAGATGATCGGAATGTTGTGCTGGTCCCACTTCACAATGACTTCGCCCGCCTTCACCTTGGCGTTGTCGGGTTGGAAGATTTCCGCGCCGAGCACCAGTCCGTGACTTTCCAGCTCGAGCCCGCTGTCGTCGTGGACGCTGATCGTCCCGTTCTTGCTGAGAACGACCCACTTGCCATCCGCCGTTTCCACGGTCCGGACGTTGTTGTGGTGCAGTTGCCCACCGTGCTTCGCCTTGATGATCGGCTGTTTGAAGGTCTGAGTCGCCACCCCGCCGACGTGGAAGGTGCGCATCGTGAGCTGGGTGCCCGGTTCGCCAATCGACTGGGCCGCGATGATCCCCACCGCGGCGCCTTCATGGGCCATCTTCTGAGTGGCCAGGCTCATGCCGTAACAAAGGGCGCAGCAGCCTCGCTCCGATTCGCAGGTCAACACCGAACGAATCTTCAGCCGCTCGTGACCGATCCGTGCCAGCGCGTCTGCGGCGGCTTCCTCGATCATCTCGTTCACCTCGACCACGACCTCACCCGACACGGGATCCACCACCCGCTCCGCGCTGACTCGCCCGTAGGTCCGCGTCTTCAGGTCCACCACCTCTTCGTCGCCCTCGTAAATCGGAGCCACGACGATGCCGTTCACCGTCCCGCAATCCTGCTCGGTGATGATCACATCCTGCGCCACGTCGACCAGCTTCCGGGTCAGGTAACCCGAGTCGGCTGTCTTCAGAGCCGTGTCCGCCAACCCCTTCCGTGCGCCGTGCGTCGAGATGAAGTATTCCAGCACCGACAACCCCTCGCGGAAGTTGGAAATGATCGGCCGTTCGATGATTTCGCCCGACGGCTTTGCCATTAGACCCCGCATGCCCGAGAGCTGCTTGATCTGCTGCCGGTTTCCTCGCGCGCCGGAATCCACCATCATGAACAAGGGATTCGGGAACGACCGTCCCTCGTTGTGTTCGATGGTCCGGAACAGGTTTTTCGTGATCTCGTCCCCAGCGTGCGTCCAGATGTCGATCACCCGGTTGTAGCGCTCACCGTTGGTGATGATGCCCCGCGCATACTGCGCCTGAACCTCCTCGAGTTTCTCGTAGGCCTCGTCGAGCGCCCCCCGCTTCTCCACCGGAATCACCATGTCGGAAATCCCGATCGATGCACCGGACCGTGTCGCTTCGCGGAAACCGAGATCCTTCAGCCGGTCGAGCGCCTCCACCGTGCGAGACTGCCCAACTGCCTGGAAACAGCGCCAGATGATGTCGCCCAGCACTTTCTTGCCAGCCAGCTTGTTGATGTAACCCAGTTCCTCCGGCCAAATCTCGTTGAATCGCACCCGGCCAGGTGTGGTCAGGATCACCTTTTGCTCCGCGTCCCCATAAACCGTCTTTTTCCCGAAGTCGGGATTGAGCAACCGGATGGCATCGTGGATATGCACCTTGCGCGTCGCGATCGCGAACTCCACCTCCGCCATGTCGGCAAACAACGGCAAATTCGCACCCGCTTCCGCATTGCGAAGCGGCAGCTTCTTCGTCCACGTGAGGTGATAGCAACCCAGGGTCACGTCCTGGGAAGGCGTCGTGATCGGGCGTCCCGATGACGGCGAAAAGATGTTGTTCGGCGCCAGCATCAGCATGCGCGCTTCCATCTGCGCCTCCACCGACAGCGGCACATGAACCGCCATCTGGTCCCCATCGAAGTCGGCGTTGTAAGCGCCGCACACCAGCGGGTGAAGCCGGATGGCGGATCCTTCGATCAGGACGGGTTCGAATGCCTGAATCGACAAACGGTGAAGCGTCGGCGCCCGGTTCAACATCACCGGGTGGCCCTTCGTCACCTCTTCCAGAATGTCCCAAACCTCCGGCGTCCGCCGTTCAATCATCTTCTTCGCGCTCCGCACCGTGTGCACGTAGCCCATCGCCTTCAACCGGCGGATGATGAACGGCTCGAACAGCACCAGCGCCATCTTCTTCGGAAGCCCGCACTGGTGAAGCTTCAGCTCCGGACCAATCACGATGACCGAACGGCCCGAGTAGTCGACCCGCTTTCCGAGGAGGTTCTGCCGGAAGCGCCCGCTCTTGCCCTTCAGCATGTCGCTGAGCGATTTCAGCGCGCGGTTCCCCGCCCCCGTCACCGCACGGCCATGCCGCCCGTTGTCGAACAGCGCATCGACCGCCTCCTGCAGCATCCGCTTCTCGTTGCGAATGATGACGTCCGGCGTCTTCAACTGCAGCAGATTGCGCAGCCGGTTGTTCCGGTTGATCACGCGCCGATACAGGTCGTTCAAATCCGAGGTCGCAAACCGGCCGCCTTCCAGCGGAACGAGCGGTCGCAGGTCCGGCGGGATAACCGGCAGCACATCCAGGATCATCCATTCCGGCCGTGTCTTCGAGGTTAGGAATCCCTGGGCCAGCTTCAAGCGCTTCGCCAGCTTCTTGCGGACCTGCTTCGAACGCGTCTTGCCCATCGCCTCCTCGAGTTCCTGCACCATTTCGGCCAGGTTGGCGGCGGAGAGCAGCTCCTTGATCGCTTCGGCCCCCATGCCGACCCGGAACATGCCCTCGCCATACTCCTCCTCGGCATCGCGCAGTTCCACCTCGGTCAAGAGCTGCCCGGCTTCCAGCGGCGTCGTCATTGGATCGATGACGATGTAATCCTCGTAATAGATGACCCGCTCCAACTGCCGGGCACTCATGTCCAGCATCAGACCAATCCGCGACGGCATGCACTTGTAGAACCAAATGTGCGAAACCGGCACCGCGAGTTCGATGTGACCCATCCGCTCACGGCGAACCCGGCTCAGCGTCACCTCCACGCCGCAACGGTCGCAGATGACGCCCTTGTGTTTGATCCGCTTGTATTTTCCGCAGGCGCACTCCCAGTCCTTCGTCGGACCGAAGATGCGCTCGCAGAACAAACCACCCTTCTCGGGTTTGAACGTGCGGTAGTTGATGGTCTCCGGGTTCTTGACTTCGCCCTGGCTCCAGGAACGAATGACGTCCGCTGAGGCCACGACGATGGCCACTTGGTCGAAGCCTTTTTTCGCAGCCTCCGAACCGAACAGTTCCTTCAGATGCGATTCGACGCTATTCTCGACGAGTCGAGGATTAGAGGTAGCTGGTGATGACATGTCTGGAATGGATTTCGTTCGGATTTAGGCGGTCATGTTTTCGAGCGTCTCCGCCGCGCTCGTTTCCCGTGGGCCAACCTTCACGTTTAGCCCCAGGCTCTGCATTTCCTTGATCAGGACGTTGAAAGATTCCGGCGTCCCCGCTTCCAGGGTGTTGTCCCCCTTCACGATGGCTTCGTAAATCCTCGTCCGCCCCTGGACGTCGTCTGATTTCACGGTCAGAAGTTCCTGGAGCGTGTAGGCCGCACCATAGGCCTCGAGGGCCCAGACCTCCATCTCGCCGAAGCGCTGGCCGCCATACTGCGCTTTGCCGCCCAGCGGTTGTTGCGTGACAAGTGAGTAAGGACCTACTGCCCGGGCGTGAATCTTGTCTTCGACCAGGTGGCCCAGCTTCAGCATGTAGATGATCCCCACCACCACGCGCTGGTGGAACGGGTCGCCCGTCCGGCCGTCGTAAAGCACGGATTTGCCGTCCTCACCAATCCATGTGTAACCGTCGACCTTCTGGGCCTCCTTCATATACTCGATCACTTTCGCCTCGGAGATGCCGTCGAACACTGGCGTCGCCACTTTGAAGCCCAACGCCTTCGCCGCCACGCCAAGGTGGGTTTCCAGGACCTGCCCGACATTCATCCGGCTCGGAACACCCAGCGGGTTCAGGCAAATGTCCACCACCGTCCCGTCCTCCAGGAAGGGCATGTCCTGCTCCGGAACGATATTGGCCACCACACCTTTGTTCCCGTGGCGTCCAGCCATCTTGTCGCCCACCGAAAGCTTCCGTTTCTTGGCGACGTAGGCCTTCACCTGCTTGATGATGCCCGGATCGACCTCGTCACCGCTTTCAATGGCGTCGAGTTTCGTTTCGCGCTCCTCGTTAACGTCCGAAAACTTTTGCTCGAAGCCACCGACGATCTCCATGATCTTCACGCGGATCGGGCTGTGCTCGATCTCGATGGTATCGTAGGCTTCGGCCAATTTCCGCAGCAGGGTCTTCGTGATTTTCTTGTTCGCCGGAACGATGATCTCGCCGGTCGAGCTGTCCACCACGTCCAGAGCGATCTTTTCGCCGAGCAGAATGCCCGAGAGCTTTTCCGTGAGCTGATCGGTCAGCTCTTCGGTCTTGCGCTTCCACTCCTCGTCGATTTCCTTCTGCTGACGCTCTTTCTCCGCCTTGGACAGCTTTTCCTTAGCCGGTGTGTTGCGTGACGAAACTCGCACGTCCATCACGATCCCGGTGCAGCCAGACGGCACCCGGAGCGAGGTATCCTTAACGTCCGCCGCTTTCTCACCAAAGATCGCCCGAAGCAAACGCTCCTCCGGCGCCAGTTCCGTCTCGCTCTTGGGGGTGATCTTGCCCACGAGGATGTCGCCAGGACGAACCTCGGCACCGACACGAATGACCCCGTCCGGGCCGAGGTGCTTAAGGGCTTCCTCCCCCACGTTTGGAATATCGCGGGTGATTTCTTCCGGCCCCAGCTTCGTGTCTCGCGCCCCAATCTCGAACTCATCGATGTGAATCGAGGTGTAAACATCCTCCTTCACCACCCGCTCGGAGATGGTGATCGCGTCCTCGAAGTTGTAACCGTTCCACGGCATGAAGGCCACCAACACGTTCCGCCCCACGGCCAACTCCCCATTCTCGGTGTTGGGGCCATCACAAAGGACCTGGCCGGTTTTCACCTTCTGGCCACGGCGCACAACCGGCTTCTGGTTGATACATGTCCCCGCGTTCGAACGCATGAACTTGCGCAGCGGATAAACGTGAATGCCCTTGCTGGCGTTGGCCTTGACGCAATTCACGTCGCTTAAGAACTCCCGATCCGACACCGGCAGTTTTCCGTCCGGCGTCGTCACAATCATTTCCGCCGTCGCCGCCGCGACAACCCCGTCGCCCTCGGCCACGACCACGGCTCGTGAATCGCGCGCCACTTTCTCCTCCATCCCGGTCCCGACATAAGGAGAATCCGAAACGAGCAGAGGGACACCCTGGCGCTGCATGTTCGATCCCATCAATGCGCGGTTCGCATCGTCGTGCTCGAGGAAGGGAATCAGGCTCGCCGCCACCGAAACCAGCTGCTTCGGCGAGACGTCCATGTAGGAAGCTCGATCGGGCTCGACCTCGAGGAAATCCCCCCGGTAACGAACCGTGATCCGCTTCTCTTTGAAGACGCCCGTCTTTGGATTGAACCGGTTGTTCGCCTGCGCGATCATGTGGTGCTCTTCCTGGTCCGCCGTCAGATACTCGATCTCCGACTGAACCTTGCCGTCGACGATCTTCTGATAAGGCGTCTCGATGAACCCGAACTCGTTGATCCGCGCAAAGGTCGACATGGAGTTGATCAACCCGATGTTCGGACCTTCCGGCGTCTCAATCGGACAGATCCGGCCATAGTGCGAAGGGTGCACGTCGCGCACCTCGAATCCCGCACGATCGCGATTCAACCCCCCGGGCCCTAGAGCCGATAGACGGCGCTTGTGCGTCAGCTCGGAAAGCGGGTTGGTCTGATCCATGAATTGGCTCAGCTGAGACCGGCCAAAAAAGTCGCGAACGACCGCGCTCAGCGCCTTCGGATTGATCAGTTTCCCCGGCGTCATGGCCTCGATGTTCACGTCGTAGAGCGTCATCCGCTCCTTGACCAAACGTTCGGTTCGCGCCAAACCGACCCGGCACTGGTTCCCCAGCAGCTCACCCACCGCCCGGATTCGCCGGCTGCCCAGGTGATCGATGTCGTCCAGAACCCCGTCCCCCTTTTTCAGTCGAAGCAGGTACTTGAGCGATTCGACGAAGTCATCCGCGTCCATCACCCGGACGTCGTCGCCCACCTTGAGATCCAGCTTCTGCTTGATCTTGTAACGGCCAACTCGCGTCAGGTCATACTTCTTCGGATCGAAGAAGAGCCGCTTCAAAAGCGCCTTCGAATTGGGAATCGTCGGAGGATCTCCGGGTCGAAGTCGCTTGTAGATATCCTTCAACGCCTCTTCCTCGTCATGCGCCGGATCCTTCTTCAGTGACTTGATGAGCAAATCGTCTTCGCTCATGTCCACCACCGGAACCGTCTTGTAGCCGAGCGCCATGAGTTGCTTCACCACGCCAACCGTCATCGGTTCGTAAGCTTTGCACAGCACGACGTCGCCATCCTTTAGATCCTCGAAGGGCACCTTGGAGCTGAGCTGCTCCTCGTCGATGTCCTCCCGCAGTGTCAGTTCCTCAATATCGTAAAACTCGCGGATGATCTCCGCGTCCGTCGCGTATCCGATCACTCGCAGGAAGGTCGTGGCGAGAAACTTCCGCCGGCGGCGGCGGCGATCCAGATAGACGTAGAGCAGGTCGTTGGTGTCGAACTGCACTTCGAGCCACGATCCCCGGTCCGGGATGATCCGGAAGCCGTGGAGTTCCTTGCCGTTGAGGTGATAGGAACGCTCGAAGCAAACCCCTGGCGAACGGTGCAGCTGGCTCACCACCACGCGCTCCGCCCCGTTGATCACGAACGTTCCGCGCCGCGTCATGAGCGGCAGCTCGCCCATGTAAACCCGTTCTTCTTTCGTGCCCGATTCGTCGGTGAGTGAAAAAGTCACGTAGAGCGGAGCACTGAAAGATTCGCCTTCCCGCATCGATTCGAGAGCGGTCATTTTCGGGTCGCCTACCTCATAGCTCACGAAGTCCAAACGGAACTTCTCGTCATAGCTGTCGATGGGGAAGACCTCCTTGAAAACCGCTTGCAAGCCGGTCGCTTTCCTTTTAGAAGGGGGAACATCCTGCTGGAGAAACTCCCTGTAGGAATCGATCTGAACTTCGATCAAATTCGGAGGTTCGACCGGTTCGGTGATTTGCCCGAAATACTTTCGTTCGAGTTTTTCCATAAGTTTCTTTTTGTTCGGCGGTTAGGTTGAGGGCTCTCGGGATCGAGAGATCTCTGTCAAGGGAAAGTTGGCGTGAGCGGGGACTGGGAGGGCGTGGAAGGGCGTCGCATCACGGCGGGGCGGCCACAGGCCGGCAACCACACGATCGAGTAGCCTGCTATCCGATTTCTTTCGGCGGCAGGCAACCTGTCGTGGAGCCGGGGGACTTCTTCCGGGACGCGTCTGGCGCGGTCGATCGGTGAAACGGTTCGACCAAGATGACGACGGCGGGACCGGAGCTGGGAAATGAGGGGTAAAAGGCGGGGCGAGACAATTCGGATGGATCTGGCGTCAACGGGTTATTCGATTCGGGGAGCAGGACGGATGTTCGAGGGCTAGAGAAGACGGGCAGCGTGAAAACCGGTGGGCTCTTGGCTGAAGGGGAGGGTGATGTCAGGTGGAGGATGTTGGGGAAACCGGAAGCCGCTTGGGACGAAACCCCCGGGTCGTGGTCTGATCTCACGCCAGGGATGGAACCCGGCGCAGATCAGTGATGATTGCGAGTCTCGGAAGACTCATGGGCCGAAGCCGCTACTTAAGGGTGATCTTGGCGCCAGCCTCTTCGAGCTTCTTCTTGATCTCTTCGGCTTCCTCTTTGGGAACCGCTTCACGGATCGTGGAAGGAGCCTCTTCGACGAGCTTTTTCGCGTCGCCGAGCCCAAGGCCGGGAACGGCACCACGCACTTCCTTAATCACGGCGATCTTGTTATCCCCGAACGCATCAAGGACAATGTCGAACTCCGTCTTCTCCTCCGCTGCAGCTTCGGCACCGGCGTCGCCGCCACCACCCGCTGCGGGCATTGGCATCATCATTCCCCCGGCGGGAGCCGCCGCGGAAACGCCCCATTTGTCTTCGAGGGCTTTCACCAGCTCGGAAATCTCCAAGACGGTAAGCCCGCTCAACTGATCTACTAGTTCTTCGGTTGTTGGCATTTTAGTAATGGGTCTCGTCGCAGCGAAGAGCGCCCCGCCATTTCAGTCCTCTCGCCAGAGGCCCGACAAAAACCCTTTTTTTTGTTTTTTAATGGTGATTCCGGACCAAGGGACCGGATCGTCTGTTCAAAGTTTTCTCAATTCGATCGTTTCCGGCTAGTCTTGAGCCGCCTTCGCCTGGAGCACGCGCGCAAACGACGAACCAGGTTCGTTGAGCACCCGAACCAACTGGCTTCCCGGCTCGTTCAGCAAGCGCACCAGATTGACTCCAGGCTGATTCAAAACGCCCAGAAGCTTCGCGATCAACACTTCCTTCGGCGGAAGATCGGCCAGCCCAGCCACTTCTTGGGCCGTCAAAAACTTGCCGTCCAACAATCCCGATTTCAGCGTTGGCTTCCGGAACTCGTCGATGAACGAATTCAACACTTTCGCCGCGGCGCAAATGTCCGAGTCTCCGGTCACGATCGCCGTCTGGCCTTTGAGGCTGTCCCCCACTTCGGCGGGCGCCTCCAATTCACGCAAAGCTCGCTTCACCAAGGAGTTCTTCGCCACCTGACAGCGCGAACCGGTTTCTCGCAGCCGGCTGCGAAGCTCGGCAAATTGGTCCACGGTGATCCCCGTGTATTCCGTGACGATCACGAACGGCGACTGATTCAGCCGGTCGAGCAATTCGTCGATGATGATCTGTTTATCCGGATTCATGTCGAATGAGGTCGGTCGTTGGATCCTGGGGTTCAGCGTGCGAGTAAGGCCAAGTCGAGTTTGACCCCGGGAGACATCGTGCCCGCCAGCGTCGCCGCCTGAAGATACATGCCCTTCGATGAGTTCGGCTTTGCACTCTGCACCGCGTCGACGATCGCCTGGCTGTTCTCGATGAGTTTTTCCTCCGTGAAGGAAGCTTTTCCAACGGCCACCGAAACGTTCGAATTCCGGTCCACCTTGAAGTCCACACGGCCCGCTTTCACCTCGTTCACCGCTTTGGCCGTGTCCTCCGTCACGGTGCCCGTCTTCGGATTCGGCATCAGCCCGCGAGGCCCGAGAACCCGGCCCAACTTCCGCACTTCGCTCATCGCCGCCGGCGTCGCCACCGCCACGTCGAAGTCGAGGAATCCCTCGTCGCGCACCTTCTTGATCAAATCATCCATTCCAACGAACTCCGCCCCGGCTTGCCGCGCTGCATCCGCCGCTTCGCCGTCGGCGAAAACTGCCACGCGAACTTGCTTACCACTGCCGTGGGGCAAGGCGCAGGTCCCACGAACCATCTGGTCGGACTGTCTCGGATCGACACCCAGCTTGAACGACAGCGTCACCGACTGATCAAACTTGGGTGCGGGGAACTTCTTCAAAACCCCAATCGCCTCCGCCAAAGGGTATTTCCGGTCCGAATCGACCAGTTTGGCCGCTTCGATATATCGTTTGCTTCGCTTTTTTGCCATGTCTCGAAGGCAGTCCAAACGGGCTTCGCCCTCCTGCCGGGTTGGTGTTCAGGCCTCTCCGGATCAACCAGTTCGGCCAGGAGATTTTCAGTCGGCGATGTCAATTCCCATCTGCCGGGCCGTGCCGGCCAAAATCCGGCAGGCAGCCTCTTCATCGCTCGCGTTCAAATCCGACATCTTGGCCCTCGCCACTTCCAAAAGCTGATCCTTCGTCAATTTGGCCACCTTCTTCTTGTGCGGCTCGCCCGAACCCGAGGCGATGTTTGCCGCCTTCTTCAGCAACACGGCCGCGGGCGGCTGCTTCGTGATGAAGGAGAAACTCTTGTCCTTGTAAACCGTGATGACCGTGGGCAACAAATCGCCCCCCTGACTCTGTGTGGCCGCATTAAACTCCTTGCAGAACGCCATGATGTTCACCCCCGCCTGACCGAGCGCGGGTCCCACCGGAGGCGCTGGGTTGGCCTGCCCCGCCTTGATCTGCAACTTAATGACTTTGACTACCTCTTTCGCCATGTCTGAACTCTCCTACTCGTTCGAAATCCAAATCCTCAGGCCTTTTCCACCTGCCAAAACTCCAAATCCACCGGGGTCTCCCTCCCAAAAATATTCACCGTCACCCGCAGCATCCCGCGCTCCAGGTCCACCTCTTCCACCGTGCCGTTCTGGCTCTCGAATGGACCATCGGCCACCTTCACCGTCTCGCCGACTTCAAACTGCACCGCGTAGTTCGTTCCCTCCTCGCCCTGCTTGATCTGCGCCAGCATGCTATCGACCTCCGACTGCTTCATCGGCATCGGCCGGCTTTTTGCCCCGGCAAAATTAATCACGCCCGGCGTCTCTTGGATGAAATACCACGTCTCTCCCACCAGCGACCCGTCCGGATCCAGCAAGTGCATGTTCACGATGATGTAACCCGGAAAAAATTTGCGAGTGGTCTCACGTTTCTCGCCCCGTTTGACCTCCGAAACCTTTTCCTTCGGCACCAGCACCTCGAAAATCCGGTCAGACATCTCCTCCGCTTCGATCCGCCGGGCGATGTTGTCGTGGACCTTCTGTTCATGGCCCGAAAGGACCTGAACCACATACCACTGGTTTTCTGGAGACGGAACGGAGGGCACTTTGAGAAAATATCGTCGTTAACAATCCAGACCTCAGCCCGGAACACCTTGCATCAAGAAACGGACGGCGTTCATCAGCACGAGGTCGGCGAAGGCCACGTAGCCACCGAGCAGGATCATGGCCACCAACACGACCAGCGTGGAGTCGATCAGTTCCTTGTAGCGCTTGACGCCCTTCTCCCGAGGATCCCACGGCCAAGTCGCTTTGTGCAACTCAGCTTTTACCTCACCGAAGTATTTAATCAGCCGCTTCATTCCCAATCCAAAATCCCTTCAACGTCCGCCCAACTCTGCCGCAAACGCCCGGTCACCAAAAAAACAGGGTAGGCGGGACTCGAACCCACAACCAACGGTTTTGGAGACCGCTACTCTACCAATTGAGCTACTACCCTCTCCGGTTTCGTGACAATCGCTTAAATTTTTAGTTTGACAAATTCCAATCGAATTTCTCTAGCGGAAAAAGCGGCCGGTCACCCGGCCGCCGCGCTGGGCCGCTTCAATCAGCAGCCAGAAAACGCTCTCCGCTGAATCCAATCGATCAGTCCAGAATATCGCTCACACGACCGGCTCCCACCGTCCGGCCACCCTCGCGAATGGCAAAACGAATCGTCTTCTCCATCGCAATCGGCGTGATCAACTCGACCTCCATCTCGACGTCGTCCCCGGGCATCACCATCTCCACCCCATCGGGTAGCTTGATGCTTCCGGTCACGTCGGTCGTCCGGAAATAGAACTGCGGGCGGTAGTTGCTGAAGAAGGGCGTGTGACGGCCTCCCTCATCTTTGCTGAGGACGTAAACCTGCGCCTTGAACTTCTTGTGAGGCGTCACCGAGCCTGGCTTGGCAATCACTTGGCCCCGCTCAATGTCCTCCTTCTTCACACCGCGAAGAAGCAAGCCCACGTTGTCGCCTGCCTGCCCCTCGTCGAGAAGTTTCCGGAACATTTCGATGTCCGTCACCGTCGTCTTGACCGTGTCTTTGATGCCCACGATCTCGACCTCCTCCATCTTTTTGACGATGCCGCGCTCGATCCGGCCCGTCGCCACCGTCCCTCGTCCTTCAATCGAGAACACGTCTTCGACCGGCATCAGGAAAGGCTGATCCACCGGGCGGTCCGGCTCGGGAATGTAGTCGTCGACGGCGGCCATGAGATCAAGGATCGCCTGCATGTGCTTCTCGTCCCCTTCCAGCGCCTTCAGCGCCGATCCCTTCACGACCGGAATGTCGTCGCCTGGAAACTCGTATTGGCTCAGAAGCTCCCGAATCTCCATCTCCACCAACTCGAGCAACTCTTCGTCGTCGACTTGGTCGGTCTTGTTCAGAAAAACCACAATGGCCGGAACCCCAACCTGACGAGCCAGGAGAATGTGCTCCCGGGTCTGCGGCATCGGACCGTCCGCCGCACTCACCACGAGAATCGCCCCGTCCATCTGGGCCGCTCCTGTGATCATGTTCTTCACATAGTCAGCGTGGCCGGGGCAGTCGACGTGAGCGTAGTGACGGTTATCCGTCTGATACTCCACGTGTGCCGTCGAAATCGTGATCCCGCGCGCCTTCTCCTCGGGAGCCGCATCGATCTCGTCATAGGCCTTTTTCTCGGCGTAACCTTTCTCGGCCAACGTATTCGTAATCGCCGCTGTTAGAGTGGTTTTCCCATGGTCAACGTGACCAATCGTTCCCACGTTCACGTGCGGTTTGTCCCGTTTGAATGCTTCCTTCGCCATTTTGCTTGGGTTTCCTTTGTCGAATATTTAAATGAATGTCAGATCAAGGAGGTGCTTCTCAGCGTCGCTCCGGTTCCCACGTGGAGCTCTTGACGGGATTTGAACCCGTGACCTCTTCCTTACCAAGGAAGTGCTCTACCCCTGAGCTACAAGAGCCTCGCTAGCAACGAGATGGCGGTCATCCCACCCCCGGCTGCAACCCACTCCTACCATCGGCGATCCACCCCCGCTCTCCCATTCGACGGATCTAAACCCCGCCAGACCTGGAGACGAAGAAACGGACCGCAAAACAGCATTGCGGCACGAAGCGTCGGGCATTGTAGCCGTGCCCCCTCACCTGTCAAAACAATCCTGCGACTTTTAGCCGTCTTTTTAAAGTCTTCGCCTCCCCTTCCTCCCGCACCATCTTACTCCCCCAAAAAGCCCCGCTTGTCTCAACCATGCGTATAGGCCTTCGTCTCCTCGCCGAACCATGTCCCAACCCCTACTTGCCCTTCGCCGCAATCTCGACGCCGGCCTCATCGGCCTGGTCTGGTTGATTTGGGCCATCGCCATGACGTCCGGGCTTCGATGGGACCTCTTCGCCACCAACTGGTTCATGTCCGTGACAATGGCTTTCGGCTCGTTCGTGGCCGGATCCACCAGCATGGGCGGTGGCGCCATCGCCTTCCCGGTCATGACCCTGATCTTCGAAATCGATCCCAAGAACGCCCGCGATTTCTCGCTCATGATTCAATCCGTCGGCATGACCTCCGCCTCCTTCGCCATCGCGATTCGCCGGATCCCGGTCGATACCACGGTCCTCGCCATCTGCGGCGTGGGCGGGATCGCCGGCATCATTATCGGCCTCGAGTGGGTGCAACACTGGTTCTCCGCGACCTCCGTCAAAGTCTTCTTCGTCGCTCTCTGGTCGGCATTTGGCGTGGCCCTCTGGCGCGTGCACCATCTGGAGCGACCCGTTCGCCACCTCCGCCTTCCGAGGCGAGGACCTCTCACCATTGGAGGGCTCTTCCTCGCGGGCACATTGGGCGGAATCATCACCGGGCTGCTCGGCAGTGGACTGGATATCCTGATCTTTGCCCTGCTCGTCCTAGGATTCCGGATCTGTGAGAAGGTGGCAACGCCCACGTCGGTCATTCTGATGGCCACGAACAGCCTGGCTGGCTTCGCTTGGCGCATGCTCGGTGGCGGAGACAACGCCGCCCCGATCGCCGTGGAAACCTGGCACTATTGGTGGGTGGCTGTTCCCGTCGTGGCCATCGGCGCCCCTGCTGGCGCGCGATTCATTCACGGCCGGGGCCATCAATTCATCGTGAACCTGCTCATCACGATCATCATCCTCCAGTTCCTGGCCGCCTTGCTCATCATTCCCATGAACCGCCAACTGCTCCTCCTCGCGCTCGTCACCTTTTCCCTCGGCGCAGGAAGCTTCACCGCGATCTGGTGGATTGGGCGGCGGATCAACCCGTGACCCACCGTGCTCACGCCGGTTCAAAGCCTTCGAACCGAAAACGCATCTCCCGAACCGGCGTGTCCCGAACCGCCACAGACAATAGATGCGTGCGGCTGGCTCCCGGCGCTTCCTTGAACGCCCAACGGCCCTCCCACGCGATCTGTTTCGGCCCAAACCTCACAATCGGTCCCTCCTCCCCCTTCCCCGGCCACTCCATGGCAAATCCGCGTGGCTCCAGCCGAAACCCCAGCCCGGTTGCCTTCATGCACGCCTCTTTCAGCGTCCAGTAACGGAGAAATTCCCGCCGCCGCGCCTCAGCTGGAAACCGGTTCAGCCTTTCGATCTCCCCAGGTTGCAGAACCCGCCGCGCCACCGCCTCGTCGAACTGGCGCCCCGACGGCTCGGCGTCCACGCCAATCGGACGCCGCGCAATGCCACAAGCCACCAGTCCCTTCGTGTGCGTGAGATTGAACTCCAGCTCCGGAACCACCCGGGGCGCGACCAGCACCGGTTTGCCATGACCCGCCTGCTGAAACCTCAATTCAGCCGGGTCGCAGCCGGCGTAGCGAGAAAGCACCGCCCGGACCAGAGCGTGCGCTACCCGGTAGTGGTGCGCGTCGTCCTCAAACCGAAACGAGTTCCTGCGCGCCCGCTCCGATTCATCCAGCAGCGACTCACACCACGCCACCCTTTCCGGCGTCGCGAAACGCTCGGGGATCGCCACCCAGACGTGAGCCTCGTCCTCCGCCAGATCCACGACTCGTCTTACCGCGGTTGTCCCTGCCCCGCCCGCCCATCGAGGCCGAATTCTTCGAATCGCTCCGCCAAACGCTGCCGCGCCTCCCTCAGAAACCACTGCTCCCGTTGACCGCGAAAAACCCGGGTTTCTTCGCGAAGTCGCTCCAGGGAGGTCAGGAACACCTGCTCGGCAGCTCTGTCCCGGGTCTCCTCCAGTTTCGCGAGTTCCTCCAAATAGACCCGGCGATGCTGAGCAAAGTGCGACGGCTCGAAATCACCCGGGCCGTCGCCGGCTTCGATCCGGGCAATCTCCTCGTCCAGGTTCGCGATCGCCCCCTCCTCATACTTCGCCCTCACCCCCTGCAGCGCTTTGACATACTTCGCGTTCAAATCCGAAACACCCCGTTCGAACTCATCGAGGGCCGCCTCGCGCAACTCCCCTTCCATCTCCTCCCACAACTCCGTGAACAACCGCTGAACCGGTGCCGGCGTTAATCGCTCGTCCATCGGCCGCCCGGGCTTGCCATCGTCCATCTCCCTCATACCGGGTCCCCGCGGCGCTTCCCGCCACCCAAAACTCGAAAACGCCACGGGCGCTCCCGCCCCGCTGCCCACCGCCACCCGCGACGGCCTTAGCTCCGACCAAGGATCCGGCAATTCCAGCCGCGCCGAGTCGCCCTGCCAATGGAGCAAATCCAGTCCGTCGACGAACGCCCGGACATTCGCATGGCCTCCGCGGGCGAGCCGAACGTAGATCCCAATGGCATGCGGCCGGCCATCCCGCAGCCACTGTCCCTCCACCGCCGTCCCGTTGTCTTCGAATCCCTCCCCGTCCAGAAGCTCCAGGCCCAGGCGCCCTCCCCCCTCGGCTTCGCCGCCCAAGACCAGGAGTCCTCGGCTCCGGCCAACCGGGAACGCCACGTAGACGGGCCCCCGTCCCGCTTCCGACTGAACCATCACGTGAAAATCGTAGGATCCCGGCAACACCGCGGGAATCTCCAGCACCGACACGTCCTCCCCCGTGGCCACCCACCTGTCTCCCGCGCCCCCTTCCCATTCCCCGTGGCGGCCGTCCCGCTCCAAATCGATTAAGCCCGTCAAATGAACAAACCCCTCGGGAAGCACCGGCCGGGGCATGGGCGGCCCAGGATCTGGATGAAGCGGCAGCCCGGGACGCTCTCCACCGCCAGGAGGCATCGCCGAATGGAAGTCGCCAGGTTCCCGCGGGCGCGGCACAGACGTCTCGCCAGGCAAATCCGAAGACGGCTCGACCCCCGCGATTTCAACCGGCTCCTCCGGACCAGAGACCTCGTTCTCCGGTTCCGTCTTCCCAACCGTTCCTGACCCTTGTGAATCGGCGGACGCGACAGATTCTTCGGCGGGTGCCTCGACTCCATCAGGCGTCTCATCTTCCCGAGCCGCGCCCTCGACATGGACGAAATCATCCGCCGGCTCACGGTCCGGCCCGAAAACCATCACCGCCCCGACAGCGGCCACCGTCACGGCCAGCCCACCCAGCAGCCCGAGAACCAGTCCCGTGTTCTTCCTCCCCTGCCGCACGGTTGCCACCTCCGATTCGGCCGAAACCGCCACCGGCCCCGTCAAGAGCCGGCGTGCCCGCTCACCGGAGATCGCTCCCCGGTCCGGCGTCTGGTGAATGTCGACCACTGCGGTCCGAATCTCCGAAGCACTCTGGATTCGCGAATCCGGATCGGAGTCCATGGCGCGCGAGATCAACTCATCCAACCGGGGATCCAACGAGGGATCCAGGACCGACGGAGGTTTCCACGCCCCGCGCGGCACTTTTCCCGTCAACATCTCATACATCATCACCCCGACCGCATACAGGTCCGCCCGGTGATCCACATCCCCCGCGCTTTCCCAAGACTCGGGTGCCGCGTAGTCCGGCGTGCCCATCGACACGTTCGTGACGGTCAACGCCGGCATGCTCTCGCCCGGAACACCGCTCAGCTTCGCCAGCCCGAAATCGGCCACCTTCAGCTCGCCCTCACGGCTAATGAGAATGTTTGCCGGCTTCACGTCCCGGTGCACGACCCCGCGCGAGTGCGCATACTCCAGCGCATCGCAGAGCTGAGGGATCCATCCGTAAAAATGCTCCAAACCCAGCTCCCCCGTCCGGATCAGCTGAAATAAATCCGTCCCGTCGACATACTCCATCACAATGTAGAGATAGCCGTCGCGGGTCTCCCCGAAGTCATACACCCCCACAATGTTCGGGTGACTCAGCTTCGCTAGCGCTCTCGCCTCGCGTTGAAACCGCTCAGCAAACGCCACCCCCGCTTCGTCGTCGAATTTCGGCAGAATCTTGATGGCGACCAAGCGGTCGAGACTCGCCTGGCGCGCCTTGTAAACCGCGCCCATCCCTCCGCGCCCCAAAATCTCCAAAACATCGTAGGCCTCCAGCGCACCGTTCAGCTCTTCGACCGAAGGCGGCACGAAATCCAGCGGGGACGTTCCTGAAGTCCGGCCGGAAGCATCTGATTCTGTGGGCACGGGAAGTGGTGATGGGACGGGACGACTCGACCCTACCCTTCTTTAAACGCCATGAAAAGCCCTGCGTTACGGAAGAACCCACCGATTTTCCATTCCCAGGAAACGACAAAAGCCGCACTCCCGCAAAGGAAGCACGGCTCTCGTCTCCGACCGGACCCCGGAAAGGCCGGCCAAAGGTTGGCACACTCATCTCGGGTCGTCAGACCCCCTTCAACACACAACTCGCCGCCAACACCACATAAGCTCCTAGCAGGACGTAAGTGGCATAAGCGCTAACGATCGGAATACTGACCGATGTGAAAATCACGACGCAGGCCAACGCGGCCAGAACCAGTGAGATCATGAAAAACATCTTCGTGGGCGCATTCAGGGACATAGGGATTCTTTCTCTTTCTTGGAGTTCTTTGGCTGGTCACCGCGGCGGGCCATCCAGCCACACACTAGCAAACCCACCATGCCTTACTAATAAGGGAATACGAATATTTTGCAAGGACTAATTAAACCGCCCGCCATCTCCATCGCGTCCCATCCTCGAATCATCCGACGCTCGCCGGTTCCTGCTGCGTTAGACAGTGCAGCGCTCCTCCTTCCTCCACCAACTCCAAACAATCGATCCCGCTCACCTCCCGCGACGGAAACGCTTCCCGCAGCAGTCCCAACGCCCGCTCATCGTTCCCACGTTGACGAAACGTCGGCACCAACACCCCGCCGTTGACCAGAAGATAATTGACGTATGAAGTAGGAAGCACCGGCAACCGCCACCCTGGGACCTCGCACGCCTGCGGCATCGGCATCCCCACCACTTCGAATCGTCCGCCACCCCGCGTTCGGAAGCTGTCGATCCGTTCCCGATTCGCCCGCAGGGTGGCATGGTTCGGCGACGCCGGCTCGGGGTCTTCCGCCACCATGATCGTCCCGTCATCGATGAAGCGCGCCACGTCGTCGACATGGCCATCGGTGTCGTCTCCATCGATCCCCGAGCCCAGCCAGAGCACCTCGTCCATCCCCAAGCCCGCGCGGAGCCGCTGCTCGACCTCGCCCCGGTCCAAATTCGGGTTCCGGTTCGGATGAAGGAGAACCGCCTCCGTCGTCATCAGCTGACCCGCCCCGTTGACCTCGATCGCGCCTCCCTCGAGCACCATCCCGCCGTCAAAGCGGCGCATGCCCAGCCGGGTGGCAATCCGGCGCGGAATGGCGTTGTCCCGGTCCCACGGCGGGAACTTACCACCCCAGGCGTTGAACTCCCAGTCGGTCACCGCCACCTCGCCCGTTTCGCGATGCTTCACGAAGACCGGCCCATGGTCGCGGCACCAGACGTCGTCGTTCGGGTGCTCAAAAAGCTCCACCACCGCCACGTCGGCTCGCGCCCGGTGCAGAGCCTTCCAAATGGCCTCGTGTGCCCAGGACGCGGCGTTGACGCGGACGGGTTCGAACCGCGCGATTGCAGCAACGATTTCCGCCATCTTCGCCTCGATCGCCGCGTGCTGGCTACCGCCCCAATGGCGGGGATCCCAAGTCGGCCACGACATCCAGACGGCCGCTTGTCGCGACCACTCGGGTGGCATGACGAAGCCGAGTTCAGCGGGGCAACTCATCCGGTCAACGCGACGTCCCCCACCGCTCGTCCAATCCGCCGTAGGCATCGATCCGCCGGTCCCGGAAAAACGGCCAAATCCGGCGAAACGATTCCACTTGGGCAAAATCGATGTCGGCGTAGAGGATGCACGCGTCGTCCGAAGGGGCGCGCGCGATCACTTCGCCGTAGGGGTTCGCCACGAAGGACTGTCCCCAAAACTCCGTCCCGCTCTCGACGCCGACCCGGTTGACCGCCGCCACGTAGCAGCCATTGGCCACCGCATGCCCCCGCTGAACCGTTTCCCAAGCCGTGTGCTGCGCCTCCCCGAGAGACCCTTTCTCCGATGGCAACCAGCCGATCGCCGTCGGATAGAGGATCAGCTGCGCCCCATCCAGCGCCACGAGCCTCGATGCTTCCGGGAACCATTGATCCCAACATACCAGGACACCGATCCGGCCCGCGGCCGTCTCCCAGGCGCGAAAACCCGTGTCGCCAGGTGTGAAGTAGAATTTTTCCTCAAAACCGGGGTCCTGAGGAATGTGCGCCTTCCGGTAAAGGCCTAGAAACGTCCCATCCGCATCGCAAATCACGGCCGTGTTGTGGTAAATCCCTGCCCCTCGCTGTTCGAAAAACGATCCCACCAACACCACGCCGCATTCTTTCGCCAGCCCGCAGAGCCGCTCCGTCGCCGGACCAGGTACCGTGTCCGCCAAATCAAATCGTCCCGGATCCTGGAAGCGGCAGAAATACGGCGTCAGGAAGAGCTCCTGCGTGACAACCACGTTCGCGCCCTGCTCCGCCGCCTCGCGGACCAGGGTTTCGTGACGGGTCCAAGCCTCGTCTTTGGTTGCGAATCCGCGCGATTGCAGCAGAGCCAGCCGGGGCATGAAGCACCCTTACACACGGGCGATCCATGGCACAACTGCCCGATCGTCATCCCCGAGGAATCACCAGCACGGGCCGGCCCTGATAGTCGTGCAAAATCGCTTCGCTCCGGCCCGCTCGCCTACCGGAGAAAAAATCCTTCGCCCGCTCCAAACGTTCTTCCGGAACGAACAGTGGGATGTCGCCCCCGGAAGACGTGGCGTGACCCGTGTGCGCCAGTAGCACGACGAATCCGTCCGGAGCCGGCCATTCCATCTCCGTGATCCCCAAAATCGAAACCTTCATGCGCTGTCCGGTGAACCGGCCCGCATGCTCGCGAAGGAAATCGGCCGTCTCCGGCTGAGGAATCCGGGCGCGCGGCGGATGAACCGTGAGGTAAGGCGACCACTGGGTGACTTTCCCCAGCCCGACCCCCTTTAGCCGCGTCAATTCGTCCAGCGCCTCCCAAGGTCGTCCCGCCATGATCCTTCCAGCATACACCGCGCCAATGCCCGGAACCTGTTGAAGCTCCGCCGAGGAGGCATGATTCAGCGGAATCTTCTCCCCACCCGGTAGCGGAGGGAGCGCCGGATAGCCATCTTCCGCCGCCGGCTCAGCGCGATCATCCAGATTGCCAGAAGCCGAGGCCGTTGCTCCCCGTTCTCCCCAGGCTCCGGCCGCCCCGGACTTGGCACCGGTTTCCAAGCGGCCCAGCTCCCGTAGCATCCGTTCCGCGCTCATCCCGCCCGGCCAAGCGGATTCCGGACGATAGCCATGAATCCGCGCCAAACCCTCCCTGACCAGTTCCTGCGATAACAACTCACCATCGCGCTCGACGATCCCCAGATAGCGCTTCTTTTTCCCACCTCCGTCGGCGAATCGCGTGTGCACCGTGAAGCGTCCGCGGAGAAATCGCTCGGCGTGTTTGGAGGCCGCCCGCCCGATCCCCGGAATCTCATCCGCGGCGCAGCCAAAATACGCCGCCTGCTCCTTAACCCGCCCGGGATAAGCTGGCGTCACTTCCGGCGCATCGACGAAATACAGCCGCACCACGTATCGACGCCCCTCGCTTTCCACCAGGAAGGAATCTCCGTCGTTCAGAAAAGACGGAACCAGGCGACACGATTCCAGCGTGGTCCATTCGTCGTCACCCTGCGCAAACGCGCAGAAGGCCCATGAGCTAAGGATGAGAAGGCTGATGATCCAGCGAAGGCACGGCTTTGATCTGCTCATCAGCCCTAAGGGCTGGCGCACGAAGCCGCGCCGGTCAAGAGTCGGCCATGGCCAGCACCCGCCTCATTTCCGTCGTCAGATCCTCCACCTCCCACGTCTCGTCGGTGAAAATCCGCGTGATCCGTCCGTCCGGATCCAAAACGACCGTCCGCAGGTTATGCTGATACGAGCCGGTCTCCGTTTCGCCAAACTTCAGCCCGACGTTCGCCGCAATCTCGTTCACCGTGCAGCAACTGTCGGTCGTCAACATCGTCCACTGCTCGATCTGGTCCTGACCATAGGTTTTACCATAGGCCGCCATCACCTCCGGTGTATCGTGGAGATTGTCGAACGAGATCGTGAGCAGACGCCAGTTATCCGGAACCCCGTCCGAGGCTTCGAGCTGGTCGGAAACCTTCTTGAACTTCCTCATCATCAAAGGGCAATACTCAGGCATCGGGCACCGCGTGAAGATGAAGGTCAACGCGACCACTGAACCCCGAAAATCGCTGAGCTTCACCCATTCCCCATCTTCCGTCGCGAATTCGTAGTCCGGCAGCTCGCTCCCGGGTTCGAGCAGCCGCGACGCCCCAGCCCCGCCCGAGGGTCGCTCTTCCGGGTCGGCGATATCGACCTTCTTTCCGGTCGCTTTCACGCCCTCAATCCACGAGGAAAACTCCTGGACGTGAAACTCGAACTCGAGCTCCGATCCAGGCTCCAACCCCTCCAGCTCCGCCGGATTCTTGGCGCGGAACGGCATCACCATCGCTCTCATGTATCCCGGGATTTCCTCGTGGTCGATCACCGCCACCTTCCCTTCGTCCTTCGTCTCCATCAGGACCCCGCGAACGTCGTAAATGGTCGTCTCTGCCTCGTCACCGGTGCCATTTCCTGAGTCGCCGGAGGGCGTGCAAGCGGCGAGCAGCAAAAAAGCGGAGCTCAGGGAAAACAGGCGGCGGAAGGTAGTTTTCATCGGCGTAGATAAGTGCTTTGGTCCGTAATCCCTTACGATGAGCCGCCACTTTTTGCCACGGAAAATCCTGCTGGAAACGCCTGCCACCAAACGCCGTTTCTACTCCCCCTTCGTGACGGCCCTGGCGTTGTGCATCGGATCCGGCTGCGGCGGCCCCTCCAAAGAACCCGTCAGCTTGCAGGTCTACCGGTCGGTCGATTCCTTCGAACTCGTCGACCAATCCGGGAACGCCTTCAGTTCGGCGACACTGGCCGGGAAGGTCTGGGTGGCAAACTTCATTTTCACCTCTTGCACCGCAGAGTGCCTGGTCCTCAGCCGGCGCATGCAGCAGCTGCAGGAGCACTTTGCGGGGAATAAGGACGTCGCTTTCGTGTCGTTCAGTGTCGATCCCCAGACGGATACCCCCGAGCGCCTTCTGAAATACGCCACCACCTATGACGCGAGCGACGATTGGACCTTCTTGACCGGCGATGTCGAGAAATTGGATACCCTGGTGAAAACCAGCTTTCTCCTACCGGTAGCCAGAGACCCAGCGGAACGAGCCGGCGTCATGATGGCTAACCTCGTCCACAGCAACCGCCTAGCCGTCGTGGACCGGTCCGGCACCGTGCGATTCTATCAGGACGGTCTGGAACCCAATGCCGTGGATCGCCTGGTCGAAGCCGTCGATAAAGCATTGGAAGATCCGTCGTGACATAGCCAGCATGAAGCCATCGATCGTCCACGCCTTCCTCCTCCTAGCCACCTTTGCCGCCAGCCCCGTTCCGGCCGGAGAATCCCCACCGAACATCCTCCTCTTCATCGCGGATGACGTCTCGCACGACGATCTGGGCTGCTACGGCCATCCCACCGTCGAAACGCCCACCATCGACCGGCTTGCCGCCGAAGGACTCCGGTTCACCGAGGCCTACCTCACGACCAGCAGCTGCAGCCCTAGCCGTTGCAGCATCCTCACCGGCCGTTACCCGCACAACACCGGCGCACCCGAACTGCACACCTCCTTGCCCGAGGATCAGATCCGCTTCCCTGAAATCCTCCGCCAGGCTGGCTACCACACGGCTTTGGCCGGCAAAAATCACATGGTCAAAAGGCCGGATCGCGCCTTTGATCTCATCGTTACGGGCAAAGCACCCGCCCTCACCTCCGAGTGGGTTCGCCTTGTCCAGGAACGCCCTCGCAAGAAACCCTTCTTCTTCTGGTTCGCGTCAGTCGATGCCCATCGCGACTGGCAGATCACCGAAGACGTGCGCACCTACGATCCGGACGAGGCCGTCGTCCCTCCCTACCTCATCGATGGCCCCATGACCCGGGCCGATCTGGCCCACTACTACCACGAAGTTTCACGTTTCGATCACGACATCGGAAAGGTCGTCGCGGAACTCGAGCGTCAGGGCGTCCTCGATGAAACGCTCATCCTCGTCATGGCCGACAACGGACGGCCTTTCCCTCGCTGCAAGACCCGCCTTTACGACAGCGGAATCAAAACGCCGCTGGTCCTCCGTCACCCCGGTTTGATCCCCAACCCCGCCGTCAGCGCCAGCTTGGTCAGCGTCATCGACCTTGCTGCCACCATTCTCGACGTCGCCGGGTTGGAACCCGCACCCTCGGTCCAGGGCCGCTCGCTTCGCCCCCTGTTCAGCGATCCCTCCGCCACCATCCGCGAAACCGCCTTCGCGGAACACAATTGGCACGTCTTCCAAAACCACGAGCGAATGGTCCGCTTCGGAGATTTCCTCTACATCCGGAACCATTTTCCCGAGCGCATGAACCTGTGCATCGAGGCCTACGGGTTCGATTCCGGCGTCGAGCTGTGGAAGGTCCATGCCGCCGGAAAGACCACTCCCGCACAGCAGGGACTCTTCGCGGAACCCGCGCCGCCCGAAGAACTCTTCCGCGTCAGCAAGGACCCGCACCAACTCCAGAACCTGGTCGCCAATCCCGAATACGCCGAAATTCTCGGTCAGGCCCGCCGGAAACTCGACGATTGGATGACTCGAACCGGCGATACCATCCCGAAAAATCCCACTCGAGACCGCGACGTGCGGCCCCGAATAGAAAACGGCCTCTTCATTCCCAGCTCCGGCCGGATCGACGGCTGGAAACGCGGCGAAATGCCCGGGACGCCTGGGCTCTAGAAATGGCTCATCCGCACGAAAGCACGATCTTTCCGAACTGCTCCATCTCAGCCATGCCCGCGACGGCTTCCGCCCCTTCGTCCAGCGGCAAGACGCGGTCGACCACCGGTTTGACCTCGTGCTGCGTCACAAAGGCCAGCATGTCCTGAAAATCCTGAGGCGAGCCCATCGTCGAACCCTGGATCCGCACCTGATTCCAAAACAGCCGGCGGATGTCGAGATCCTTCGGAACCCCGGCCGTCCCGCCGTAGTGCACGATCCGTCCGCCCGGTTTCACCGCCGATAACAGCTCGTTGTAGCCGTCGCCAGCCGCGCCGTCGAGGATCAGGTCCACGCCGCCGTGCGTCTCCTTGAGTGCCTCACCCCAATTCTCTTCCCGGTAGTTGAACCCAGCTTCGGCTCCCAGCGAGACAGCCCGATCGATCTTCTCTTGCGACGACGAGGTGACGAACACCTGGGCCCCAGCCGCGTTCGCCAATCGCAAGGCGATCGCCGAAACGCCACCGCCGATACCGGTGATCAGCACGGCTTCGTTCGCTTCGAGTTCCCCCTGCCAGAACAGCGCCCGGAACGCGGTCAGGCCGGCCAAGGGCAACGCGGCGGCTTCCTCCCAGCTCAGGTGGCCTGGCTTATCGTGAATCTGCCCCGCGGGCACGCTCACCGCTTCGGCGAAGGTCCCGTCGTCCGGCATCCCCAGAATCCGGAAATCCGGCCCCTGCACCCGCGGATTCTCGCCCCAGTTCAAACCCGGGTTGATGATGACCGCCCGTCCCCCGACCTCGCCAGCTCCATCCGACCCCAAGACACAAGGCGTCTGAATCCCGGGATACTTTCCCTGCGTGATCCAAAAATCCCGCCGATTCAGCGCCGCCGCCCGGAGACGAACGGTGACCATGCCTGCCCCGGCTCCAGGTTCCGCCACCTCGCGAACCGCCAACGGCTGCCCTGGTTCAGTCAGCACCACTGCCTTCATGCTAGACCCTCCGCCCGGGATCCCCCGGAATCAACCACTCGCCTTCAGCGAACCGTCGCTTCCCGGAGTGTCCGCTCGATGTCCTCCAACACCTCGTTGACCGAACGCACCCCCCGCGCCAAAAAAACTTCGCCACGCTCCGCCGTCGCCCCCGTCGCATCGCCCCAGGTGCCCGACTTCGTGATCTGATGAACGCTGCCCGGCGAGGTGAAGAAAAATGCCGTGTGAACCGCCGGTGACCCCGTCTTCGTCGGCGGCAAGGGCGGGTGCTCCACGTTGAGTTTTTCCGGGTCCACCCAATCGGGATTGATGGCCATCACCATCGATGCTTCCCCCAAACCGGCGTGAGCCCCGAAATCATCCCGTTCACCCGGGGCATAGCCATCCCAGTGATTGATGGGGAAAGCGCGCGCACCTTCCGGTAGATCGTCGGCGGCCTGGGCGCAGCCGTAGGCGATCGGGTAGGTGTTGTCGTAGTGACCGTTCAAAAACACGATCCGACGAAATCCGCTGGTCGCGAACGAAACCGCCAAATCCCGGATCACCGCCATGAAGGTTTCAATGCGCAAACTGAACTCGCCCGTAAATCCCCGGTGAGGATACGACAGCGTGTAGGGCAGAGAAGGCGCCACCAGCGCGTCGCCTCGCTCCAGCGCCACCCGGCGCGCGATCTCCCGTGGAATGAAAACGTCGGTGCCGAGCGGCGAATGCGGCCCGTGTTGTTCAGTCGCACCAACCGGAACGAACACCGTGTGATGAGACTCGAGAAACGCCTCGAGTTCAGGGTTGGTCAGCTCGTCGAGAAAAACGGTTGGCGGTTTCATATCCTGGAACTCCTTCGATCACGCGATCATCATCGAAAACTCACGTCCGGTACTCGTCCCCCGATTGACCATCCGCGATCGTGATCTGCTCCCGGTGGAAGCTGGGGTCGGACCGGAAGGTGAAGCGGACACTGTGACGCCGCTCCAACTCCACCAGGAGCTGCGAATCTTCGGTCTTCAGCCTTTGCAGCACGTCCGGATGAATCGTGATGACCAGGTGCTCGGGCCGCCCATGCTCGCGATACATCAACGCCGCGATCTTCCGCTGGAGCTCCACGCTCATCGTCATCGCCGATTTCACGATACCCTTGCCAGCACAGTAAGCACAGGGCTCGGAAACCGTCACGCTCAGGCTCTCGCTCAGCCGCTGCCGGGTCATCTCCATTAACCCGAGTTGTGAAATCGGAAGCACCTGCGTCTTCGCTTTGTCGCGCCTCAGGCGGTCCTTCATCGCCCGGTAAACCGCCTGCTGATCTTTCCGGCTCCGCATGTCGATGAAGTCCACCACGATCAGCCCCCCGATGTTCCGCAAACGAAGCTGACGGGCCACTTCTTCCGCCGCTTCCAGGTTGGTCTCCAGAATCATCTTCTCCCCACCCCCCTTGTTCCGGCCCGTATTCACGTCCACCGAAATCAGCGCCTCCGTCTCATCGATCACCAGGTAGCCTCCGCATTCCAGCCAAACCTGCCGGAAAAAGGCATCGTCGATCTGGCGTTGGATCCCAAACTTCTCGAAAATCGGTTCCCGGTCGTTGTAGGTCGTGATCCGGCCCCGCGCCCGGCGGGAGATCCGGCCCACCATGTCCCGCACCTCCTCGGCAATTTCCTCGTCGTCGATGATCACTTCCTCCATGTCATCGGTCAGGAAATCCCGAACCGTCCGCTCGATGATGTCCGGCTCCTCGAAAACGCACGCCGGCGCAGGCATCTCCTCCCGGTTCTTTTCAATTCGCTCCCACTGCTCCAGCAGAATATTGAGATCCCGAACGAAGTAGCGGTAGCGCTGGCCCTGACAAACCGTTCGTAGGATGATCCCCATGTTCTCGGGGAGTTCCATCCGCTCCATGATCTTCCGCAGCCGCTCCCGCTCTTTCGGATCCTCGATCCGCCGCGAAATCCCGAACTGATCGTTTCGCGGCATCAAAACCATGAAACGGCCCGCCAGCGAAATGTTCGTGGTGATCCGCGGACCCTTGTTCCCGATCGCCCCTTTGCTCACCTGAACCAAAATCTCCGACCCCACCGGATACAGGCTGGGAATGTCTTTCGCCGTGATTCTCTTCGTCTTCTTGCCGGGCTTCTTGACCTCTTCCATCCCGCTGTCCAACGCCTCCGGAATCGCGTCCCAGAAGTGAAGAAAGGCGTTCTTCTCCAACCCGATATCAACGAACATCGCCTTCAACCCAGGCTCGATGTTCTTCACTTTCCCCTTGAAAATCGATCCGACGATTTGCTCTTCATCGACCCGCTCGACCCCATACTCCTCCACGGAGCCATTCTCCAGGAGAGCCACCCGGTTCTCGAGCTTCTCGCAGTTGATGACGATTCGGTTTCCTTCGTTGAGCTTTTTCCCGGCAAAAAGTTTCCTGATTCTTTTCAATCTTGATCGCGATAAAGGTTCATCTCCGTCGAGGGCGGTCGCGCCGATCTTGGTCCGCCGGAAGCCCGGCTTCGAGCAAAATCCTGCTGGAGAACGCCCGCCTCATCGACGCATCGAATCGCGGACTTCCTCACCGGCGTCCTCCCCCAAATAGTTTCTTGAACAGCCCCTCCTTCTTGCGAGCAGGAGCCCGTCTCACCGGCTGGCGCGGCTTTCGATAATCGCTAGAGCGATACCTCGAGCTGCTGCTCACGGAACCCCTGGAGTCCGCTCGCGCCCGGATCGATGGATTGTGCGTCGACGTTCGAGACGACGACGTCGCCACGGAATAACGGAAGCCGTCTGGCAACTCCACCGCCATGTCCGCGTCGTCCCCCTCCACATAGCGGTCCAAACCGCTGTTGTCGAAAGAGACCAAATTGATCTTGTCGAAGTGCCCCTTCGCTTCCGCCAGCGCCCGGGGCGCCGGGTCGTAGCCGTGCTTCATCGCCATGCACTGCTTCAAAATATGCCCCGCGATCGGTGCTGCCGCCTTGCCCCCGGAATCCCCGTTGTGCACGAACACCGACACCGCATACTCGGGCTCGTCATAGGGCGCGAAGGCGATGAACCAAGCACTCGTCGGTTCGCTCGGAATCCCTGTCTGCGCCGTGCCGGTCTTCCCGGAAACTTCGAAATTCTCCGCCCGCGCGCGCCCCGCCGTTCCCCCCGCCTCGTTGACCACTTGCCACATGCCTCGCTTCACGAGTTCCACCTCGTCGGACGTCAGCCCCTGCTCCGTCAGATCATACTTCAGCACCGGTTTGTCCGGCACCACCACCGTCCCGTCGTGGTCCACGATCTTCCGGACCAACCGCGGTTTGTAGACCTTCCCGCCGTTGGCGACGCTGCACGTCACCGAGCACATCTGGAGCGGCGTCGCCTCGGCGTAACCCTGCCCAATCGACGTCATGGCCGTGAAGGCATCGCTCCAGAGCAGCCCCTGCAGCTTCAGCCATTGCGGACTCGGAACCAGACCCGGCGCCTCCCCGTCCAGGGGAATGCCCGTTGGCCGCCCCAACCCCAGGTAGCTCGTCACTTCGACGATGTTCTCGATCCCCGTGTGGTTTCCAAATTGGTAGAAGTAGCAGTTGCACGACTTCTTGATGGCGTCACTGATCCCAATCGATCCATGACGCCCGCCCCGGCCCGCGATCCAGCACTTCATGTATTTCGCCCCATACTGCACGCCGCCCGCGCAGTAGAACCGCCGCCGGTGGGAGTCCGACAAACACCCCGCCAGCGAAACCGGAATCTTGAATGTCGACCCCGGCGGATGCTGGCTTAGCGCCCGGTTGAACAACGGCGCCGCCTTGTCCGTTGTGTAGCGCTTCCAGTCATCAGGTGAAACCGCCGGCACGAATCGGTTCGGATCAAACGAGGGCACCGAAACCATCGCCAGAACATCACCGTTCCGCGGATCCATCACCACCGCTGCTCCCCGCCCGATCACTCGCATCGCCTGTTCAGCCACATACTGCACCTTCGCGTCGATCGTCAGATGCACGTCCGCCCCAGCCTTCGGCCGTTCGTAAGCGATTTCACCCCGAATCACCCCTTTCTCATCCCGTCGAAGGACTCGCTTACCCGCTTTGCCCTGCAGGTAGGCATCCATCGTCTTCTCGACCCCCGCCCCGCCATATTCGTCTGGAACGTAGTGGTCGAATTCCTTCCGCCTCTCGATCGGCACCGTCTGAATGTCCGGCTGCTTGACGTAACCCATCACGTGGCTGGCCATTGCGTCGAACGGATAGACCCGCAGCGGCTTCACCTCCACCTTCACCCCAGGCACGTCGAAATCGTTCTCCGCGAAGCGCGCCAAATCATCAAACGTCAAATCCCGCCGGTAGCTGTAGGGCACCACGCCTCGCGTGCTACGAAAGTGCACTTGCATCTGCGTGGCGTTGAAATCCTCGACGAGACCAAAGGGTTCCAGATCAGGGATCACGGTCTCTTTGACGATTTCGACGATGTCCGCCTCCTCCCGGGTCCGGCGCATCCCACCTTGCGCCGCTTCATACGAAATCGTCGGCACCTCCTCGGCTTCCTGCCGGTAGTTTTCGTAAATCTCCTTCAGATCGAAGATGATCTCGTAGGTGGCCTTGTTCGTCGCCAGCACGACCCCATTCCGGTCCTTGATTTCGCCCCGCACGCCCGGAACGCGCACCGTCACTTCCTTCTCCCCGGGGAGCTGGCTGTAATAAAATTCGTAGTCCTTGACCTGGACTTCGTAGAGCCGCATCACCAGCGTGCCGACACCCACCAGCACCAGCAACCCCAGCAAATACAGGCGGAAGCTAAATTTGGTGGCCATACGATTTGCGGAATGTGAATTGCTCGTATTTCAGCTGATACCCCGTCTCCTGCGCCACCCGGCTGATCACCATCAGAAAAAGCGGCGCCATCAAAACGGCTGCCATGGACGAAAATAACACCTCAAACCAAACCTGGCTGGAAAAATCGAAGCTGCTCCGGCTCAGGCTGATCAGCAGATACTCCACCGAGAGCTGCACAAAGACCAGCAGCCCCACCATGAAAACCGGAAAAAACCAGTTCCCACGCCGGAACAACGGTCTCACCCCCTGCATGAAGGATCCCAGCAGCGCAAAAAGCGCCACCGAACTCCCAAACGCCAGATCCGGCTGGTCCACCGGCACCTGGTAGAGCGTGTCCCAAATGAAACCCGTCACAAACGCGAACAACAGCATCAGCGGATACGGAACCGCCAGCGCGAGACTGTAAAAAAACGTCCACGGCAGAATCAACCACACGCTCACGCTCTGCCCCGTCACTCTGAGCGTCAGCGGATCCAGCAACTGCTGTCCCGCTACCGACACCAGGAGAAGGATCAGCATGAGCGGATAAAAAACCATCATGCCGGGCTGCTCTTCACGATGAACACGAAATCCAGTCGTGAGAAATCCACGGAGGGCTCCACTTCCGCCTCGGTCGTGATCTCTCCACTCATCACCGACGTCACCCGCCCCAGCTCCAGATTCGGCGGGAACACGCTGCCCTGACCCGAACTGAAGACGCTCATCCCCGGCTGAATCGTCGCGTCCTTGGCCAGATATCGCAGCCGAAGCACCGGATTCAGGCTGAGGCCGCCCCGTTTCCCAGACAATTCTCCCTGAGCCGCCGCCCGCTGCCGCGTGTTGGCCCGCCGGCTGCCTTGGCCCTCCAGAATGCCACGCTCCTCCGTCCCGATCACCCGGGCCGTCACTTTACAGGCTTCGTCCGTCAACAGCAGCACCACCGACGATTTCTCCGTCGCCAGCGCCACTTTCCCCACCAAACCCGTGTCCACGATCACCGGATCGTTCTTCGCCACCCCATCGTCGGTTCCCTTGTCCACGACCATCGTGTTGTACCACGTCGCCGTGTCCCGGCCGATCACCTCGGCTGCCACCAGTTCGAAGTTTGGAATCTTCTTCAGGGTCAACGCCTGCCGGAGCCTGGCGTTCTCTTCATAGAGCCGCTCGAGGGTCTGCGCCTCGATTCGAAGCTGCCGGACCTCCCTAAGCAGCCGGCGATTGGCCTCTTCCAGTTGCTGCCTCGAGAGCTGAGGCTCCGAAACCCGGCTGGCCAAGTCCGACGTCCCCTTCTTCGCGCGCAACATGGGCGTCGTCATCGACAAACCCACCCGCCGAAGGTTCTCGAGCGACTCCCCGCCCAGCGTGAACATCCACACCAATCCCAGGATCAGCAGAACGAGGGCAATGAGGTTGATCCGGCTCATGGAGGGTGTTCCATTTTTCGCTCACCCCCTCACTCCTTTCAAGACAGGAACGCGCTCCTTCAGGCCTCGATGCCCGACACTTTCTTCAGGAACGACAATTCGTTCAACACCTTGCCGGCCCCCTCGGCCACCGCACTCAGCGGATCTTCCGCCACGTGCACCGGCAGCCCCGTTTCCTCCGCCAGGAGCTTGTCCATCCCGCGGAGCAACGCCCCCCCGCCGGCCAGCACCAGTCCGCGATCCACTAGGTCCGCCGAAAGCTCCGGCGGGCAACGCTCCAGCGTCACCCGGACCGATTCGATGATTTGATTCAGCGGGTCCAGCATGGCCTCGCGGATTTCCTGGGACGTGATCTTGATCGTCTTCGGCAGGCCGGCCACCAAGTCCCGGCCCTTCACCTCCATCGACGCCTCTTTCCCCTGCGGATAGGCCGACCCGATCCGGATCTTGATCTCCTCCGCCGTCCGCTCGCCGATCATCAAATTGTAGGCCCGCTTCAAATACTGCATGATCGCCTCGTCGAGCTCGTCGCCCGCCACCCTCACACTGCGGCTGTAGACGATCCCCGAAAGCGAAATCAAAGCCACTTCCGTCGTTCCACCCCCGATGTCGACGATCATGTTCCCAGACGCGTCTTGCACCGGAAGCCCAACGCCGATCGCCGCGGCCATCGGTTCCTCAATCAAATGCACTTCGCGCGCCCCGGCATTCATCGCCGATTCTTTCACGGCGCGCTTCTCGACCTCCGTGATCCCGGACGGAACCGCCACCACGACCCGGGGACGAACCATCCCGCGCCCGTTGTGCACCTTCCGGATGAAGTGCCGCAGCATCGCCTCGGTCACTTCGAAATCGGCAATCACCCCGTCCTTCAGGGGCCGCACCGCCACGATGTTCCCGGGCGTCCGGCCCAGCATCCGCTTGGCATCGTCCCCGACTGCCAGCACCTTGTTCGTCCCGGCCTGCACCGCCACGACGGACGGTTCACGGAGCACGATCCCTTGGTCCTTGACGTTGACCAGCGTGTTGGCCGTGCCCAAGTCGATCGCGATGTCGTTCGAGAATACGCCAAATAGTCTGCCTAGCATCGGTCGTGAAGCTGAATCCAGGAGCCGCTCACCAGCCTCCCCCTTCGCTGCTGCGCAGCCCAAAGGCAAGCCCGTTTTCGATGCCCCTCGCGGAGAGCGGCTCCGCCAGAACAATCCGCTAGCTTTTCTCTTTTTCCCTGGCTCATGTCAAATCCTTTTCCCCGTCGCCAGGCTTCCTCGGCCCCAACCGCCGGGAACCGCCCAGCGGCCATTTTGAGACCCTCTCCGCATCTCGCCTATTCAGCCCCACCTCCTCCACCTCATGCCCACCCCCGAACCCCTCTACTACCGCTGCCAACGCTGCACAAACTGCTGCCAGTGGCCAGGAGAGGTCATCCTAACGGATGATGATATACTTCGAATCGCACGCCACCTCGAGCTCTCCCCCTTCGACTTCGTTCAGCGCTACACCGCCCTCCGCCGAAACCGCCAGGGCCTCACCCTCATCGAACAACCCGGCGGCGCCTGCGTCTTCCTGAAAGGACGGGACTGCGCCATCCAACCCGTGAAACCCCGGCAGTGCGCCGGATTCCCAAATGACTGGAATTTCCCCGGCTGGCGAGAACAGTGTGAAGCCGTTCCAATCTACCCCTCCGATTCGAACGCCCACAGCGTTGCGCCATACGACGAAACCCCCTAAGATCAGCTCCGAGACATGGAGGAAGAAACCACGCCAACCGGCGACGCCGATCGTCAGCGCGAACGTCAACGGACCTGGACCCGCCGAATCCGGCGCACCCGTCGCA
>CAZCRA010000019.1:0-5154 GCA_964500945.1 uncultured Verrucomicrobiales bacterium | reverse complement strand
CGTCAGCGCGAACGTCAACGGACCTGGACCCGCCGAATCCGGCGCACCCGTCGCAAGATCAACACCGGTTGGTTTCTCGACCGCCTCGGCCCTCTGGTCATCGGTGTCAGCGTGCTCGCCTCCAGCGTCGTTCTCTACCTCCGCACCCAACCCTATTTTGCTTCTCTCGAATCCATCCTGATCTGGAGCGCCGCCGGCCTCGTTCCCCTATTGCTCCTCCTGGCTTGGCTCATCGCCAGACCCCGCTTCGTCTCGCTCCCGGAAGCGGCCGTCCGGCTCGAGGACAAGCTCGGCCTTCACAACGCCCTCACGTCCGCCCAGCTCGAACTCGCACCCTGGCCGGAACCCGTTCCCATCCCAAAAGGCGGCCCGGACGATGCCCTGCGCTGGGACTGGCCACGGGTCACTTTGGCCCCCCTCATGGCGGCTGCCCTCCTCGTCCTCCCCTTCTTCCTGCCTATCCGCCCCGCCGAAGCCACGATCCCCCCAGTCAATGAACCCACCGCCTGGGAGGAAATGGAGGAATGGCTCGAGAACCTTCGCGAAGAGCAAATCGCCGAGGAAGACGCCCTCCGCGAGGTCGAGGAAAAAATCGAAAGCCTCCGGGAGCAACAGCCAGAGGACTGGTTTCGCGAAGATAGCCTCGAAGCCACCGACACCCTCCGGGAAAACCTCGAACGCGCCATGAGCCATTTCGAACGCAACCTCTCGGACACCCAACGAACCCTCGCACCCCTCACTTCAAACCCGGAAGATCTCTCCGATGGCCAGCGCGAACGCCTCGAAGGCAAACTCGCCGAAGCTCTCGAAGGCCTTCGCGGCGCCCCCATGGCACCCAGCCAGGAACTCCGGGAGCAGCTCAAAGGTCTCGACCCGAACGCCCTCCAAAACCTCGACCCCGCCGCCGCCGAAGCCCTTCGCCAACGCATGCGGCAGAACGCCGAAAAACTTCGCGAAATGCTCGAACAAGCCGGCCAGGGCCAGGAATGGGGTGAGGATTCCGGCGAATCCGAAATGGCTCTCAAACTCCTGGGAGAACTCGGAGCAGAGGGCAACCAACCCGGCGCCGGAGGCATCCAGCGCGGTCCCGGAGAAGCGCCCATGTTCCATAAGGACGACCCCGATGACCTCAAAACGCGCAACCTCGAAGGCGTCACGAATCTCGACCCCGACCGCGCCGTCCCCACCGATCTCCTCGATGTCCGCGACGCCCGCCCGAACGTCTCCGAAGAACCCTCGGGACCCTCCGCCGGAGGCGACATCTCATCCACCGGCCGCGGAGGCGACCGCGTCTGGGAGGACCGCCTTCTCCCGACCGAACAAGACGTCCTCCAGCGCTACTTCGATTGAACTCCCTCCCCGATTCCCGCCTGATCCCTTCATGAATCATCCCACCGAAACCGAACTCGTCGCGCATCGCGACCGGGTCGAAAAGCTCCGGAGTGCCCTCAACCAAGTCCTGTTCGGCCAGGAAACCCTCGTCGATCTGGTCATCACCGGCCTTCTCGCCCGTGGACACCTCCTGCTGGAGGGGCTGCCCGGCCTCGGAAAAACCGAACTGGTAAAAGGCCTCTCGAAAGCCCTCGAGCTCGACACGAATCGCATTCAGTTCACGCCCGACCTCCTGCCCGGCGACATCACCGGGAACCCCGTCCTCCAGGAGCGCGATGGCCACCGCGAATTCGTTTTCCAACCCGGACCACTCTTCACGAACCTGTGCCTGGCCGATGAAATCAACCGCGCCTCGCCAAAGACCCAGTCCGCCCTTCTCGAGGCCATGCAGGAACGCCGCGTCACCGTCCTCGGAACCACCCACCCTCTCCCCGACCCATTCTTCGTGCTCGCGACGCAAAACCCCATCGAACTCGAGGGCACCTACCCCCTCCCCGAAGCCCAACTCGACCGTTTCCTCTTCAAACTCAACGTTGAGCGGGGCGACGTCGCTACCCTCGAACGCATTGTCAATCACCGGGAACTCGGCATCGAACCCACTCTCTCCCCAGTGATGTCGCGCTCGGACCTCGCCCAGCTCATGGACGCCGTCCGCACCATTTACCTCCCCGAAGTCGTTGCGAACTACATCGCCCGCCTCGTCGACGCCACCCACCACGGTCAGTCGGAGGCCGCCGCCCCCATCAAATACGGCGCCAGCCCACGGGCCGCGCTCAGCATGGCCTCCGCCGCCAAGGCCCGCGCCCTCATGGCCGGACGCATCAATGCCAGCTTCGAAGACGTCAAGTTGGTGGCCATCCCCGTCCTCCAGCACCGGATCGTCGTCGATTACTACCAGGCCCGCGTCGAAAACAAGACGCCCGCGTCGATCGTCCGCGACCTGCTCCAGGAAGTCCCCGTCCAAGACCTCGATATTCCGAAAACACTCAAGGAATCTCCCACCGCCACCGCGTGACCACCTTCGCCACCCGCTCGCACCTGGCGCGTCGCGCCCTCGTCCTGACCGCCGCCCTCGCCTGCTTCGGCCCCGGCTCGGCGCCTGCCCAGTTCGAAATCCTCAACGAGTCCTTCGACAGCCGGAACCGCACCGAGGTCCGGGTGACGTCGCCCTTCGAAATGACCCCGCACAGGGGCTTCGTTCCGGTGACCATTTCGGCCAAGAATCTCCTGAATCGCCCCATGGTTTGGGTCTTCACGTTCTCCGCCCACACGGAGTGGTCTCCCAATGATGGACTCCGGACGAGCATGACCCACACGATCAGCCTTCCCGCAGGCGATCGCACCGAACAACGCCTCCTTATCCCCGTTCCCACCCAGCTGAACCGGAATCAGGACAGCGTCCTCCAGCTGAGCGTCCGCAGCCTGAACCAGTCCTACACCGGGCAGCTCCGGCCGCACCGCCATGGCGCATGGACTTCCGTCGGCTGGAGCCGTGGCCTCCGCGCCGCCAACGACCTCGATGCGTTCTCCAATAAAATCCACAGCACCACCGGCCAGGTTCACCGCAATGAATCCGTCGGCATCGCTTTCTTCCCCGAACAATTCGGCACCGATTGGCGCGAATTCTCCGGCTTCGATACCCTCCTCATGACCCAGCGCGAGTTCCGTCGTCTCGAGCCCGGCCAGCGCCAGGCCCTCACCAGTTGGGTCCGTTTCGGCGGCCACCTCCACCTCTTCGGAGACCGTCCCGGCGGTCCGGACGATCCCGGCAAAGAGGATCTCGGCTTTGGAAAAATCGAACACCACCCGGCCAATGGCGCCACCTTCAACCAACAGGACCTCAGCCACGCCCTGAATCACCAGACGCCGCGCCACCTCTCCCGGCTCCGCGAGGATTACTCCCGCGACTGGGGCCTTCAGCGCCTCTTCGGATCCAAAGACTTCAACCCCTGGCTCGTCTTCGTCATCCTCGTCGCTTTCGCCATCTGCGTCGGCCCGGTCAATCTCTTCATTCTCGCCAAGCCCGGACTGCGCCACCGCCTCTTCATCACCACCCCACTGATTTCCTTCGCGGCTTCGCTCATCTTGATGGGCATCATCATCTTCCAGGACGGCTTCGGCGGCACCGGACGCCGCGCGGCAGTGCTTCTGCTCGAGTCCAGCCCCGATGAGCGCCTCGCCTACCTCGTCCAAGAGCAAATCGCCCGGACCGGCGTTCTCCTCGGCCGCAGTTTCGACCCAGCTGAGCCCGGTTACCTCACCCCGCTCACGATGGACGATTCCCGGTGGACCTACATCGACGACCGCGGGAACATCAGCGGCGGCTTCCGCTTGGATGGCACCCGCTGGACCGGCGATTGGTTCCGCAGCCGAAGTGAGCAGGCTCATCTCGCCACCTTCCTGCGCCCTTCCAGGGCCCGGTTGGAATGGACGAATGCCGGCTCCGGAGAACCGCCCAAACTCGTCTCGAACCTCGATTTCACCCTGGAGGAACTTCACTTCATCGACCCGGATGGCGCCGTTTGGAAGGCCAGCGCACCGATTCGGCCGGGCGACACCGCACAGCTGGAGTCTTCCGCTGAGGCCGCGTTCCGGGTCTGGTATCAAAACGCGGCCGAACCCTACTCGAAGACGCTGCGCCAACAGGTCCGGGAAATGGCCGACCGGCCAGGCCACTTCCTCGCGCTGGCTTCGGAACCCGGGGAACACCTGGTCTCCACTCTCCCGTCCATCCGCTGGAAGGGCGATCAACTCCTCGTCATCGGTGCCCCGCTCGTTCCCGGGACGTCCTCCTGAACCGCCGGCCCGGAATCCCATGCATCAGATCTCCACAGAGCCCTCCCCCGATCCGGACGCCCCCGCCATCCGCGTTCACGATCTCCATCGCGATTTCGGCGACATCAAAGCCGTCGACGGCCTCTCTTTCGAAATCCCCCGCGGTCAAGTCGCCGGCTTCGTCGGAGCCAATGGAGCCGGGAAGACCACCACCATGCGCATCCTCGCTACCTTGGACTATCCCTCGTCCGGCACGGCGGAAATCCTCGGTTACAACGTGATGGACCACCCCCGCGAGGTCCGTCGCGCCCTCGGTTGGATGCCGGACGATTTCGGCACCTACGACAACATGACCATCTTCGAGTATCTGGACTTCTTCGCCCGGGCACTCGGCTTCCGCGGTGCCGACCGCCAGGAGCGCGTGGAGTCGGTCATGGACTTCACCGAATTGACGCCGATCTCCGAGCGATTGATCAACAAGCTCTCGAAGGGCATGGGGCAGCGTCTCTGCCTCGGCCGCGCCCTCATCCACGACCCCGACGTCCTCATCCTGGACGAACCCGCCGCCGGCCTGGATCCAAAGGCCCGCGTCGAACTCAAACACCTCATCCGCATCCTCGCCGAAGAGGGAAAAACCATCCTCATCAGCTCTCACATCCTCTCTGAACTTGGCGAGATGTGCGACACGCTGATTTTCATCGATAGCGGGCGCATCGTGCACCACGGCACCGCCGACAGCCTGCGTCAGGGGGAAGCCCAGGCCGCCATCTACGACGTGGTCCTCGCCGGAAGCCCCGACGCCCTCTCGGAATGGGCCGCCGTCTCACCGGCCGTCGAACTCTTGGACCGGAACCGGCAGGGCGGACGGATCGAGATCGAAACCACCGACCCGGCCGAACTGGCCGCCATCCTTCGGCGGATGGTGCAGGATGGCCTGCCGATCGTGGAATTCACCCGGGCCTCCCGGAACCTCGAGGACGCCTTCAT
>CAZCRA010000018.1:0-41977 GCA_964500945.1 uncultured Verrucomicrobiales bacterium | reverse complement strand
TCACCGGCCAGGCCGAGAGGGTATCCCGGCGCATGGTCACGACCATGAGGTATTTCTCCTGCCCCCACAGCAGGGCGTCCGAGCCGAGCGATGCGCACTCTTCTCCCGTGCGCTGTTTGATGATCTCCTGAACGACGGCGTCGATGGCGTCATGCAGGGTCCCATGCGAGGGCCCGGGGAGCATCCTGGGCTTGAAGAGTTTGCCGCTGTGTTCCCGGTAAAGATCCTCGATCTCGCCAGCACTCATTCCCAGGGCCAGGAACGTACCGATGATGGCCCCGGTGCTAGTCCCCGCGATCAGGTCGTACTGGTCCCGCAGGACCAGGCTGGGGTCGTTATACCGCTCGCGGAGAAGCTGTTCGACCCGCTTCAGGATTTGGATGGTGAAGTGCCCGCGGATGCCGCCGCCGTCCAGCGAGAGGATGCGTTTCATGTTGGCCGTGGTGTGAGAGGCAGGATCAGCTCCCGATGAGTTGAATGGTGGAAGGTGCGGTGGGCACTTGTTTGCTCTGGATGTTGATCAGATCCTGGACGAAGGAAAGGCATGCCAGGGAGTGGCTCTCCGGCCTGTTCGGAATCACGTGTAGACGTCCCCGGTGGACGACCGAAACCGCCGCCCCACCACCGACGTCCGTTCGAACGAGAAAGAGCGGTTTTCCAGCGACAGTGGGGATAGGAAAGGAGGCGGCTTCCCGGGGAGGCATCTGCAGACTCGCCACTTCTCCAAGGAAGCGCAGGATGCGTTCCGGGGAGCGAATGATGATCTCGGCCTGACTGTCGCGGATGGCGAAACCCTGATCGGTGATGATCACATCATTTGGAAGGCGGCGCTCGAGGACGCTGAGAAAGACCGGATACATAGCTGAACGGGGATCATTTGGCAAGGTCACGAAACCCGAGGCATGGTGTCGCGCGGCGGCTCGATCGGCAGCGTCTCTTTCGGCGGGGGCGAGGTCCTTCAAAGGCATGTGGATTTTCTCGACGAGAAGGTGAGCCAGCAACTCGACATCGCGGCCCTGCTGAACGATGAAACCGATCTTTTCCTGACCGATCGGCTGAGTGAATCCCGCGACAAACTTCTCGTCATTGTCGAGAATGGTGAGATTCATGGTGGGTCTGGAGGAGATGTCGCCACCGAGCCTGACGCCGTAAGGGCCCATCGACAGGGGGCCGGCCTTGAAATCGACGCCGCCTCCCGCGCTCTTCTCGTTGATCATCTGAAGGCTTCCGATGGCGGTCATGGTCATCGGTTCGTTGTCACCCGCCCGGAGCACGTTTAGGAAGAGCTGTTCGAGGCGATGCTGCTGGACCGTCTTATTGAAGGCCATCGCCTGGTGGGTCAGGTTCGGCTGGGCGCAGCCAGCCATCCCGAGCAGGACGCAGCCGGCTACCGCGAAAATACGGATCGAGTGATTCATCGTTCAGCGTGGGATCATGTCCCAAAACCGACCCTGCCGACTTGTCATCCATCTGTCAAAATCAATACGGCGACCGGATCGGCACACGTATCACCACCGAATGGAGGCCACCATGGCTCGAGCCTGGGCCTTTGCTTCCGTTTGAGCATGCGATTCCAGCCCGCCTGCCTCAGTCCGGTTGCGCGATCGGGAAAACCCCCGAGGGCTCCTGGTAGACCTGCCTGCCCAATCCGCTGTCTTTTGACATAATCACGCGCCAGCCGTCGAATCCGCTGGCGGCCGTGATGCGGTAACCCTCCCCCCATCGCGCCTCGATCCACCCCGCAGGAAATCCATTCCCATCCGAAAAAACCTGCTCGCCCAACGCCGAATCCCGGGACATCACCACCGTCCAGGATCCCGTTTCCCCATCGTCGTCACCGGCCAGACTCGTAATCCGGTACCCCTCGGCAAAGCGGTCCCGGATCCACGGCTCGCTGAATCGGCCTGCGGCGATGAAGCGCTGCCGCCCCAGCCCCGAGCCTCGGCTCAAAACCATGACCCAGGTGTCTCCGAATCCCGCCACCGAGGTGATGCGATAGCCGTTCCGCGAAAGCTCCGCGAACCGTGTCTCGTCCACCGGGCCAGGCCCGAGAATCTTCTGATCTCCAAAGCCGGTGTCTCGCGCCAACAGAAGTGCCCATCCGTTGGCGTCCCCCGCCACGGCGCTCACCCGGTATCCGTCAGGCTTTTTGGCTTCGACCCACGCGAAAGGAAAATTCTCGCTCCGCCGGGCCAGAACTCCCATCTGCCCCTCGTCCAGAGAAGCAATGGCCAACCACCGCTTTGAAAAACCCGCCAGCACGGTGGGTGTCAGAATTTCCCCTCCGGCGCTCGCCTCAGGCACGTCCTCCTCCATCACCGGCTCGAGGCGCCGACTAACGTCGATCGCCCGCTCTTCGCCGCTACGGCTCACCATCGTGCCCGTCCAGCGCTCCACGCTGGTGCCAGGCTGCCGGACCAACCCCACCTTGGCGGTGGGTTCGCAGCCGAAATATTCCTCCAGTTCGATGCAATCCAACGCTTCGTTCGCCCGGCCCACACAGCGAAATTCCTTCAACCCTCCGTCCATTGCCACCTCGTAGCGTCCGAATACCGTTCCCTCCGCGCTCTTCGCCAGGTGCACGGTCACGGCGGAATCACCCAACGTTCCTTCGTAAACCCGCTGTTCCATCCCTTCACCACTGAAACGGAACAGGGGACATATCTGCCCGGGCTGGACAATGCGCCGGATGTGCTGGGCGCGAAGCCAGCCGCGCAGGGTCGCTTCGACCCGACGCGCCCGGGAAGGATGCGTCCGGGACTCCTGCTCGTTCATGAGCGCCGTGTGGGCAATCGCACCAGAACGAGACGAACCCATCATGCCGCAAATGAAGCCCGCATACATCCGTCTCCGGGCCGCAACGAGATCGCCTTCTCCCATCCCGGCGGAACCTCCACTTCGTTCACCCCCGACTCACCCCATGCACCGCCCGCCATGAGCACGATCGACAGCAACGACGAAACCACCAAGCTCACCGGGAACTTCCGGATTGCCCGGCACCCCCGCTCCATTTGCATAAACCTGCGCCTCTTCATGCGTTCAGGTAACACTAACCATCCCATCGCCCGGGCGACAAGACCGAATCGATTTTTCTCACATTGCCGGTCATTGAGGCAAGTGCATCGTCTGGAAAGTAGGTGGGGCATCTCGCGAGGCATCTTGCACGGCATCAAGGCGCACCTATCCGCCGACCTGTGCAGCGAAGCTTCACCGAAGACGGTAGCCCCAGCAAAGGCGGAAAAATCACGGATCCAAAGGTAATCCAACACCTGCGTGAGACCGTGCAGAAGGCGATTCGCCCCAGCTAGAACACCTTCCGGCGCGCGACTCCTTCTATAAAAAAAAGAAAGCCGGCCCCCGAAGGCGCCGGCTTTCCATGTGGTCTGGGTTTGAAAAGGTTCCGGATCTTTACTCCGCCAGTCGGAGACTCACGACGCCGGACGAGACGTCGATGTATTCGATCCCGGCCATGAATTGTTCAAACCACGGATACTCGTCTTCCCACGCTTCGACGAGATTCTGCCCCTTCGGGATTCCCACCATGTCCAGCCAGGCTGTCGGTAGCGGCACGCCGGCCACGTTCACGTCGCGCACGGTGAGCTCCAGCTTTCCACCCGGCATCTTTTTGAGGGAGAAATCCACGCTCAATCTCAATGTCTTGCCGCCCACCATCATCACGTCGTCATCGATCGGCTGCACATAATTGATGTCGATGTAGCCCGGCTTGAATTCGAACTTCAGACGCTCGCCGAGATCCGTGTTGTAATTCAGCATCCCGTTGATCTCTTTTTCCGTCAAAACGAGCGTCCGGCGATCCCGCTCCTGCTCGCGCAGGATGGCTTCTTGTTCCTCCGGAGGCAGCAACCGGACCTGATTCATCTCGACGAGGTATCCGTCGTCCTCGGCCAGCATCGCGGTTTCGGGAGCAGCCATCGCGCTGGCGCCCGCACTTTCGATCGTTTCGATCTTCGTGTTCAACACCTCGCGTTCCTGCTCGCTCAGAACCGTGGGCCGGATCTGGGCGTGGAAATAGTAATTGTAGGTCATCACGCCCGCTACTCCGAGCACGACCAGAACGCTAAGCGTGATCCACAGCCAAAGCAGGGATCGTTTCTTGGCCGGAGGAGTTTCCGGCTGTGGGATTCCAGTGCCAGCCGTCGAAGGCTGGGTGGACGCAGTATCTTCCGTCATGAGGTCTGGCATCTAAGCATACTAAGTTTGATACTATTTGAACGCGTGACGGGCAAAAACTTCGATTATAAAGCCATCGAGGCTTTGTAACCTTTCTTCCGCCCGCCCATTGAGATCTCGGCTCCTCCGCGTAAAATCCGTGGCGTGTTTGGCCTCTTTTCCCGGATTTGCCGCCCTTGGTCCGTTGTCGCCCTCGGTGTCCTCACCGCGTCCCCCGCGCAGGCACGCGTTCCCTATGAACCGGATGAATCGACCCCGCCCGAACCGGCACGAGAGTTCCGCGGTGTCTGGGTAACCACCGTCCACAACGTCGATTGGCCCTCCCGAGAGGGTTTGCCACCGCGCGTTCAGCAAACCGAACTTTTGGAGATCCTCGATCGCTGCGTGGAGCTGCGCCTGAACGCCGTCATCTTGCAGGTGCGCTCGGAATGTGACGCGCTCTACCCGTCCAAGATCGAACCCTGGTCGCCCTGGCTGACGGGCACGATGGGGGGCGATCCCGGCTACGACCCCCTAGCCTTCGCCGTGAAGGAGGCTCACCGCCGTGGTCTCGAACTTCATGCTTGGTTCAACCCTTTCCGCGCCATCAATTCAAAGCACGGACGCATTTCGAAGGATCATATCAGCCGCACCCACCCAGCATACACCACGGCCTACGGAAACAAGGTTTGGCTCGATCCGAACATCGAATTCGTGCGCGAACGCGCCTTGAACGTCATCGAGGACGTGGTGACCCGCTACCCCATCGACGCCGTCCACCTGGATGACTACTTCTACCCCTACCCCGTCAAGAGCGGCAGCAGTTACAAGGATTTCAATGATTACAAGAGCTGGAAAGCCTACCTCGATCGCGGTGGAATACTCACCCGGCCCGAGTGGCGCCGCCACGCCGTGAATACCTTCGTCCAGGAACTTAATCGCCGGGTCAAAACCATCGATCCCTATTGCAAAGTCGGCATCAGCCCCTTCGGCATCTACCGCCCGGGCCAGCCTGCCCAAGTCAAGAACAGCCTCGACAGCTACGATCAAATCTACGCCGATGTCCGCCTTTGGTGGCGAGAGGGATGGATGGATTACCTTTCCCCCCAACTCTATTGGTCCTCGGACCACCCCCAATACAACTTCGCCGGGCTTTTCCAGTGGTGGCGGGACGAAAACGCCACCGGACGCCACCTCTGGCCGGGCATCGCCCTCTACCGGATCAAAACCGAAAAGCGCTCCGCCTACGATTCGCTGCGCCAAATCCGCACGACTCGCACCGGTAATCCGTCCCCCACCACCGCTGGAACGGTCCTGTTCTCCGTGAAATCCATCATGGAGAACCACTCGAACGTGAACGCTGTGCTCCGCGATCAGGCTTTCCCCTCCCGCGCCATCGTGCCGGAAAGTCCCTGGCTAGCCGGCGACGACGCCATCCCAGTGCCGCGGCTCCGCGTCGTCACACGGACGCCCGCGGCCTTGATTGCGGAATGGATGGACCGCTCGGAGAGCGACGCCGTTCGCTGGTGGCTCGTCGAGGTCCAGAGGGACGGGAAGTGGGAGAAGCACGGGGTTTTCCCAGCATCGACGACGAGCTGTGCCATTCCAGGGCGTCCCGAGCGTTTTTCGGTCCGAGCCCTGGATCTGGCCGGTCAACTCGGCGAGGCGGCAACCCTCCGGCGCCTTCCAGCCCCATCCGACCGGGTGGCGAATCCGTAGTTTCGGGCATGAACGCACCCATCCTTCTGGCTGGCGCCAATTCGGGAATCGGCCTGGCGACCGCCCGCCGGTTAAACGCGGCAGGACACGAAATTCTCGCCGCCGGACGCCATCACGACCACCTGAGCGGTCTCGATCATGTGACGCCCGTGCCCTTTGACGCGTCGAAGGAAGAGCCAGCTTTCACACCGCCCGAGGCCCTCTCCGGACTGGTCTATTTCCCCGGTTCCATCAACCTGAAGCCCTTCCAGAGGATGTCCGATGACGATTTCCGCGCGGACTTCGAAATCAACCTGATCGGGGCCGTCCGCCTGATCCGGCACTGCCTTCGCTCCCTGAAAAAGGCCGATTCGGCGTCCATCGTCCTCTTCTCCACGGTTGCGGTGCAGACGGGACTGCAATTTCACACCAGCATCGCCGCCGCAAAGGGTGCGGTCGAAGGGTTCGCTCGATCCCTGGCCGCGGATCTGGCCCCGTCGGTCCGGGTCAACTGCATTGCACCTTCGCTCACCGACACCCCCATGGCGGCCTCCCTTCTCAACCAGGAGAGCAAAGCCGAGGCGGCCCGGGAACGCCACCCCCTCAAATCAATCGGGGATCCCGATGACCTCGCGGCAGGTGTGGAATTTCTGCTCGGACCTTCTGGGAAGTTCATCACTGGCCAGGTCCTGCATGTGGACGGCGGCCTTTCTTCCCTCAGGCTGCTCTGAGTGAGCCCATCGTTCGCCCAGCCCCATACCGGCCCACCCGAAAACGTCATCATCGGCGGCGGCATGGCTGGCCTCGCTTGCGCCGTTGCCCTGCACGAAGCCGGTAAGCCGGTCACGCTTCTGGAAGCCGGCTCCGAAGTTGGGGGACGCGTCGCCACCTCGTCGCACCGCGGCTTTTTGCTCGACCACGGTTTCCAGGTCTTTCTCAGTCGCTATCCGGCCTGCCGCCGGTTGCTCGATCTGGGCGACCTCGATCTCCGCTCGTTTGAACCCGGTGCGGCCGTCCGGAAAGATGGCCGCTTCCGCCGGGTTCTCGACCCCTGGCGGCGGCCAGTGGCGGGAATCCTCTCAGGGCTCCAACCGGTAGGTTCCATGGCCGACAAGCTCCGAGTGGCCGCCCTGCGCTGGGCCTTGGCCAGAAAACCCGTCGATGCCATCTGGTCCAGCCCGGATCAACTCACGGCGGCCTACCTCAAAGGACGCGGTTTCACAACGGGCATGATTGAAACCTTCTTCGAGCCTTTTTACGGAGGCATCTTCCTGGAGCGCGAATTGACGACCTCCAGCCGGTTGTTCGAATTCACCTTCAAGATGTTCGCAACGGGTCAGGCAGCCCTTCCCTCTCGCGGAATGCGGCGGATTCCCTACCAACTCGCGCAACGGCTCCCCGCTTCGGCCATTCGGACCGGCACGCGGGTCGCGGCTCTCGAAACCGGGGGGGTTCGCCTCGACGACGGGCACCGTGTCGAAGCACGCCAGATCGTGGTGGCCGTCGATGGCTCCTCCGCCCATCGGTTGCTGCCCGAAATCCCGCCACCTCACAGCTGGAATTCGGTCACGACCCTGTATCTCGGAACGGATCGCTCGCCGGCACCCGGGAAGCTGCTTCTGCTGAACGGTTCGCGGGAGGGAAACATCCTTCACGTCTGCGTTCCCTCGGATATCAGCCCGTCCTACGCGCCACCCGGCCGGAGCCTCGTCGCCGTCACCGCGCTTGGCGAGGCCGGGGAAGGCCCGCTCCGCGATGAGCTGGGAACTTGGTTCGGTCCGGACGTTCAGGATTGGGAAACCCTTTCCCTCCAGACCATCCACCATGCCCTGCCCCGCCCTTCACCCGCCATGGCCTATCCGGAAGTCCCCTTCCTCCATCTCCGGTCCGGCCTCCGCGTTTGCGGAGATTTCCTCACCCACTCATCCATCGAAGGCGCCGTGGAATCAGGCTTGGCCGCTGCGCGCGACCTGATGGGGCCCGCGAACGCCGGACCGGGACCTCAATAGGCAAAAACCTCGCCCGGGGCAAAGAAGCGCTTCAATTCGGCTTCCGCCGCTTCCGGCGAGTCGGAGGCATGAGCGACGTTGATCATCTTATCGACACCGAAATCGCCCCGGATGGTGCCCGGCGCGGCCTCGGCCGAATCCGTGGGCCCGAGAAGATCGCGAACGCGCTGGATCACATCGTTCCCCTCCAGCGCCAGCGCGACGACCGGCGTCTGCTGCATGAAGGATTTCACGTTTGGAAAAAAGGGCCGGTCGGCGATGTGCGCGTAGTGCTCCTGCAACAACTCGTCGGTCAAACGCATCATCTTCATGCCGCGAATCTTAAACCCTTCGGCCTCGAAACGTTTGAGAACATCGCCCGACAGGCCTTTTTCGATGCAGTCGGGTTTGAGGAGGATCAGCGTTGTTTGGGACATGTCGGGTCTTTTCGGATGAAGGCCGTCTACACTAGCTCGATTTGCCGCTTTGCAATGCGGAAATCCGCCTCGTCACCGCTCCCTGCGCGACCTCGCGCTAGAGCGGGCGCTTGTAGGTTTCACAGCGGTTCATCCAGCCGCGAAGCCACTGGGTCTCATCCCTCGGTGCCAACTGGATCCGGCGCCTCAACGTCCGCTTCGCCGCTTCGCTGAATTCGTGCGCCGCCGCGGCGCCGCTCGCATGGCCCCGCATTTCGAGCAGGACCTGAGCCAGACCCCAGCCCTGTCCCTGATAGCGCTCACCCGGATTCACGCCCTCCCCTTTGAAATTCACGTAATCGATCAGCGCATACAGCCCCTGCGGACTTTCGGCGACGGCGTAGAAATTCCGTTCCAGCTTCCGCCGCTCCCGCCTGCCATCGGTGGCGTCCGTCATCTTCGGAAGCGCCGCCTGAAGCCGCATCACGATGAATTCCGTCTGAAGCTCGATGGTCGATGCCAAAAACTGGCGTAGATCCGCCATCGCCGCGCTGTCCTGTGCCGCCTGAAAACTGGCGTAGTCCGGCCAGGGACAATCCGGGGTTTCCGCGATCCACCGCGGCATGGTCTTCATACCCCGCTCCTTCATGAAAGCGATGAGCTTCGGCCAACTCTCCTCGAAGCGACCGTCCTTGCCCTCCACATACCAGATGAAATGACCGATCCCGAGCGAAGCGAAATCCTCCCCCCGGTTCCAGCTCGTCAGACCTTCGATCGTGCCCGAGCACTCGTTCATCCAGATCTTCCGGCCGATCTTAAGCGCGTCTTCCCGGCTAACCGCGATGTCGGCATCCTTTCGTCCGAATAACCCGGCCTCGGCATGGAGAGCCATCGAAAAGCTGAGCAGGAGAAGCGGAGCGAGAGAGCGAGAAAGCATGAGCTGGGAATGAAAGATTGAGGGGCGGGTACCCCCATACGCGTCGGCCCTTGGATCGTGCAAGGACGAGCTGGCATTCAACCGAGAAATCCAGCCTATGAAAAAATCGTTCACGAATGAGAAACAAAATTGATTTAATAATTTTTATAAATATAATAACATTGCCGAATCTGAGCCTCATCCCCTCTTCATGTCTGACTCCCCTCACTCCAGCGACCGATTCCTTCGCGCTCTCGACGCCGCTTCGTCCCTCGAATCTTCCGCGGCTTGCGAGGACCACGGGCACAGCCACGACGCTCACGTCTTCCAGGATGGTCTCGAGGCCCTCGATGCCACTCCCCTTCTCCTGCGCTGCCCTTCTTGCCAAACCGGCCTCCATCTCCAGTCGCGTGACATCGGCGTCGAAGGCTTCTGTCCAATCTGCAAAGTTCCCATCGTCGCCACCCGCACCGCCGAGGGAAAGATCATGATCCGCAGCCTCGACGCGCCCCAGCCGCCACAACTCTTCTTCGAGGCCCGCAAACGCCGCACGAACGGAACCGCGAACGGGCACTCCCATTCGTCCGCGAAGGAACACCGTTTTCTCCTCCCCATGCACGAGACTCCGATTGAGGAGGAAACCTCGGCCAAGGAGCAAACCCAGACGGCCAACATCGTTCCCTTCGAAGGAAACCCTTCCACGCCGGGGTCGACCGAGGCACCGCAAAGCCTGGCACTTTCCCTCGATTTCTTCGCCAATCCCTCGCGCCCGGAGGATTCCGGACAAGCCACGTCCGGCTTCGAATTCACCTGGCCGCGCGTGGCCGCCACCGCTTTGGTTGCCGGTGCCGCGCTTGCGCTGGCTGTGCTGATTTGGAATCCTTTCGCCGAAGAATCCGAACCGCTGGCGCCTCCGGTTCACCCCGCTCCCACCCCCGCGGACCTGCTTCCGCCCTCAAACGCCACCCCGACCCTCCCCTCACCCGAGGCCGCCACCACCCCGGGCAAACCGACGTCTCCCGAAGTCTCCGCGGCGCTGCAACCAGCGCTCAGCGAGCCGGTCATCGACGCAAATAATCCCGTCGCCGCCCCCCTCGCTCCGCCTCAAAGCGATCTCGCCTTTCTCGCGGAGGCTTGCGTCCGCGCCTTCCTCGGAACTCCCAGCCCCTCGGACCGTCTCGTCCACGTGCTTCGACCCGCCGATAGCATGCGCGCCGTCCTCGATTTCACCTTGGCCCATCCCTCCGCCGAGCGCCTGCACTTCGAGCACCTCGGCACCGAATTTCACCCGGAGGAACAACGCTGGTTCAGCCGGTTTCAGCTCATGCACCAAGAGACGCCGCTCATGCCGCTCATCGTCTGCCATCAGCAAGACGGCGCGTCCAAGATCGACTTCCTGCTGAGTTGCCAGCAGCGTGACCGCTGCCTCGACCGCTTCTTTGCCGGGCCGCAACTCGGCGAGCAGCTCACCGTTTTCGCCGAGGTGCGCGGACCGGTCGAAGAGGCGCTGGAAACCCGGGCGTTTTCGAATCTCTTCGACTCGCCGCCCCTCCTCGTCGCCATCCGTCCCGCGCTGGCTCCGGGAGCCGAAACACTCATCCCAGTTCCGGCGGATTCGCCGGCCTTTGCCGCACTTCGCGAAGCTTTGACCTCGGATAATGGTATCAAAACGGCAAACGTCCGGCTTCGCTGGCAGGCCGCGTCGAAAGCAAGCCACCCGCCCATTGCCGTCTTGGAAGCCGTCGAATCGTGGTCCCTCTGGACCCCTCGCACCGTCTGAGCCTCGTCCGATTCCCGGTTGGCCACGGCCCCCCTTGGGATTAGGCTCGAAGCCTCTCGCACCCGGCCCGCGATCCACTGCGGGGTGCGGGTTCCCCGATGACCAACCAGTTCTACAACGGCTTCGACACCGAAACGTTCACGACGCGCCCCCGCAGGGAAGAGGAACACCGGACGCCCTTCCAGATCGACCGCGACCGCATCATCCACACCTCGACGTTTCGCTCCCTCCAAAGCAAAACCCAGGTCTTCCTCAGCGGTGAATACGATTTCTATCGGACCCGCCTGACGCATTCCATCGAAGTCGCCCAGATCGGACGCGCCATTTGCGGCTGGCTGCAACACCGCAGCCCGCTTCTCGATGACGGGTGCTTCATTGATCCGGACCTGGTGGAGGCCTCGTGCCTTGCCCATGACCTCGGCCACCCACCCTTCGGTCACCGGGGCGAACGGACCCTGAACCGTCTCATGACCGCTTGGGGCGGGTTCGAAGGAAACGCGCAAACCCTCCGCCTCCTCACCCAGACCATCTTCGACGGCCAGGGCATGGCGCCGACCCGCGCGCTCCTCGACGGAATCCTGAAATACAAAACCCTCCACGCCGAGCTGGACCGGCCGGAACGGCACTTCATTTACAGCGATCAGGACGAGATCCTGGATTTCGTGCTCGCCGGACGCGATTTTCCCGCCGAACTCACCCCGGGCCCTCAACGCAACCGCTTCCGCTCCATCGAGTGCCAGATCATGGACTGGGCTGACGACGCCGCCTACTCCCTGCACGACCTCGCCGACGGCATCCACGCCGGCTTCATCACGATTCAGCACTTGGAACGCTGGGCCGCAGACCAACCAGACCCCGAACGCTCAGGCCCCATCCTCGATGATCTCCTCCGCTTGATCCGGGACGATCGCGTCGAAAGCCGCATTGGACGGAAGATCGGTCAATTCATCTCCGCCTGCTCCCTCGACGAAAACCCCGGCTTCATGTCGCCCATGACGAATCGTCACCGGTTCGCCCTCCGCATCGACCCCGATGCCGCGCTGGAATGCCACGTCTACAAGCGAATCGCCGTCGATCTCCTCTTTCGCGTCCCCCAACTGCAACAGCTCGATCACAAGGCCGATTTCATCCTCGAACGGCTGTTTGGCGTCTTCGATCGCCTCTATATCCGTCCTGAAAGCCAGCGGAAACCGGAGGTGCACCTGCTTGCCCCAAAACAGGAGGCCCTTCTGGCGGAAGCGCCTTCAGAAGCGGCCCGGGCCAGGTTGGTCTGCGATTTCATCGCCGAATTGTCCGACGCCCATGCCACCCGCGTCTACAAACGCCTGTTCGACCCCGGCTATGGCTCCATCCTTGATTTGCTTTGACCCAGTGAGCTGGATCTCAACGCCGATGTGGGACGGAAGAATAAGCGTATGGCCGAGATCATTTCCGCGCCAGCCCGAAGCATGAACCTGGATGAAGAACAGCGGCAACTGATCGACGACTATCTCCTCATCGAGGATCCCATGGAGCGTTTCTCCGCCATCGTCGACCGCGCCCGCCACCTCCCCGGATTGACCGCCCAAGACCGCACCGAAGCGAATCTGGTCCCAGGTTGCCGCTCGCAGGTCTGGATGACCGCGGCTCGCGCCCCAGACGGAGCGGGCGTTCGATTCCGGAGCGATGCGGATTCCACCATCCTCAAAGCGATCGCCGCCCTCATGGCGGAGCTCTACAGCGGTCACCCCCCGGAAGCCATCCAGCGCGTGGAACCCGTTTTCATCGAGAAACTGCGACTCGATGCCCACCTCTCCCCGACTCGACGGAACGGCCTCCAGCAAATCCGGCGCCGGATGGTGGAACTGGCCTCCGGTTTCGTCCAGGAAGGAGGTGTCCCGTGAACGCGGGCGCGACCACGGAGCGCTATTTCGATGCCCATTGCCACCTGCAAGATGCACGGCTCGGCGCCATCGAACCGGTTCTGGACGATGCCCGGCGCGCCGGCCTTGCCCGGGCCGTCGTCAATGGAACCTCGGAAGCCGACTGGCCCAAAGTCCGGGCCTTGGCGGACCGCTTTCCGGATGTCGTGCTGCCCAGTTTCGGCCTCCACCCCTGGTTCGTCCGCGAACGCTCGCCCCGCTGGCTCGAACGCCTCGAGGCGGCGCTGGGGGACGACGCGTTCATCGGGGAAACGGGTCTCGATCGCTGGATCCGGGATCCCGATCTGCAGGCACAGGAGGAGGTTTTTGTGGCGCAGCTTGCTCTGGCAGCCAAAAGAAATTCCCCGCTGTCCGTCCACTGCTTGAAAGCCTGGGGCTGGCTCCAAGACCTGCTCGAAGCCCATGAACGGCCGGAACGAGGTTTCTTGCTTCACTCTTACGCCGGCTCAGCCGAGATGCTCACGCCCTTGCTCCGCCTTGGAGCCTGGTTTTCGTTCAGCGGCTACTTCCTTCACCCGCGCAAGCAAGCCGTGCGCGACACCTTCCGCCAGATCCCCTTGGAACGCATCCTGGTGGAAACCGATGCCCCTGACCAGTGCCTGCCCGAAAATCTCGATGGCTACCCCGAGTTCGGGAGGAGGTCCCGCGATGGGAACCCCAGAAATCATCCCGCGAACCTGCCGAGAGTCTACCGGGGCTTGGCCGAGGTTCTCGGGATCAGCGTGGCGGCTCTGCGCGACCAGGTCGCCGGGAACTTCGAGCGCTTTTTCAGCCCCTGATGGGCCCTTCGAACGCGACGCCCTCAACGTGAGTCGTTTTCCACTCGAAAGACATGGAAAGTCACTCGCGTGAAATCGTAAGGTTTTCCCTACAAAACGTCGTCTAACCGCAACGAGCCTCAGCCGGCGCGTCTTCTCTCCAATAATCCCCAATCGCTGCCCTCCGGCCGCCAACCGATTCAATGATGACACCCACCCTTCTCGTCCGAAGCTTTGCGGCAGGTGCCGCGTTCACCCTGATCGCATCCAGCGCGACCTTCGCCGCCGATGCGGTTCTAGAAGGCGCTGAGCCTGGAAAATGGACCATGGACTACGGCGCCGCCATGGACCTCGCGAAGGAAAAAAATCTTCCCATCATGCTCTATTTTACTGGGTCCGACTGGTGTCCCCCATGTCAGATGATGGACCAAACCGTTTTCTCGAACCCTGCTTGGGATTCTTTCACCGATGGCAAACTTCTCCTCGTCGTCCTCGATTTTCCCCGGTTCACCAACACCGTTCCCCGGAAACTCATGTTCCGGAACACGCAGCTTCAACGCGAGTATCAGGTGCGGGGGTTCCCCACGTTCGTGATGCTCGATAGCGACGGGTCCGAATTGGATCGCTTGAACGTTCCGGCCGACGTGACGACGGAGTCATTCATCGCCGATATTGAAAGCGTCCTCCGCTTCACCAGCAGCAGCATCGCCGCAAAAATGGCCGAGCTCGGTGAGGAAAAAGGGGCCGAGTATCAAGCTGCGCTTGAGGCCCTCAAAAACGCAGAAGGCGCCCTAGAGACTTGGATACGCACCCGTCCCCGCCAGACTCAGGAAAACATCGCGAAATTCCACAGCTTCCAGGACTCGATCGCCGCAGCACGGGAAAAGGTGCAATCCTTCTGACCGCCGCTCATCGACGCTGAAGGGAGTCGCTTTCGATCAGCCCTTCGCTGCCGTCCTTCAGTCTCACCACCGACCAAGTGCCGTTATCCTTGGTCTTGGTCACCGGAGTTCCTTTCGTCAAGGCTCGCCCAACCACTCCGCCGTCGCCGAAGGGATAATAGACGGCACCTGGAATCGCCACGACAAACGCCGCGTTTTCCCCGACCGGTTTGGCCTCGCCACCGGCCGCTCCAGCTTCCGTGGGAGTCTCGAGCGTCGGCAGGGGCCGGCGTCCATCTCCCGACGGCGCTGACTCCGTGGAACCATCCTCGGATCCCCGGCCGAACCACCCCGCTCCCCCCTTCTTTTCCCGCCCGGAACCATCGTCGAAGGTCATGTTCAAAAGCGGCGACCGCTCTTTCGTCCCCCGCCGTTCCGGTTTCTTTTTGCCGCTTGGTAAGGGCAATAGCCCGATCGTTCCGCGGGCGACATCGCCCGCCAGGTCGGTCACGTCATCCCAGTCCGGCACCACATCGCTCGTCTCGCTGGACGGTTCGATCTTCTCCAGGCCCGCTTCGTGAAGTTTCGCGAGCGGCCGGAAATCCCGCTTCTTCTCGTCGTTCGCTTTGCGCTTGAACAGTCCGGGCTTCTTCGCCGCCTCGCGCGCCTCCCGCTTTTCGCGCATCAGCTCAAAACGCCGCTTCTCCCAGGTCCCATCCGTGATTCCGGTGCTCGGCCGGTCATCATCCGCGCCCAGCCAGCACGGCACATTCAGGCCGCCCACGAGCAGCCCACCCAAAATCCAAGATTGCCAGCGGAGGAGATTCATTCCACCCATCATGCCCTGGACAGTAGAAGTTTCAAAGGGGGACCTCTAAAAACCAGCGCGAGCCGCGAGTCAAGCCCTGGGCGTCAGGGCACGAAACGATGAACGAAGGGAGCTGCCTCCCGAAGGGCCGCCCTTCAATCCTCGCGTCACCAGACGCTGACTTCCATAATCCATCCCATCAACGGCGCGGCCACGGGGGTTTTTAGAGGTTCCCAAAGGCGCAATCGCGCCCACGACGGCTTGGCGGATCGTCTCAATGGGCCAACACGCGAAGCTGCAGATCGACCGTATCGTTCACGAGATGGCCGGCCAAGCGGCTGAAAAAGCGACCCGACCCATACAGGACGTTCCACCGGGTGCGGTCGATGCTGAACGAAGTCTGCGCTGCCAACTTCGCTCCCTCTGCCACGCCGGCTGTCACGTCGAATTGAACGGGTTCCGCCTTGTCTTTCAGGTGAAGCACCCCCTGGATCCGCAGGTTCGCCGATCCCGGCATTCCGCCGTTGATCTGCTCCGAGGTCTGAATTTCAAAACGCGCTTCGGGATAGCGTTCGACGTCGAAGAAATCATCGCTTTCCAAATGCCTCACCAAAACGTCGTGAAGCGGATCACCAGCGAGATCGAGGCTGCGGATGGATCGCATGTCGATCACAAATTCCCCACCGCTCACGATGCCCTCGTTCACTTCCAGGGTTCCGCTCTTGAGCCCGATCGTTCCCCAGTGCTTGTTGAGGAGGTTCTTCCCCGTCCACTCGAGCCTGCTCTCCTGACAATCCACGACGTAACGGCCATCCCGGATCACTGGTGGTTTGGGCCGCGAACCGCCCCGTTTGAGCCCCAGCCCCGCTTCTTCCCATCCCGCCACCCCGCCGTCGAGGATTTGAACCTGGTCATAACCCGCGCGCAGCAACTTGTCCGCGGCCATCGGCGCCTCATAGCTCGCGTCGCCGCTGCCATAAACACACACCGGCTGGTGCTTCAGTGGCGCTTGATTCTGCAAACGATCTTCAAACGCAACCTCGAAAACGCAGTTCGATACGGCGCCAGGGATGTGCTCCACGTCGAAGTCTTCGCGCAGTCGCACGTCGATCACGATGGGAGCCTGGGAACCGTCCAGGCGATACTTGAGTTCGGAGGGCGTGAGCCGGGTGGGTGCCAGGGTGGTCATGGGGACGGTGTGGATGGAAGGATTGGGTTGGGTTGGGTAGGGTAGAGTTGGGTTGGGAACGCCGGGACACTTGCCCCGTCCCCCATTCCTAGAGACGGTTCTCGTCGTCGATTATTTGAGCGTCGATCACCTTTTCCTTCGCTCGTCTCTTGGCCTTCTCACGCAGCTCCGCGTCCTCAGTTTCTTCCCCAGGTGACCCCGGAAAACCTCCATCCATCCTCGTCACTTTGACCCGGTCCTTCAGATACCGGTTCAGCTGCAGACGGATCAGGCGCCGGGTCGGCGGAATCAGCAGCAGGAAACCAAAGGCGTCCGTCAAGAGCCCCGGGGTCAGTAGCACCGCTCCCGCAATCAGAATCATGATGCCTTCCATGATCTCATTTTGCGGCATCCGCCCTTCCGCCAAAGCGCGCTGAAATCGTCCCAGCGTTCGCAGGCCCTGTTCCCTCGTCAGCCACGCTCCCAGAGCTCCAGTCAGCAGAATGAGCAAGACCGTCGCGAAACCGCCAATGAGCTTCCCAACCTGAATGATCAGAAACAACTCCAGCGCCGTCACGCTGGTAAACAAGATGAACAGTCGGGCAAACATCGGGAGTCTCCAGGCGGGCTCATTCGCCCCTTCGGCCAGTTCCCACCCTAAATCGAAACCGCCACTCCCTCACACGCTTTCCGCCAAATCCACCCGTCACCGGCCTCATCCCCGGCTGAACAACGCATACCCGGCCCAAATCGCAGCGATCAAGGCCACACCGATCCAACTCACCGGAGCCGGCAGCGGAATCCCGAAACGCGCACAAAACGCGCCGATCCCAAACGCGACGCCCAAGGCCACCACGATTTTCCAAGGATCACCCATACCTCTTCTCCAAAACCAACAGACTCAACATCCCCATCGAACACCGTTCACTCACTTCCCTCGACCATCACCCATGGCGTGATCACCAGCACCAGTGCCACCACCCCATACGCTCCAGCCCATTTCCATGCCGGCGCCAACAGCTCGCGATACCCACTCGCGTCGAACGCATACCCGTGCATGAACCCCAACGCCGAGAGCACGGCCCCTGCCAACGCCCAGACCGCTCCGGCCCGGAACCTGCGCTCGCAAATCGCCACAACAATCGCCGTCAGAATCATGCACGCATACACATAACCGGCATTCAGCGCAAAAATCCCCTCGGCAAACAACTCTTGATCGTCGAACGCCGCCATCGTGCCGTCCGGAAAAGCTTCCCCACCCCCGCCGTAACCCAACGCCGACCAGGTCTTGAACATGATCAGGTAGGCAAACGCACCTAACGCCGGCAACAGCCCCACCGCAATCGCCGGTAGATGCGCCTTGGGCACGGCTTGAAAGGACTGCACCAGCATGGTCAGTCCGATCCAGATCAAAATCGCCATGCCCGCCTCGATCGGCACCAAAAAAACCAGCGGGCTCAGCAGTCCCGTCAGCAGCACCACCGTGAAGAACGCCGCGTTCAACGTGCTGTAACCCGCCCGCGCGCCCAACGCTTTCCACCCGGGGTGCCCGATGTAGATCGTCGTCGGAAAGGGCGAACCGAATACCGCCGTGGCGATCGACCCCAAACCGTTGAACGCCAGCGACGACCGGGTGTCGAATGCATCCCCGGCCGACTCGGCCGATTCCAGATTCATCAGGGATCCCGCCAAGCTGAGAAAGCCCATCGTGATCGCCACGGGCAGGTAGGGCCCCAAATACGGGAGCGCCTCGATCAACTCTCCGATCACCGGAAGCGGCAGGTGAAATCCGATCTGGCTCGCGTCCCACGTGCCGGCCGGCACCACCGATTTCATCCCCAGCGCAAACTGTCCCCACGCCAGCCCTGCTCCCAGCCCGACGATCACCAAACCCGCCGGCAAGCCCCCTCGGATTCGCATCCGTCCAAAATACACGATCAAGGTCAGGGCCAACGTCGTCAGGCCAATGTAGGGAAACGCAAACGCCCGGAAAAAGTAAAGCGCGCCCAAAAACACCAGCCCGATCCCAGCGATCGCCGCCAGCAGCGCGGCCCGCGGGGTCCACCGCCGAACCCAATGCGCCACGAACGACCCCGCGAATTCAATCAGCCCCGAAACCAGGCAGGCCACCAGCCCAGCGTGCCACGCAATGCGCTGCGCCTCCTCGGGCGTCGCTCCGCCGGCCAGCGCCTGCAGCCGGGCCGGCAACATCACGGCAAAACTGAAGACGATGATCGTAAACAGGTTGATCCCGTAGGGCAGCGCGCAGACGTCCTCACGCCCCTCGGCCCGCGCCAGCCGCAGCGCCTGCCGCGCATAGAATAGGTTGCCGACCAGCAGGCCGATCGCGTTCGCCGGCAGCACGCGCCCGTAGAAAAACTCCGCCGAAAACCCCAGCGGTCCCAGACAAATGCTGCTCATCAGAAGCAGCATCACCAGGTTATCCAAACCGAGAGCGAAGAAACCGTCCCAGTCGCCTTTGACGAACCGTTTCATCCAGCCAGCGCGGTCAAAAAGGAATCCGGCTCCTCACCCCTCGCCAGAAACCGCCTGAAAACGGTCTGCTCCAGGACGTGCGCCCCGCTCGACCTTCGCTTCCCCGGTTCCTGCCAGGTGATTCAACGCGTGATACACCGTCTCCGGAGCTTCACCAGCCGCTTCCGCCAGCTCCTCACACGTGAATCCTTGCGCCGGTGATGCCTCCAGGCGCTCCCGCACGGCTTGAAGTGTCTCCAAAAACGCTCCGGCCGCTTTCTTGCCAGCCTCAACCCCGGGCTGATGGTAGGCGTTCACGTCCACCAGCGACGCATAAAACGTCACCGTCCGCTCGAACAGCGCGATCAAGGCCCCGAGGTGATACGCATCGACCCGCCCAATCGACAGCGTGATCGATTCCCGTCCCTTTTCCTCGAGCGCCGCGCGCGTTCCCCGCAGAAATCCCTGCAGATAATCCCCACTGCTGGCGCCATTGGATTCATCCACGACGAACCGGGGCCCTTCCCGGTCCATCTCCACCTCGATGAAGATGGCGAAGAAGTTGTTCAGACCGTCCCGGAGCTGCTGCACATACGCGTGCTGATCCGTCGAACCCTTGTTCCCGTAGACCGCGATCCCCTGTTCCACCCGGACTTCGTTCCCTCGCTTGAACTCTTTGCCGAGCGATTCCATCACGAGCTGCTGCAGATACCGGCTGAACAGCAGAAGACGATCTTTGTAGGGCAAAACCACCATGTCCTTCTCCCCCCGTCCATTCCCCGCGTGATGCCACATCAGGGAGAGCATCATCGCCGGGTTGCGTCGGGTATCGCGAATCCGGGTCCGCTCGTCCATCGCCGCCGCCCCGGCCAGGAAAGCATCGATGTCGACGCCCTGAAGCGCCGCCGGAACCAGACCCACCACACTCATCACACTGGTCCTGCCTCCGACCCAATCCGCCATTTCGAAACGGCGCACCCAACCCTCCTGCAGCGCGACCTGGTCGAGTTGACTTCCCTCACCGGTGATGGCCACGGCATGCTTGGCGAAACTCAACCCGGCATCCTGAAACGCCCGCCGGGCCTCCAGCATCCCGTTCCGCGTTTCGGGCGTCCCTCCCGATTTCGAAGTCACCACCACCAGCGTCTCCGCCAAGCCAACCCGGCCGATCTCCCGCAGCACCCGGTCCATGCCGTCCGGATCGGTGTTGTCGAAAAACCAGGTCCGCATCGGCCCCTCGACGTCGACCAGTGCATCCTCCACCAGCTGGGGACCCAGCGCTGAACCCCCGATCCCAATCAAAAGGAGGTTCTTGAAAACCCCGCCTGCCTCCGCGGACACCTCCCCCGAGTGCACCGCCGCAGCGAAGGACTTCACCGCGGCCAAATCGCTGCGAATCGCCTCGCACAGATCCGCGCTGGGCGCGAGATCCGGCTGCCGCAGCCAATAATGCCCCACCATCCGGTTTTCGTCGGCGTTCACCGGTTCCCCGGCTTCGAGCTTTGCCAGCTCATCGAAAGCCCCCTGACAGGCCACCTCCATCGATTCCAACCAGCTGTCCGAAAACTGCATCCGGCTGATATCCAATGAGAAAGCCAGTCGCTCGTCCCCGAATCGAATCAGGTGGTCCTGGTAGCGTTTCCAAAGCGTAACTCCGTTCATGATTTCAAGTGCGTGCTGGGCCCCCCAAACCTAGGCGCCCCTCTCCTCTCACGCTATCCCAAATCTCAAATGCCCTTCTTCCCGCTAGATCTCACCCAAAGGCTCCGTGTCTCAGATCACGAAACTCCGCGTCGAAATCGCAATCTAACGAACACCATCCCCTGCCGCTCCGAAATGCGCCTGCTCCCGTTCCCGTTCCTGACCAGTCTCCTCTTTTTACTCCCCCTCTCCCCCGCTCAGGCCAACGATGCCGAACCAAACGAGGCCGGCCTTCTCACCGGGATCCGTCAGCTCACCTTCGCCGGAAAACGCGCTGGCGAAGGCTATTTCAGTGCCGGCGGCTCCCGGATGATCTTCCAAAGCGAGCGCGAGCCTGGAAATCCCTTCTTCCAAATCTACCTGCTCGATCTCGAAACCGGCGACACCCAGCGCGTCTCCCCCGGTCACGGGAAGACCACCTGCGCCTGGATTCATCCCACCGAGAACCGGGTGCTCTTCGCCTCCACGCACGACGACCCGCAGGCCCGCCAAAAGCAGCAGGAAGAACTCGACTTCCGCGCCTCGGGCCAGGAACGCCGTTACTCGTGGGACTACGACGAAACTTACGAGATCTACACCCACGACCTCGACTCCGGCGCCACCATCAACCTCACCAACGCTCCCGGCTACGACGCCGAGGGCGCTTACTCCCCCGACGGTCAAACCATCGTCTTCGCCTCAAACCGCGCTTTCTACCAAAACCCCGAGTCTTTCTCGAAGGACGACCGGCTCTGGCAGAAGATGAATCCCTCCTTCGCCATGGATCTTTACGCCATGGACGCCGATGGCTCGAACGTCCGCCGACTCACCGATCATCCCGGCTACGACGGCGGCCCGTTCTTCAGCGCCGACGGATCGAAAATCTGCTGGCGCCGCTTCAACCGCAAAGGCACCCAGGCCGAGATCTTCGTCATGAACGCCGATGGCACCGGCAAGACGCAGCTCACCTCCCTCGGCGCCATGTCGTGGGCCCCATTCTTTCACCCCAGCGGCGATTACCTCGTCTTCGCCACGAACCTTCACGGCTTCGGAAACTTCGAACTCTACCTCGTCGACGCCGCCGGACTCCACGAGCCGGTTCGCGTCACGTGGACCGATGGATTCGACGGTCTCGCCGCCTTTTCACCCGATGGCAAGTCCCTCGCCTGGACCACGAATCGCACCCCGGACGGAACCTCCCAGATCTTCATGGCTTCCTGGAACCACGAGGAGGCTCTTCACCGTCTCGACGCCTCTCCGCTTCGACCCGCTACCCGCTCCGAACCGGCTCCCGAACTACCGGAAACCCTGGCCCCGGCCATCGCGGAACCCGACCTGAAAGCCCACGTCGATTACCTGGCCAGCTCTGAACTGCAGGGCCGCCTCACCGGCACCGAAGGAGAGCGCCTCGCCACGGCCTACGCCGCTGCAGCCTTCGAAAAATGGGGCCTGCGCCCGCTCGATCTGGGTGAAAACTCCGACGGCTTTTTCCAAGCTTTCGAATTCACCGCCGGCGTCGAGTTGGGTTCACAAAACCGGCTCGTGCTCGAGGGTGAAAACGATGCCGGTCCTCTTGAATTGGACCGCGATTGGCGGCCCGTAGCCTTTTCGGAAACCGGCGCCATCGACCCGGCCGAAATCGTCTTCGTCGGCTACGGCATCGACATCCCCCGCGGTCAAGTCGAGGCGAATGGCAGCACCTCGGATCTCTACACCAGCTACTACCAGACCGACGTGAAGGACAAATGGGTCCTGATGCTCCGGTTCGGCCCCGAGGGCCTCTCGGGCGACGAACGCCGGAAGTTCCGCCGCTTCGCCAGCCTCCGCTACAAAGCCGTCGTGGCACGAAAACGCGGCGCCCGCGGCGTCATCTTCGCCACCGGCCCGAACTCCCAAAGCCAGGAAGAACTCGTCCCGCTGAGCTTCGACGCCTCGCTCGCCGACTCAGGGCTCGCCGCCGTCTCGGTCTCCACCGAACTGGCCACCAACCTCGTCGCCCGCGCTGGAAAGGATCTCGCCGAACTCCAAAAAACCCTCGACCAGGGCGAGATGATGATCGGCATCCCCATTCCGGACGTCAAAGCCTCCGGCCAAATCGATATCGTCCAGCAGAAAGCCACCGGCCGGAACACGATCGCCGTCCTGCCCGCCGGCGACGCCCCGTCACTCGATGCACCACCTCTCGTCATCGGTGCCCATATCGATCATCTCGGGAACAAACCAAACCCCTCTTCCCGTGCCCTCGGCAAGGAACAATACCAGATCCACTACGGCGCTGACGACAACGCCTCCGGAACGGCCGGCCTGCTGGAAATCGCCCACTACTTCGCCGACCTGAAAGCCCGCGGCAAACTCCCGCTGAAACGCGATGTCGTCTTCGCCGCCTGGTCCGGTGAAGAGATGGGCCTCCTCGGCTCATCCGCCTTCGTCCGCGACCTAGCCCAAACCGTCCATGGTGACCCCGACGCGAAACTCGGCGACGTCCTCCTGGCGAACCTGAACATGGACATGATCGGCCGGCTCGAGAAGACACTCATCCTTCAGGGGGCCGGCTCCAGCACCCGCTGGGCATCGATCGTCGAACAGCGAAATGTGCCCGTCGGCCTGCCCATTACCCTTCAGCAGGACGTTTACGTTTCCACCGACGCCACGTCGTTCTACCTGCGCGAAGTGCCCATCCTTAGCGCGTTCACCGGCGCCCACGAGGACTACCATAAACCGGCCGATACGCCGGACAAAATTGACTTCGCCAATACCCAGCGAGTTGCTCGTTTCATGGCGCTGGTGGCCCGTGGCCTGGCGATTTCCAACGAATCACTCGACTACGTGAAGGTCGAACAACCCGAAGGCCGTGGCGAACGCGCCGGTCTCCGGGTCTACCTCGGCACGATTCCCGATTACGCCAGCAGCGACGTCGAAGGGGTGAAGCTCTCCGGCGCCACGCCCGGCAGCCCCGCCGAAGAGGCCGGACTCCAGGCCGGCGACATCGTCATCGGCCTCGCCGGTGATGACGTGAAGAATCTCTACGACTACAGCTACGCCCTCCAGGGACTCAAGGTCGGCGAGACCGTCGAGATCCAGATTCAGCGCGACGCCGAAACGAAGACCCTTTCCATTACCCCGGGATCCCGGCAGTGACCCGCTCGGCCCAGGCGACTTCGGATCCAGAACGCCAGCCACTTCAACAATCCCAGCACAATCGGCCTGGGATGGGAAATCCATCCTTGTGCATCGTGCTTTCCCCATCGACGAAAAGAGGATGGTCGCGAGAATATCATTGAGAAATACCGTCGCGGCCTTGGCCCTGCTGGCGCTGCCTACCGCCATGGCGGAGGTGACCTGGGACGGATCGATCCAAGCCGTCGTCGAAGCCAAATGCGTGAAGTGCCACGGAAGGCTCCTTCCGCAAGGCGGCCTCAAACTCAATAGCCGCCGGAATCTTCTGAAGGGCGGAAACAGCGGACCGGCCCTGGTCCCGGGCAACGCGAACGCCAGCCTCATGTTCAGGCAGTTCGGCCTCCCAGTGACGGATCCAAAGCACATGCCCCCAGCGGCGGAACCCCAACTCACCCAGCGAGAAATCGAGCTGTTTCGCGCCTGGATTGACGGCGGGGCCAAGTGATCCAAATCGTCCCTGCGCAGCCGGGTCCCCTCAGCGCCGGAACAGATTCAGCCCCGAACGCTTCTTCTCGTCCGAGGCCTCTTCCGGCTTAGATTCGGAAATCACGGATCTCGCGCCTCCACTTTCCGCCCCGACCGCCACTTCGCTTTGCTCGATCATCGCGGCCAGACCCATCTCGTTGACGGTGATGGGATTCTCCTTTAGGAGCCCTGCCATATAGGCTTGCCGCCGGGCCACCCTCGCCTGCTTCCGGATTTCCTCGGCCAAAACACCTTTGACCTCATCAAAGCTTGGCGTGTAGGGATCGCGAGTTTCCCGCACCTCCACCACATACCAGCCATCGTCCAACTCGATCACCCCAGTTCGTGCGCCCACTTCCAATTCTTGCACGGCATCCGCGATCTTCGGGTTGAGCTGGTCCACTCTCACCCAGCCAATCCGCCCGCCGTTCCGCGCGGTTCGGGCATCGTCGCTCATCGCCAACGCCACCGTGGAAAACTCAGCACTCGGCTCGGCCAGCGCCGACTTGAGCTCCGAGACCTTTTCCATCGTTTGCGCCAGCCCGGGATCGTCGTCGCTGCTCGGTCGCGAAATGACGATCTGAGATAGAAGCATTTGCCTCGGGATTTCAAAACGGCCTTGATTGGCATCATACACGGCCTTGACCTCGGTCTCCGTCGGAGACCCATTCGGTGGCTCCGAAACCGCATTTAAAAATGACTCGACGATGACCTTCTTTCGCGCCTTCTCGATCAGGGCTGCGACTTCCTCCTCCTGCTCCCACTCCCGCTCCAGCGCCTTTGCCAGCACCAGCCGTTCCACCAGCAACCGGCGCACCGTCTGGTTCAAGGCCGCGGGGTTCTCGGCCAGCGTCCGAAGCGAGTCCGAATCCATCTGTTCGAGCACCTTTTGAAACTCGTCGGCGCTGTAGACCGCTTCTCCGGCCTTCGCCAGAACCTCATCGCCGGCATTCGCCTCCACCGGCAGCGCGCAGAGTAGCGTCGCCCCTGCCAGGCACGTCAGGGTCTTCGAAAGGGCTTTCTTCATCCGTCGGGTGCGGTTTTTGACGTCCCTTCTCTACCGCTACTTCGACCGCACTCCAAGCAACCGATCCGACTTTTTGGCCACCGCGAAGAATCCCCTCGGCACCGGCCCCCGCCGCTCAAAACTGCCCCGTGCTCAACAACACCAACGTGCAGGCCTTGAGCACCTCGATCCCCGCCTCCTCCAAAACCGTTGCCACCTCCTCCGATTCGCTGCCCGGATTGAAGATCACGCGCCCAGGCTGAATCGCCAGCATCGACTCCAGCAGCTCCTCCACCCGTTCCGGATTCACGTAAACCGTCACGGTTTCGACCCGTTCCTCAATCATTTCCAGCCCCGGCACCACCGCCAAACCCTCGATCTCCTGTTGTGCCGGATGCACTGGTATCACCCGGTGCCCGTGTTCGAGCAGCATCCGGACCGCGCGATTTGAATAACGCTCGGGATTCGAACTGGCCCCCAGCACCGCCACGGTCTGGCTCGAACCACCTTCCGGTGCGGATGCGAGGACGTCATTCATGGGATTCAACGACGAAACGGCGCCCGCCCGGCTTACGAAAGCGGTCGCAGGAGATCCCGGCAGTCGGCCAAAAAAGCCTCGACGGTCGTTTCGGCCGTGTCCCACGCACACATCAGGCGGTATCCGGCGTCGCCGATGAAGTTGTAAAACTTCCAACCCCGCCCGAAAAGCGCGGCGCTCTCGGATTTGTCGAGCCGGAGGAAGACCGAGTTGGCTTCCCGGGGATACAGCACGCGCTCACCAAATCCCGCCTCGCTCAGACCGGCTCGTAACCGCTCGGCCATCGCGTTTGCATGCGCCGCGTGCCGAAGCCAGGCGCCGTCTTCCAGCATCCCGACCCAAGGCGCGGCCAGAAATCGCATCTTCGACGCCAGCTGCCCCGCCTGCTTGCAGCGGTAGTCGAACTCTTTGGCCAGCTCTCTCTTGAAGAAGACGACCGCCTCGCCCACCGGCAACCCCATCTTCGTGCCCCCAAAACAAAGCACGTCCACGCCGGCTTCCCAGGTGAACTCGCGCAGCGGCCGGTTCAACGTCACCGCTGCGTTGGCAAATCGCGCCCCGTCCATGTGAATCGCGAGGTCATGCCTGACCGCCATCTCGTGGATCGCTTCCAGATCTTCAGCCCGATAGACCGTCCCCACTTCCGTCGCCTGCGTCACGCTCAGCGCACGCGGTTTCGGAAAGTGAATGTCCGTCCGGCGCGTCACCGCCGTCTCGATCCCCGCCGGATCGATCTGACCGTTCTCGCCGTCGAGCAGCAGGATCTTCGTGCCGTTCGAGAAAAATTCCGGCGCTCCGCACTCGTCCGTCTCCACGTGCGCCAGTTTCCCGCAGAGGATGCTGTGATAGGACTGACAAAGGGTCGCCAGCGACAGCGAGTTCGCCGCCGTGCCATTGAAAGTGAAGAAGACCTCGCAATCCGTCTCGAACTCCTCGCGGAGCAGATCGCTCGCCCGCGTCGTCCACTCGTCTTCGCCATAGGCCGGCGCGTGCCCATGGCGCGCCTCGTCCATCGCAGCCCACGCCTCCGGACAAATGCCGGCGTAATTGTCGCTCGCGAACTGCTGACGTCCTAGCGCTTGAGGCTGGGCCACCGTGGAAGGATTCATCCACTCAAGATGCCCGCGAAAACCGGTCTTGGCTAGCCGCCGAAAATCAACGGCCTGCCCCGCTCAGTTCCCGGCCATCACCGGACGGGGAGGAGCCGAGGGACTGGAGGGAGCCGACGCCGGTGCGCTGGCGCCCGTTGCGGCAGCCACCGCCGCCTTCCCGACTTTCGATTGGCCGCAAAACTGCGCGCCTTCTTCCAGCGAAAGCCGCTGGGCGATGATGTCGCCGGTGACAATGGCCGTGCCCTTTAACGCACAAAGATCCTCGACGGTGATGTTCCCATCGACCTTGCCCATGACCGTTACCGATTTCGTCCGGATCTCTCCCTTGATTCGAGCCGCTTCGCCCACCACCAGGTTGCCGTCGGAGTTGATTTCGCCATCGATTTCACCATCGATGATGAAGTCCTGAGAGAATTTCAATTTGCCGACAATGGTGACATCGCGGGAGAGGACGTTCTTAGGGGGAGTCATGGATTAAAAGGTTGCGCGAGTTTATCCCGATCGCTCTCGCCGGTCAAACTTGCTCATCGACTTGGCAAAAAGACGCGTCTGACCGCCAAAACCCTCAAAAACAGTCATAGAAAAGAGTCCCTTCCGTAAGAAACTGCCGCACTTTTTTTGAAAGACCACAGGCCCGCCCTGCCCAAATCGGAGCCAACCGCCTCGCTTTGAGGGCCGTTAGCGAGGCACCCCGTCGTCCGCGGCGTCCGCGGCGTCCGCGGCGTCCGCGTTCCCTTCCACCATTTTCCGCAGCACGGCGCGCCATTCGTCCGTCCCTTCGACCAGAGGCCGCAGTGGAAGGTCCACCCGGTCCGGAACCACCGGCCGCTCGGCTGGGCGCAACGACTTTGGCGGAAGCGTCACGGCGGCTTCGGGCTGGGCGGGGGCGGGCGGTTCGGGCGATTCCTCGTTCACCGGCTGATCCTCAGCGATCTCAGGAGCGAGATCGGCCAAAACCGTTGATGATCCACCCCGCAGGGCCAACGCCGGCGCGCTCGCGGCCGAGGGAATCAGCAACTCGCCTTCGACCGCCTCAAAGCGCTTCAAATCCCGGTCAAAACGGACCCCTTCCGCCGAATCCGGTGCCGCGTCGGCTGCGGCATCGGCTGCTGCATCGACTGCCGGGGAATCTTCATTTCCCGGAAATTCCAGCCGGGGAATCCACAGCCTTGGCTCTTCTGGCGCCTCGTCGGCCCCGGCTCCCTCTCGAGCATCGAAACGCCCCTGCACCAACCGCTCCAGAGACGCCACGGGATTGAAACGACGCGAAGCGCCATCCTCAGACTCACTGGCACCCACACCCGTCGGAGCCATGAATCCCCAACCAATGCATCCGGCAAAGATGAAAGCCCAATTGTTCCCCATACCTCATCGTAAACTTAGGTTAAGGAACTTCTTTGACAAGTGTTAGTTGGCCCAAGATCGGAGCCTGAAACCTTGGCGCCTTCATACATCAATGGGGAAGCTGAGAGGGAAACCCCCACGGAGTGGACGGGGCTCGAACCCGCGACCTCCGGCGTGACAGGCCGGCGCTCTAACCAACTGAGCTACCACTCCCCGAAGAAAAGCTCCGAAAATGGAGAGCGGGAACCTAGGAGGCGGCTCAGTTCCGCGCAACAAAAAGTTTGGGCTTTTTCATTGCGTTTCCCGACTTCCTGGATACACCTACCTGCTCGCTTTCAGGCCAGCTCCCTTTCCACGCCTGCGCCCGACTTTTTTGCGCCCGACTTTTTTAAATCCCTCCGCCCTCCCACCCTTCTCCATGAGCACCGTCATCGACAAAATCGAAAAAGAACAGATGAGGGACCTTCCCTCCTTCGGCCCAGGCGACACCGTCAAGGTGCACCAGCGCGTCATCGAAGGCGGTAAAGAGCGGATCCAGATCTTCCAGGGCATCGTCCTCAGCCGCCAGGGCACCGGTCTGAATCAAGCCGCCACGGTTCGCAAAATCTCCAACGGCGAAGGCGTCGAACGCGTGTTCCAACTCCACTCGCCGAAAATCGCTCAGGTGGAGGTCACTAACCTCGGCGATGCACGCCGGGCAAAATTGAATTTCCTCCGCGACCGCCTCGGGAAATCGGCCACCACCGTCCGTCCGGCCAAAAGCGGCTGGAAGCTCAAGCTCAAGGCCGAACCGTCCAAGGGCCGCAAGAAAAAGCGCCGCTCGAAGAAAGACAAGGGAAACGCCGAAGCTCTCGCCGCTGCTTCTACCGCAGCAGCCGCCGCCGAGGCCCCCCAGGCAGCTCCCGACCCGGCACCCGCCGCCGACGAATCAACCCCGGCTTCCTCCTGAAGGAATCGCCCGGCCCCATTCCGGCCCTCTGTCCGCCAAATAGATGCCGGACCTCAACCGGGAGGAAGAACTTCATACCGCCGGTCACACTCACGTCGCGGGCATCGATGAAGCTGGACGAGGTCCCCTCGCCGGTCCCGTCGTCGCTGCTGCCGTCATTCTCCCTTCCGGGTTCAGCCACGATTTTCTGAACGACTCGAAGAAGCTCAGCGCGAAACGGCGCGAGGCGCTCTACGAGGAACTGACGGCCCACCCCCACGTCGCTTGGGCCTGTGCCGCCTGCAGCGTCGAGGAAATCGACACCATGAACATCCTCCGGGCCTCACACGAGGCCATGCGCCGCGCCGTGGCCCACCTCGACCCGCCGCCAGACGCTCTGCTTGTCGATGGCCTCCCCACCGGGGTTTTTCACCCGATCCCCGAACACGCCATTGTCGGTGGCGACGCCGCTTCCCGGTCGATTGCCGCCGCCAGCATCATCGCCAAAGTGACCCGGGACCGGATGATGATCCGCTGGGCCGCCGACTTCCCGGAATACGGGTTTGACCGCCACAAAGGTTATGGCACTGCTTACCACCTGCAGCAAATCGAGCGCCATGGTCCCTGCCCGCTTCATCGTCAATCTTTTCGACCGCTCGCTCAGCAAACCCTCCCGCTTGACGGCACCTGACGGCACCCGGTTGGATTCGGCCCTCATCGGCGCGCTCGGAGAAAGGCTGGCCGCCAAATGGCTCTGGCGCCAGCGCTGGAAGATCCTGTGGAAGAATTACCGGGCCGAGACGGGCGGTGAAAGTGACTTGGTTTGCCGCGACCGGGATACCCTGGTCTTCGTCGAGGTGAAAACCCGGACATCCCGGGAGTTTGGGAACCCGGCCGACGCCGTTGACGACGCGAAGGAGGCCCTGCTGCTCCGGGCCGCCATGGACTGGCTGCGGCGACTGGCCATCGATGAGCCACCCTATCGATTCGACGTGGTCGAAGTGGTTCTCTCGGAATCCGATCCCCCCGCGTTCAACCGCATCGAGAACGCCTTCCAGCTCACCCCCGACCCGCCCCGGGCGCCCCTCGACGCTTTCTGACCGTAACGCCGCATGATTCGCCCTTCTCGATGCTCCCCCACTCGCCCACGATCGATCAACGTCTCGCCGCTCGCCGCCCCACTCCCGGGATCCGGCCGGTGATGCGTCAGCGCTGGGAAGATCTGCTGTTTCTGCACTGGGAAATCGCCGCGCCCGAGCTTCAGGAGCGCCTCCCGCCAGGGCTCCACGTCGACACCTTCGACGGCGTGGCGTTCATCGGCGTGGTCCCGTTCTTCATGCGCCAGGTGCGGCCGACCGGGTTGTTCCCGCTGCCCTGGCTCTCCGATTTTCTCGAGCTCAACGTCCGAACTTACGTTCAAGACGAAGCCGGGATCCCGGGCGTCTGGTTCTTCTCCCTCGACGCGAATCAACCCGTCGCGGTCGAAGTGGCGCGTCGTTGGTATCATCTCCCGTATCAACACGCCGAAATGAAGGCGTCACGCGCACCGGAAGGCATCGACTACCATTGCCGGCGGAGAAGCCAGGCCGGGATCGCGTCGTATCGCTATGCCCCGGTCACTTCCGGAAAGGAAGCGGAACCCGGCACGCTCGAGTTCTTCCTCCTCGAACGCTATCTGCTCTATGCCTGGAATCCCAAGCGGCGGGTGCTCTATCGCGGACAGGTAGAGCACACACCATACCGGTTCCAACCCGCCGAACCCGCGGAAGCCGCAGGGCTTCCACTCCACTGGGAGGGCTTCGAAAACCTGGGACCGGCCCTTCCTTCCATGGTGGCGACCAGCGTCGATGTCCGGGCCTACGCCGTCGAAGAGGTGAGTCCCGGATGAAAGCGACCACCGAAGCCGTTTGGTCCGAGACGCCTTCCCGGATCGTGGGCATCGACTTGGCCTGGGGCACGAAAAACCCGGACGGCATCGCCGAAATCCGCTTCGAGCCGTCCGGCCCAGCGGCCGTCCTCAGCTGCGTCGGGCGATCCACGGGTGACGCGGCTTTTCTCCAGTTCACGACACCCGGCCCCGAACCCACGCTCTTGGCCATCGACGCCCCCATCGTTTGTGTGAACGAAACCGGGTCGCGCCCCGTGGACCGGCTGACGCACCGTCACTTCGGACGCTTTCACGCCGGCTGCCACCCGGCCAGCCTCGCTTTCACCTCGCGCCCGCCGGCCTTGCTCCAGCAGCTTCGGGAGCAGGGATACCGTCCGGGGTGGGCTCTCGCCGAATCCACCCGCCTTGCGCTCGAAGTCTACCCTCACCCCGCCATGATCCGCTGGTTCGACCTCCCACGGGTCTTGAAATACAAGCGCTCACCCGTTGCGAACCGTCGAAGCGAATTCCAGCGCTATCAAAACCTCTTCCGGGACTTCCTCGATCGGGAACTGCCATGGCTGGACATTCGGAAGGGCATCTCGCTCTTCGAAGAACCGTGGAAGAAGGGGAGCGAAGATCAGCTCGATGCCCTTTTCTGCGCCGTCATCGGCCTGTGGCACGTCGCTCATCTCGGAAGTCAGACGCAAATCCTGGGCGACACCGCCACCGGCTTCCTCGCCGTGCCCCAGATCGCCGCACGGGAGGTCTCCCCTGACTAACAAGAATGACACTCGTTTACGCGGCCTAGTCGAGAATCTATGTTAGGAAAAGCCAAATTTGTAAAAATTCGGACCTTCCTTCTCCCGCCGCATCACCCCCTCTGAAGGGTCACCACTTCTACTCCCCGAAGAGAGTGCCACTCCGTCTTTCGGAATGCGATCCTTTAGAATCCCTCTCGTCAGAAATCCCGGCCAGGAACATCCGTCCGGAACCGGGCCAGCCCCCCCTCGCCATGCATCGTGTAGACTGTGCGGCCGTCGGGACCGCCGAAGGCGAGGTTGAAAACCGCCCCGTGAGGTAATTCGACGTCGCGCTCGTGCGTCCCATCTGGCGCGAAAATATGGATCACCGCCGGCGGCCGGACCCGTTTCCCATCGATCCGTTGCGGTTTGCCGGCGCGCGTCAGGAAAAGGCGGCCTTCGCGATCGGTCCGCATGCCGTCCATGAACGCAAACCGGTCGCCTGCCCGGGGTGCCCGGATTCGAAGCGAACTCCGGCTCAGACGACCATCCTCACCGATGTCGAAGACCCCGGTCGTTGTGAAAAGATGCCGGTCTCCCGGGCCAACCTCGATGCCGTTGCTGAAATTCGTGCCCACGACTTCGCCGGAGACCTTCCCGTCCGCATCGCGCGAAATCCGCCAGATCGCCTTTGGTGGAAGCGACACGTAAAGCGTGCCGTCGCTCGTGATGGCCAGGTCGTTCGGGCGATCCGCATCTTCCGGAAATGCGAAGTAAGTGCTCACTTCCTTCGTCTCGAGATCCACCTCCGCGATTCGCTTGGCGACCGAATCCGCTGCCAGGAGCGTCCCGCGAGGACTGAGGCGCAGTCCGTTGAACCGAGCTCCTTCCGGCAGCTCCAGCCAGACCTCGGGTTCATCGCTCCCGGCGCGCAAAATGCCGATCGAGCCCCGCTTCTTACGATCAAACTGGGAACCGTCTTTCGCCGTGGTGCTGCAGAAGTACAGGTTGCCGTCCTTATCCACGACAGGCCCCTCCTGCGCCACGATGGCCTTTGAAACGAGTTCCGCCACGAACAGACCTTCTTCTCCCTTGGTCAGAATCGGACCCGAGTGGATGAGAAACGCGGCGAGGACAGCGGTTGGAATCTTCATGCGAAACGGACACGCCGTCCCAGGGCGGCATTCTTCAGCAAAACGCGCGACGCGCCTGCCCTCAGTCCGGTTTCCCGGCCAGCTGCTCACGAAAGCCCTGCAGTTCTCTGCGCCGTTCCTCGCTCACCTCGGGATACGCGAGATCCATCGAACGCATCGTTTCCAGGACGATCTGCGCCACGATCAAGCGCATGTTCTTCTTGTCATCGGCCGGAACGACAAACCAGGGTGCCTCCGGAGTGGCCGTGGCGTTGATGGCGGCTTCGTAGGCAGCCTGGTAATCATCCCAATATGCCCGCTCGGCCACGTCGCCCTCGGAGAATTTCCAGTTCTTCTCGGCCTCATCGATCCGGGCGATGAACCGGTCCCGCTGCTCCTCCCGGCTGAGGTGGAGGAAAAACTTCACCACCCGCGTTCCGTTCCGCCCGAGGTGCCGCTCGAAATCCCGGATCGATTCGAAGCGCTGCTCCCAAACGCGATCCAAGTCCCCCGTCAACTCCAGCGGCAGCTTCTGAGAACAAAGCAGAATCTGTGGGTGCACCCGGACGATCAGAACCTCCTCGTAATAAGAGCGGTTGAAGATGCCGATTCGACCCCGCTCCGGCAGCGCCCGCGTGGTTCGCCAAAGGAAATCGTGATCCAGTTCCTCGTCGCTGGGTTGTTTGAAGGCGTGAACGCTGACGCCGTGGGCATTCACTCCGGACATGATATGCCGGATCGTCCCGTCCTTTCCCGCCGCGTCCATCGCCTGGAAAATCAGCAGGAGGCTGGAGCGATCCTGCGCATACATCATCCGCTGGAGATCGTTGATTTCGTCCTGAAATTCCTCCAGGAGATCCTTGTAGTCGCCTTCGTCCCGGTAAAAATCATCCAGCTTGTTCGGGAGCCCGGCGAGTTCGACCGGCGTCTCGCCGGTGACCCGAAAGGATTCAGTTTGGATTTCGCAGTGCATCGTCCCCCTCAGCTTGCACCCCGCACGCCGCCCTTAGGGCCGACGCGTTTCGCGTTGACAGTTGGTGCACCGCCAGGATGTTGAAGATACACTTTCCTCTACCATGAAAAAGTCCTCCATCTCACTCCTGGCCCTCGCGGCCGTTCCTGCCCTGGCTCTCGTCTCCTGCCAAACCGCCGGTGAAGGGGCAAAAAAGGGCGCCATCTACGGCGCAGGTGCCGGTGTTCTCAAAGGCGCGGTTGACGACAAAGAAGGCAACGTCCTGAGATCCGGCGTCATCGGAGCCGGAATCGGTGCCGGGGCCGGAGCAGCCATCGGAGCAGCCAATAACTGATCCGGGGCCAATTCTGCTTTTCTCAGCAGAACCACATCATTCACCAAAACAGGCCACGCGGAAATCCGTCTGGCCCGTTCTCATATGGCCCCGCCACGGTCCTGTGCTGGCCCGATGAGCTTGACTGACAAACGAAACTCTAAGAAGCCACATCGGCCCGTGGCTCATCGCCAGCGCCGGGTTCGCCCTTTCCGCGCGGTCGAAGCGAGGACGGACCTCCCGCTTCCGCGATTTGCGAAAACATCCCCTTCGTGATGCTCTCCCAGGTGTATTTCGGGATCACGGACTTGTAGGCCCGGCGGCTCACCTCGGCCCAAGAATCCGGATCGAGGTCCAGGTAGTCCAGAACGGCTTGACCCGCCGCTTCGTGGTCGCCAGTCGCGACCGCCACGCCACCCCCAGCCGGCGCGATCTCATCCGTCACGACGGGAATCGCCCGAGTGCCGACGACCGGGACACCGCTCGCGGCGGCTTCGCAGGCTGCCATGCCGAAGCCTTCCATCGACGACATGCTGAGAAACACTCGGGAGGTGCGCATCAACTCGGGGAGGATGGTGCTCCCGGGCCCCGTCTGGGGAAGCTGCTCCGGGCTCAAGACGAAAACCCGGTCCCGCAGGTTTTCCTCGCGAATGATCTCTTCCACCTTCGTCGCGATGCCGGGTTCCATGTGCTGGTCGATGTTCGTGAACATCACCACGTCGTCCTGCTTTCGTGCCACCTGAGCGAAAGCCCTCACGGCCAAATCCTTGTGCTTCAGCACGTCCGAACGCCCAAACTCGCAGATGTGAGGAGCCCGAAACACCTCCTCCGGAAGGCGCAGAAACTCGCTGGCAAACTCCAAACGCTCTTCCTCGATCACTCCGGTCTTCGAAGGATGAAAGCGCAACGTGTCCACCCCGGGAAATACGTCGATCACCCTGCTCGACCAGCCGTCCCTGTTCCCATACGACGCCACAAGATCGTCGCGGACCAGTTTCGACGTCGATCCCACGAAGGACGCCGCTTCGGCGATCCGCCCCTCACAGTGCTCCCGGATCGCGATGCTATGCCGGTCGTGGTGCCGTTCCGGCAGCGGGTCCTTCTTCATGCCGACGGGCTCATGCGGCACCCAGACGTGGGGCACGCCCCGAAACATCCGGTTCAAATATTCGCCCATCATGCCGCCGTCCCAAAAATGGGAAATGATGAGGTCGGGCCGGTAATTGTCCGGAAGTTGGCTCACCGCATCCTCAACGGCCCGTTCGATCAGAGCTGGCGTGAGATACTCCTTGCGGACGAAGGCCGGAATCTCGTCGGAAGCGTGCAGGATGTAAACCTCGCGGCGCGGATCCTTGGTGAGCCCCTGCCGCATTCGCGCGGTGTAGGGATGGGGAAAACCACCCCGGTTCAGCGTGATGACCCGGGCATCGTACAGGTCGTGGATCGCCTCCGCCAGGTTCTGCACATAGACGTTCTGCCCCCCGGTGTCGGGCAGACCCGGAAAGACTTCAAGTTCGTGAATCCCGTGCCAAGTGATCATCAGCACGTCCTCGAGTTTGGCCGGAAGAGAAGTCATTCCGTTTCACCCAATGGGCTTTTCGACGCCTGTAAAACGGGGATTGTGGAAACAAAGGCTGCCCGCGCGGTCGACACGGGCCTACCGGCACTCACGGCTCAGATGGCCCGCCCAGCCAACTCGCGGACGGCTTCCGCGACACTCGAAACCGCATCGTGGGTGACGGGGAGGCGATGCGCCTGGCGGAAGCGTTTTTGGCCGGTTTCCACCTCGATCGCGATGGCCAGCACGCCCCCGAGACCCGAAACGCCCGCTTCTTCGCCATCGACGAGCGTGACCGATTTCAGGCGATAACCGAACCGCCCCCAGGTCGCCACCCGGTCGTTGATTCGGAAGCCGTCGCCCTTCAGCCAAATCATCGCCGATGGCTGGCGCCGCTGCCAACGGTTGAACGGTCCTTCGCCCTCCACGAACGAGCGCCATTCCGTCTCCGGAACGGTCCACTTCGCCATCAAGGTCCCTTTGCTCTCGGCCTCTTCGAAAGAGCGCCGGAAGGCCGCCTGCCAACCCGCATTGACCCGGATCATGAGCCACACGGCCAAGACCGTCAGCCCCACCCCAAACAGGATGCCTGAAATCAACAGCCAAGGCGGAGGCTCTTCCCTCGGCGTCTCAATCACCAAAAGCATGGCACAAACCCCGGCCAGCGAAGCCGAAAGAATCGCCACGATGGTGAGACCCACCAGTTTCCCAAAGACGCCATCCATGACTCGAGGGAATGGTAGCGAAGAGGGCACCGTGTGCCAGAGGCAAAGCACCACGCCCCCATGCACTCGCTTCTCCCCGGCCAGCAACCCAGGAAAAAAACGAGGGCCCCGGTGTGCCACCGGGACCCTGTTCATGGCAAAGATTCCCCTATTTCACTTTGTCGAGGCCGGGAGCGGAAGGACCGATCGCGGTTCCCACAGCATCTCGAAGCCGACGTAGAACATGCGCGGTGCGTTGCTGCGCGGACCTTCCGGGATCCGGCTCGTCGTCAGAACCTGGTCCAGCAGGTTATGGACGCCCCCGGTCAGCTTCAACCGGTCGTTCAACTGGTAGTAGCCAGCCAAATCCGCGATGAATCCGCCGTCAATCTTACCCTGGCGCGAACTATCCAACGGGCTGTCAAGATTCCTGGCGGTGCCGAAGGTGTCACTCACGTAAGTGGTGCTCAGTTCGATTCCCCAACGGTCCGTTTCCAGGCCGACTCCCGCAGCCATTTGCAGATCCGGCACGTAGGGAATGGCCGCGCCCGCAACGCCGCCGGCGAAGATGTCGTCCCCACCACCTTCAGACAGAGCCGTGCCCAGCGTCGCGTCGGTGTAGGTTCCGCTCAAGAAGAGCGGCATGCGCACCACCCGGTCGTGGAACGGATCGTAGGAAACCAGGATCTCGGCGCCTTTCACTTCGGCCTCACCTGCATTCGAGGCGTCCGAACCCCCAAGACCGGCATCGGATCCGGTAATGTTTGAGTAGTCGGTGAAGAAGCCGGCAATCTCGCCGTAAAAAGCACCGCGGCGATGGCGCAAGCCCAGTTCGTACCCAATGCTCTCTTCCCAATCCACACCGTTTTTGATATTGTTCCGGGGACCGGGAGCGGAGATGCCCTTGAAGACGCCGCCGAACAGCGCAGTTGCGTCCGTGAGGTCTAAGGTCGCCCCAATTCCGGGAGCGAAGATGTCGGTCGTACCGCTTCCAGAGCCCGTTACCGTGTTGGTGGGGTCGCTAGCGAATTCGGTGAAGGCAAGGTCCAGGTATTCGTAGCGAACCCCGGGCGAAAGCGTGAGCCGGCCGATGCCGATCGTGTCCTGGATCCAAACAGAAAACGCGTCTGCTTCCTGGAAGCGGTTACCGCCAGAGCCCTCAATGCCCCTGTCGACCCGGGGCCGAACTCCGGGGGCACCGACCACAATTTTATCATCGCGCTGGAACCGCCGAATCTGGTCGTAATGATAGCGTGCACCGAAGTCCACCGAATGCTCAAGGGGGCCAGTCAGGAAGTCATACGTCGCGCCGACCTGCACGCCGTAAGCATAGTAGTCGCGGTTGTTGGCGCGGATGCCGAGGGTGCCCGGTGTCCGCATGCGAAGCACGTCAAACGCATTCGCAAAACCGCCAGGGTTAGCCAGAACTTTATGAATGGATTCTCCGTCCGTCTTGCGGATCTTATACCAATTTCGGGAAAAGTTGTTGTAATAAGCCGCCGCGTTCAGGCTCAGCGCATCGGAGGGCTGGGCCTGCCATTTGATATAACTGCGATGCTGCTCGGTAAACATATTATCCAGGAACGTGCCCGCATAGCGCCGGTAAGGACTGCGTCCGAGGTCAGATTCGCTCAGGCCAACGTAGGTTTCATTCGCATCGAACTGAGTGTAGCCGTATTTCACCTCAAAACGTTGCTGGAGTGCGGTATTCGGTTCCCAAAACGCCTTAAACATCGGCTCATACATGGTGAAACCAGTATCGTCCGAGCCGCCGAAGCCGTTGCCCGCGTCGATGGTGCGGAATCCGTTTGAGCCCTTGTAGAACATTTCGAGTAAGAAACCGAACCGGCCGGCATCAGTGTCTATCACATCACCGTAGTAGGCGTGTCCCAGGCTGGTGGCGTCCGTTCCGATGCTGCCGCGCAGAAACATAGTTTGCGTCTCTGGAATCGGCGTCGAAAGATAGTTGATCACGCCTCCCGTGGTGTGCGGCCCGTAGAGAACCTGGCTGGATCCTTTCAGGACCTCGATTCCCGACATGCGAGCTGCGTTCGGAGAATAGTAGGCCGCTGGAGCCGAGTAGGGAGCCGGCGCCGTGAGGATTCCGTCTTCCATGATGGAGACGTTTTCACTCCGAGTGCCGTCCCCGCCGCGGATGGAGATGTTGGGGAAGTTTCCGAACCCGTCTTCCTCCCGGACATAGACGCCGGGGATTCGAGTCAACATTCGGTTGACGTTCAGAAAGTTGTATTCGCGGATTTCCTCCGTGTCGACGTAGTAGCCTGAGCCGGGCAGATCGTAGACGGCATCCTGGCTGCCGATGACGACGATCGGTGGCAGAGAATCGAACTCGGGCAGGATGGCATCGTCAGGAGCGACGATGGGATCGGCATCTTCGGCCAGGGCGGCGGAAGCTGGCAGGAGTCCAAGCAAGCCCGCGGCGAAAAGGGAGCGGTAAGGGCCTCTCCTGGAAGGAATGGAAGCGGAGTGAGGTTTCATCGGTTTCATCGGTTTCATCGGTTTCAAGGTGTTGATTTGCGGCGCAATTGGGAGCCTTAAACTGATATTGAGACTCAGTCTCGACCACGCGAGGCGCATCAAAGTCGGTCCCGCCACCGCTGTCAACTTTTTTGTTCCCACTTCCACTTCCAAATTCTCACTCCTTCCCCAGAAAACCACTTGTCAGCGCCTCTTTTCTAAGAATGACTCTCAGCCGATAAAACTCCCGAAACCCCATGTCTCCCAGATCTCTCCTCTCCCGTCCCTTCCTCCCGATCGCGATCCTCACCGTCGCCGCTCCCTTCACCTCCTCCCTCGCTCAAACCGGTTCCACGACTGCCCCAGCCCTGGCCGCTGGCTCGGTCGATTTCCAGAAAATCCAGCGCCACTACTACCGCGTCGAGCAAGAGCGCCGCTCCATCCAGGAACGCACCGAACAGGAAGCCGGCAAACTCGAGAAAACCGTCGACGACACCCGTTCCAAGGTCGAAGCCCTGCTCGAAGAACAACAAAAGGCCCAGGCCGACCTCCAGGATCCGACTTTCTCCGAAACGAAAAAGCAGGAAATCCTTGCCGAAGCCCAGGAGCGTGCCGGCCAGATCAACGCCCTCCAGCGCGAGTTGCTCGAACTCCAGGCGCAGGCCCGCACCACCCTCGCCCGGGAGGCCAGCGAAGCCAACGCGGCCATCCTCCGCGAAATCAACGACGCCATTCGCGTCGTGGCCGAAGAACAGGGCGTCGATTTCGTCATGAATCGCAGCTTCGGCGTCAGCGGCATCGCCACTTTCCCCTATATCTCGGCACGCCACGTCGTCGACCTCACCGACGACGTCATCGGGAAGCTGAATCAGAACGCCCCGGAAGGTTGGACCCCGGGAGCGACACCCGCCGAGGACTGATCCTCACCCCTCCGCATAGTCACCCATGCGGCTACGAGAGTCGACCGGCTCGAGGAACCAGCACCAGGAGCCGGAGCCCCCCCTCGTTAGAGATCGCTTCCGCTGCTTGCCTACCTTCCAGTCACGCCGCTTGCGACCCGGCTTAGCGAAGCCCTCTAACGGCACGGATGTAAGTCTCGAGCGCTTCGTCCGGCTGCAGCGCCAACGCCCGCTCCAGGACCTCAAGCGCCGCTTCATAGTTGCCCTGCCGAACCCGGACCTCCCCGATCCGGCGGAGCGCCTCCACCTCATGCTCGGCCTCCGCGGTCGCTTGCTCGAAGAGCATGATCGCCTCCTCGACTCGCTCCTGCTCCAAGCGGAAACGCCCCAACAACACCAGGGCCGCGCCATCCAGTGGATTCGATTCCACGAGCGCCTCCACCCGCTTCGCCGCTTCCTCACGATCCTCACCTGTCTCGAGCGCGATGAGCGCCAGCGACCGCTGCAGCCGGCTCCAGTCCGAACCGGGCTCGCTCCCGGGCTCGCCGAACGTCAGGAGCGCCGCGTAAGCCGGGCGTTCTTCGAGCCGTTTCGCCAGACTGTCCGCAGCGTCAAAATGCCGGAAACGAACCAGGTTTTCGACGGCATCGACCACGCGCGTAGCCGGGGCCGGCGGCTCGGCCTCGATGGCGTCCCGGTAACAAGCCAACGCATCCTCCAGCAGGGTCGCGTTTAGATAAAGATGCCCCAGGGAAATCACCCCGGCGGCCTCGAGCTTCCCCATGCGCCGGACCATCTCCAGATTCGCAATCGCCTTCTCTGGCTCGGCCAACTGCAACCAGGCCTCGGCCTGGCGTCCCCAGTGCGCTGCGTCCTCGGGCTGAGCCGACAGCAGCTCCCCATAGATCGACGCCGTGGCACGCGCATCGCCCAGTTCCAAGAGGGCTTCGGCTTCGCCAATCTTCCACTGCGTTTCCTCTGGCATGGTGAGTTGCGCCAAGCGATAGGCCTGAAGCGCCGCCTGATGCCGCCCGGCACCCAGGTGAACGTAGCCGAGCAGGCCGAGGGTCAACCCGTCCCGGGCCCCCAGTTCCAGCGCCCGCACCAGGTGCGGTTGGGCCTCGTCGAACCGTTCAAGGTTCACCAAGACCATCGCCAGATTCCGGTGGGCATCGCGAAAATTCGGATAGAGTTCCACCGCACGCTCGAAATTCTCGAGAGCGTCATCGTTTCGCCCCTGTTCAAAACGGAGATTGCCCAGCGAAAACATCAGCGCCGCGCTGTCGCCCAACAGGGAACTCCCGGTCAGGGCCGCCACCGCGCCGTCGCGGTCGCCATCCTCCATTTCATTGGCCACGGTCTCCAACACCTCCCGTTCGGCCGTGTTGATCGTCGGCTCGATTCGGGCGTCGATCCCATAACTGGCGGTGAACGCGCGACGGAACGCGGCGCTTTTCCAAAGGTCATCGATCGGCATCTGCGCCGTGACCGTCGCCGGTCCAAACAGGAACAGAAGTAGCAACAGGATGGGTGCGATTTTCATGAGAAGGTAGTCAGGGACGAAGGATGAGGGGCCACCGGTAAATCGCCGTGACCGGTCGACCGTCCTTTTTGGGGACCGTGAAGCGGGCGCGTGAGGCAAAGGTCGACGCCATCCCGGCGAACTCCGGATGACTGCTCGAAATGATGCGTCGAACCGAAACCCGCCCGCTGGGGCTGATCGCCACCTCCAACACGACGCGCCCTTCCCGGATCCCTTGACGCAGCAGCGCTGAAGGATAGGTGGCGGAAGGCCGGTTCAGGAGCCGGGGCGTCGAGTCCAGTTCACCGGCGGAATACGACGATCGCATCGCCGGTCGCGGCGCGGGCCGGGATGCCACGGCTGGCTGCCGGGCCGGGCGCGGTCTCGTGGGAGTCGTGGTGACGGGTGACGGGGCGGGCTCGACCTCGAGATCGAAATCCGCTGTGACCATGGTCAAATCGATTCGGCGATCCAAGGTGGCCTTCAACGGCGGGGCCACGTTCTCGATTTGCACCTCCAGACGCGGGAGTCGCGGCGGCGGCGGCGGGGGAGGAGGA
>CAZCRA010000017.1:30166-42307 GCA_964500945.1 uncultured Verrucomicrobiales bacterium | reverse complement strand
TCGGGTTGAGGTTCCGGTTCGGGTTCGGGTTCGGGTTGAGGTTCCGGTTCGGGTTCGGGTTCGGGTTCGGGTTGAGGTTCCGGTTCGGGTTGAGGTTCCGGTTGAGGTTCGGGTTCGGGTTCGGGTTCGCGCTCAGCCTCTTGTGGTTCGCGGTGCTCGAACTCCACCTCTTCTCGAGGCAAGGGACCGCTGAGTGGTTCGAGCTCGAGTGGTTTTTCGATGGGTTCCGTGACCTTTTCGGTGGCTTCCGCTCCGGTCATCCCCGGCTCATAGCTCCCCTGGGAAGGGATGCGGTCGTTCTCGCGACGGAGGGCGTCTTTGTCCTCGGGAGAAAACCACCACGCGAGGCCAATCACGGATGCGAGGAGCAGCAGGCAAAGGAAGACGAGGGAAGCGGCTTTCAAAACTGGACGAGGCGGGTGGGCTGGGATGTCGGTGTGGTCCCTGACAACTACCGAATATCACTGTGCTTTACAAGTGCCATCCCCGACTCGAGCGAAAGTCGATGAACGACGGGCGATCCCGATTGTTTTGGGGATTTGGCAGGAGGTGGACGGCTTTCGGATGGCGGGTGAGCTTGACGGGGGCGCTGGGTCGTGTCAAAGAGCCTGCTCTTCCGTGATGCTATCGACTGTGACGAGCGGGCTGGTGACCATTTGGCTGGTCATGGCGGCCTATGGACCGCTGAAAACCTGGACGTCGATTCAGCTTCTGCGCCGGCAGCGGAAGCGGTTTTTGGATGAAGCGCGAGGGAAGCCGAAGGGACGCGTGGCGTTGATCGTGTCGGCGAAGGGGCGAACGCGAGCTCTCGAGGGCTTTTTCCGCCTGGTCTTGGATCAGGACTACCCGGATTACCGGCTGATTTTCGTGACGGAGAGCGCGGAGGACGAAGCGGCGGAGGCCTTTCGTTCGTTTCTGGGTTTGGGAGAGGATGAGAACCGGTGGCGGGCCGTGGAAGGTGAGTTGGGCGCGCGGGAGGTGCTTTTGGTGAGCGCTGGGTTGAGTGAGGCGGAGGGTCAGAAGGTTCACAACCAGCGTGCGGCGTTCGAGCATCTGGAACCTGAGGATGAGATTGTGGCGTTCGCGGACGCGGACATCGTGGGAGATCGCGAATGGTTAGGAAAGCTTGCGGCACCTTTGAATTTGGGTGCGGGGGATCTCTCCACGGGATACCGGTGGCTGATTCCGGAGAGCGGCCATCCTGCCACGCTTCTGGGTGCGAACATCAACGCCTCGATCGCCGTCATGGCGGGGCCATCGTGGCACTGCCTTCTCTGGGGCGGCTCCATGGCCCTGACGCGGGAGGCGTTCGATGAACTCGATTTGGCCAATCTCCTACGGGGGTGTTTGAACGACGACTTGATGATCAGTCGCGCGGCTCGGAAAGCCGGGAAGCGGATCATTTTCGTGCGGAGTCTTCTCGCGCCATCGCCGGTGGACTACAATTGGTCCAGCATGTTCGAGTTTGCCCGGCGGCAGTATTTTCAGGTGAGGGTTTACGTGCTGCGCTACTGGTTGACGGCGCTCGGCTTCACGACGTTGTGGTTGGCGGGTGTGGCGATTTGCTGGGGCCGGTTGTTGATGGGCGATTGGGCGGCGGCTCTGCCGATCGCGGCCGTTGCCGGGGCCAACGGGATCAAAACCTGGCTGCGAGGAGCCTATCTGCGGGAGCAGTTTCCGCCCGAGGTCTTGAAGCGGCTGGAGCAGGCACGGCGAATCGAATGGCCCGCCACGACGCTGCAGTTTTTCCTGCACTGGCTGATGATTCTGAGTGCTCTGCCGATCCGGCGGATTTCCTGGGCCGGGATTCGCTACGAGGTGAAGGGTCGCAACCAGGTGCAGGTCGTGGCACGCGGGTGAGGGAGGGGTCACCCGCGGCGCGAATACCCGAGGCACCCGTGGGCGTATTGTTTTGACCGGGACGGTGGGAAGGGACAAGTTCAGGATTTGAAGGCAGGCCATTGAAGATCGAATCTTATGCGAAATGCGAGCTGCCGACCGAGTTCGGGAGTTTTGATCTGGAGCTCTTTCGCGGACCGGAAGATGAGAGCGAAGCGCTTCTCATTTCGGCGGGTGAGTTAAGTGCGGCGGACGCACCGTTCGTGAGGCTGCATTCCGAGTGTTTCACAGGTGAAACTCTCCTCTCGTTGAAGTGCGATTGCCGGGCGCAGTTGGAGACGGCTCTGCGGACCATCCGGCACGAGGGCGTGGGGGCCGTCGTTTATCTTCGGCAGGAAGGGCGGGGGATCGGACTAGGGAACAAACTTCGCGCCTATGCCGAGCAGGCGCGTGGGGCCAACACGATCGAGGCCAATCACCGGCTGGGCTTTCCAACTGATCTGCGCGATTTCACTCTGGCCACGGAAATTCTGAAGCTGAAGGACCTGGGCCGGATCCGGTTGCACACGAACAATCCGGACAAGATCGCGGCGGTGAAAGCGGCTGGGATTGAGATCGAATCGGTGATCCCGGCCCCGTCCCAGGTGAACGATCACAATCTCGACTATCTGCGGACGAAACTGGAGAAAATGGGGCACGAGGGTCTTGCCGAGTCGCCGGGACTGTAGGGGCGTTCAAACGCGGGCGCGACGAGTCTCTTCGCCGGTTATCCGGTCCTTTTCGGGGTTTCCAGGTAGCCGTCTTCGCGGAGAGACCAGCGGGCGGCGATTTTCTCAAGCATGGTTTGGAGGGAATCCCCGATCGTTTCGTCACCGGCTTCGATCAGATCCGATGCCGCGGCGTAAAGGATTTCGAGTTGGGTCGCGACCCTTGATTTAGCGACGTGAACGACCTGATCGGCCTCGGCGCTCAACTGTCCCGCCTGGATCTTGTAGCGTTCCAGGGCGCGCTCATTCACTTCTCCGGTGAGCGAGCTTCCCTTCGCCACCAAGGCGGCGCTCTTCTGTGCGCGATCGGCTTTTTCGAGAAGTTCCTCCCGTTGTGCCACGGCTTGTTCGAGGCTGGCTTCGGCGCGGAAAGCGGACTTCACCTGATCTGAGATGGCAATGGCCTTGGGATCGTTGGCTTCAACCGCCGGGGAAAGGCGTTGGAGGAAGAGTTTGGCTCCCTCCAAGGTCCCGGCACGGAGGAAGATGGCCGACTGCTCGATGAGTTCCTCATCGGCGGAAGCGTTCTGGACGAAGAACCCGGCGGGCAGGAGGAGCGAGGTCAAGTAAAGGAGGATCCAGCGATGCATGATCGAGACGAAATTGACGGCAGGTTACCGCAATGGCGCGGTCGAGGGAAGGCTGTCTGGTGGCATGAGCCGGTTTGAGCGGGCGAAGCACGGACAAAAAAAGCCAGAGCCCCTTTTGAGGACTCCGGCTGGGAACATTTGCTTTCAAAGAGATGGCGTTTAGCCGCCGAGAACCTTCTTCCAGAGCGGGGAATCGAAGGTTTCGGTCACGTCCGCTTCCTTCTCGGTGCCGTCCCAGGCATCGATGTAAGCGCGGGCCGTCTCGGGCTTGTCATCTTCGGTCCAATCACCGAAGTCGGCGCCGGCGGCGATCCACTTTTCGAAAAGCTTCTTTTCGGCGGCGGTCCATTGGGGCGCCTTCCCTTCGGGCGGCTGGTGGTCGTCGTCTTCCAGCGGGAGGAGGGTGCGGTGAAGGAATTCGCTCTCATCCGGTTTGCCGGGCACGATGACGGGACCGGACTCACCACCTTTGAGGAAGGATTCCTTGTTGGTGATGACGAGATCGGCCTTCGGACGGCGAGCGCGGCCGCGTTCGTCCTTGTAAGTCGGGCTGTGACAACGGACACAGCCGGATTTCACGAAGGGATAGATCTGTGTGGCGAAGTCGATTTTCTCCTCGCCCTGAGCGGTCGTGCCGGCGGCAAGCAGAACGGCCGCGGCGCCAAAGAGGGATGTTTTGATGTCCTTATGCATGATGATTGTGGGAGTGATACGAGCGCGCCAGCCATCCTGCCAGCGCTCCCGCCGCCACCAGTCTAGGAGCTTCGACGCCGATCGCAACCCTGTATTCAGAAAGCTCGAGAGGCGCTCTCCTGCAACGTGCCAAGGTCGTGGCGGCGCAAGGGAGCCGGCCTTGAAAGCGTTGATGACCCAAGGCCTCGCCGGCGACGGTGCTCGAGCGTGAAGAGGGCTCCGGCGCAGCCCGTTGACCGGAGAGGGGACCTTTGAATCCCGCCACTACGGCTCTTCGATTGGACAGAAAGTGGCCTCCATGAGGTCGAGGCACTCCATCCAGAAGGCGGCGCTCATCGCTTCGTAGCGAATGGTGTCGGGACCGGTTACGGTCGTGAACAGAATGTTGCTGGGTTCCTCGACAAGTTCGTCGAACAGGCGATTGAGGCAATAGCCATGGATCTCATCACGGGAACCGGGGACGGGTGTGCCAGCACCACCCCGGGCGTGTTCCCGAAGGGCGGTGAGGACGGAAGAAATGTCCTTGGCCCCGAGTTCGATGTCGAGAGGAAGGGCCGCCTGCCGGTGGTCCTCGACGATGGCCGCCAGCCGTTTCACGATTCGTTTTGCTTCGCCTTTCCGGTCGGCGATCGCCTGCTGCGTCTCGGTCGGGGGAAAGAGCTCCTTGTTCACCTCGACGAGGGGGCGGACGGTCTCTGGTCGTTCGTCTCGGTTCACGGAATCAGCGGCAATTGAACAAGCTCGCTACAGTGATGCACGCCCATGGCATTTGGGCTAGTGCATCGTCCGAAATTTATCCAGGACATCGAATGCTAAAGAACGGTGAGAATGAGAGTGGCTCCTCGTGGGCGCCGATGAAGATCGGTCGGGGCTGGCGTTACAAACATTTCCGGAAAAAATTTCGCAAATTTCGGCGAAACGTGAACAAGGGGTGCACCCCGGGGAGTCGAACCCGGTGTGATGAAGGGAATGATCGTTCTGATTCTTTGGGGTTTATCGATCGCGGCGGTGTTTCATCTTTCCGAAACGCTGCGGGAGTCGAAGTCGGATATGAGCGGTTTGAGCGGATTGATGAGCACCTCTGGAGACGGGCTCGAGGCCGCACGGGCGCGGTTGGCTCAAGTGCAGCGGGCTGCAGTGATCGAATACCGGCCTTCAGCGTCGTTGGGTCCTGGAGTGACCTGGGCGAGTTTGGGAAGCCGGGCGGGAAAGGTGGCAAATTTCGCGAAGGAAACGCGCGACTGGGCCGAAAAGCTCAGGTTGACCGCGAATGAGCAGATGGAAACGTGGGGCTGGGGGATTCGGATTTCGGAAGGTTGATCGCGGCGCATTTGACCACGCTCAGCGGCGACGGTATTGAATGTCCGGTAGCTGCTCTTTGATCCGGCCCTCCCAGGAAGCGAATGTCTCGGGATCGGAGTAGACTTCCAGGGCTTGGAGCGGTTTGAGCTTGGCGAGGGTTTGAAGAAGTTCTGGGGTCAGCGACTCGACGCGCAGCGTGATGGATTTCAGGGTTTCCGAAGCGGCTAAATCCTCGATGCCGGGGCCGAGGGGCTGCGTTTTAGGGAGGCTTACCCGCTCGAGGTTCGGCATGCGCCAAAGCGCCGCGACACCGCGGGTGGTGAGTCCCGGGGTGGCCTCTTCCGGTAGGGCACTGAGGCTGAGGGTTCGAAGGCTTCGGCTGCGGGCGATTTCGATGAGGAGCGAATCGTCGATCCCAGCGCCCGGGAGGTAAAGCTCGCGGAGGAAGTAGAGGCGGGGCACCTTTCGAGCGACTTCGGGACCGGCAGCGGTGTCGTTGAGATTCAGGCGCCCAATGCGGGGCAACTCCGCGAGCAGTGCGGCGATCCCGGCGTCGGTGAGATTCGGGCAACCGGAAAGACTGAGGCCTTCGAGACGGTCGAGGGCATGGAGCGGAACGAGGGCGTCGTCGCCGAAGGTTTGCCTGTCCAGACTCAGGTTTTCCAGGCGGGGAATGGCGCGAGCCAGAGTGACGCTGCCCTCGGTGGTCCAGCCGGTTTCCGAATCGGTCTTTGGGCTGAGGGTCACTTGCCGGACAAAGACGCCATCGAAGACGTCGAGGAAGGTTCCCGAAGCGGACGTGCCCCAGACCTCGATGGTGGAGATTTCGCGGTTGGCGCGCAAGTGCCGGAGGGCGTCGTCGTCGAGGTCCGTTTCGCCCAGGGCGACGCGGAAATGTTCGAGAGTGGTGAGTGGGGCGAGCTGCCGGAGGTTGGCGCTGGTGAGGGCGTTGGCGTGGGTGAATCGAAGTTCGCGGAGGTTGGGGAGGCGGCTCAGGGGCGTCAGATCGCAGCTTCCGAGTTCCGTGCCGCCGGCGAAGGTCAGGTATTCCGCCTGGTGAAGGGTGCCGAGGAGATCGACCATCTCCTGGGTCCAGGTCTCGGCGTTCAGGTCGTAAATGCGTTCGAGACCGGGGACGGTGGCGATGGCGCGTAGGAGGGGCAGGTCCAACCGCATGCGCTGGAGGTGGAGCTGGGGCGAGCGATTGATCGGGCTGAAGCGGGCTCCGGCGTCTTCCAGCAGCCGGACGGCATCCTGATAAGCCTGATGGGGGTTCGGGAAACGGCCCTTTTCCTCTGGGGTGGCTTCCCGGACGAGGCGGAATCCGATGTAGGCGGCGGCTTCCGGGGCGTCGAAGAATCCCCGGGCGGAGGAACGGGCGGCCATGAAGCCGGTGTACCAGCTTCCGCCGCGGATGACGCGGAATTCATTGGCCTCGTTGTCGGGCTCGGAGTCGTTGAGGGGATCGACGGCCACGGGGTTGGGACCGCGCCTGGGCAGCCACTGGTCGTAAAAAGTGGACTGGTAATAATCCTGGCACCACTCGAACGCGTTTCCGGCCATGTCGTGAAGGCCCCAGGCGTTGGGTTTGAACGAACCGGCGGGGGAGGTGAAGGGGAAGCCGTCTTCGGGATCTTTCTCCACGTCCAGGAGCCAGTGACGTTGGGCGGCCATGGGGCGGATCTTTTCGAGTTCGACGTTGCCGACGTTGGCAAAGCGATGGATGACGCCTCGGGGTTGGTTTCCCCAAAAGAAAAGCTCGGGCCGGTCTGAAGCGCGGACGGCGTATTCCCACTCAGCTTCCGTAGGGAGGCGATAGGTGGCGCCCTGCGACTCGGAGAGCCAACGGCAATAGGCTTGGGCGTCGTTCCAACTCACGCCGACCACGGGGTGATCGTCCTTTTGAGGGAAGCCGGGATTCCGCCAGGTCCATTGCGGATCTTGGGTGAAGTCATGGGGAGAGCGGCGCCAGTCATTCGGGTCGTGGTCGCTGGGTTTCCATCCGACGATGCCTTTGCCGTTGCGCTCGGCTTCGGTGGTGTAGCCGGTGGCTTCGACGAACCGTTTGAATTCCCCGAGCGTCACCTCGTGCTTGGCCATCGAAAAGGGCTCGGTGATGTAGACGTAGTGGTAGGGGCGCTCGTCATCGCCGTAATACTGAGCGTCGATCGCCAGTGGAAAAACCCGGCTGAAGGTCCCGTAGCGTCCGTGGTCGTGACCGCGCGGGTAGTGGCCGGGTTCGATGAAGACGAAGTCCTCGGCGGCGGCGAATAGGGGGCTGGTGCAAAACGCGGCGGCGAGGAGGGTGCGCTTGATGAAATCCATGCGGGAGAGCCTTCGGCGGTCTACTTGGTGAGGAACGCTTCGCTGGAGACGATGGTGCGAATGGCGCTCTCGACCGCGGCGCCGTTTTCTTTCATGTCCGACACCATTTGATCGATGAGCCCGCGATCCACCGGTTCCGGGATGCGGCCGAGCGAATACTTGAACAGCTTTTCGCTGAAACCTCGCAGGAATCGGTCGTCCATGGAGCGGAGAGCGGCCTTGAATTCGAACAGGTCCTGGAAAGCCGTCCCGTTCGGCAACTTCCCGCTCACGTCGATCCGGGTCTCTTCGGATTGCCCCCAGTGCTGGTTCTCGCCGTCCTGATAATCGCGCCAGCGGCCGACGACGTTGAAGTTTTCGAGGGCGAGGCCATAGGGATCGAGGCGGCTGTGGCAGTTGGCGCAGCTTTCGATTTCGCGGTGGGCTTCGAGCCGTTCGCGCACCGTCATCTTCTTCCCACCCACGTTGGGTTCCACTTCGCCGACGTTGGGTGGTGGCGGGTTCGGCGGGTCGTTGAAGAGAACCTCCAGGACGTACACCCCGCGATCCACCGGGCGGGTGCGATTTCCGTCGCTCCCCCATTTATGAAGCGCTCCCATGCCGACCAGACCGCCGCGGGGGCTATCGGTCGGGAGGGACACTGGCACGAACTCGTCGTTGCTGGCGGCCGCGCCGTCCGGCAGGCCATACCATTTGGCCAGCCGCTTGTTGGCCATCGTCCAGTCCGCATCGAGGAAATCGCGCAGATCGCCGCCGCTTCGGAGGATGTGACGGAAGAACTCGAGTGGTTCCCGGTTCAAATCATTATTGATGCCGTTGAACTCGTTTGCGTAGAAATCGCGGTAGACGCCGCTGTCCGGGGTGAAGCGGTCGAATTGATCGGCTCGAAGCCACTGGGTCGCGAATCCGGTGACGAGGGCTTCGGAACGGGGATCGTTCAGCATGCGCGAGATCTGGGCGTCCAGCTGGTCTCGCAGCTTTCCTTCCGCCGCGAGCGCCGTGAGTTCGTCGTCCGGCATGGTGCTCCAGAGGAAGTACGAGAGGCGGCTGGCCAGTTCGTAATCGTTCAGGTCGCGCCGTCCGTCGTCTTTCCCGGTGAACAGCGTGAGGAGCCAGGGCTTCTCCTCACCCTTTTCGGGCTCGTGCAGATAGAGGAAGGAGGGGGAGCAGAGCATCGTCACCAGGGCGGCGCGGACTCCCGTGAAATAGTCGCCGGAAGCGTCCCACTCCGCCATGGCCACCGCGTGGACGAGATCGATTTCCTCCTGGGTGACCGGGCGACGGTAGGCACGGGGCAGGAGCCGGGCGACGAGATCCTGGAGGGTGGCCTCAGTTTGTTCCTCGAAGCCGTTCGGGAACAGGATGTTCATGCTCTCCGGAGGCCACTGCTCATAGATCGGCCCCTCGATCTCGACCCAGTCCAGGTAGACTTTCGGCACGTTTCCGACCACACGCTTGGCCGGGTCTGGTCGCGACATGCCGAGGATGCCCTCGGCGCGAATCCGGGCTTTCAGGTGGCCGCCTTCCCGGTGTTTCCCCTCGCGGGTGAGTTCGCCGGCCCGGCGGTCGAGGTCGTGGTAGAAACGGTTCGTCGTGTGGTAGTTGCCCGGTTCGACCATGCGCAGACCGAGCTCTCCGCCACCCGCGGCGTCGAGTTCATGGACGACTTCATAAACCTTCGGCGCGTCGAAGGGGGCGTCGAGTTCGCCATAGAAAAGTTTGCCTTCCCCGGAGCGCGTGACTTCGAAAAGGACGGGCTTACCCGAGTCACCCGGGTCGGCCGCGGCGCGAAACCGGATGGCGTAGGTGCCGGAAACGGGGACCATCTGGTCATTGTACGGGTGGCGCAGCTGCGCGAAGGTCCGGAACCCCTGGGACCAGGAGATGATGCCGGTGCCGTCCGGGCTAACCGATTTGGTGCGGTTCATGCTCTCGCCCCGGCGGATCAGGCCGGTGTCGTATTCCTCGTATTCGACGCGCTGGCGAATGGTGGGCACCGGGGGGTCGCCGGGTTGAATGGCGAGGTCAGCGACCATTTTGGCCACGTTTAAATACTGATCCATGAGGGAGGGATCGAGGAGCAGACCTTTGCTGACCTTGTTAAAGCCTTCGATTGAACCGTCGGGCGGCAGGAGGTCGGTTGGGCGCCTTTTCGGCTCAAAGGCCACACCGAGGAGGTCGCGAACGGTGTTTTCGTACTCGGCGCGAGTCAGCCGGCGAAGCAGGACGCGGCCCCCGGTGGCGGCGGCCTGGAGGCGGACGTGCTCGAGTTCGGCGGCGATCCATTCCGCGATCAGGGCGCGTTCCTCGGCCGAGGGCTGCGGTTCGTCCTCGGGAGGCATTTCCGAGGCGTTCACGTTGTCCATGACCTCGATCCAATGACCAGCGGCCTGGGAATCCATGAAATCGGCCGGGAGCGCCTCGAGATCGAAGTCCCCGTCGGCCGTCAGGCTGTCATGGCATTCGAAGCAGTATTGGACGAGGAGAGGCTCGACCTTGTCCTTCCAGGTGGCCTCGTTTGAGAGGGACGAGGCGCGGAGCGGACTGATCGCCAGTGGGGCGAACAGAACGATGGCCTGCAGTAGCGAGAGAAAACGGCGGTTCGTCATGAAGTCGTCGATGGTCCTTCAGCTCACCAGTTCCTTCACGACGCCCGGTGAATCCTGGAATCGTTCGTCGGGAGCGGCGGCCCCCATTTTGTAGGCCATGGTGTGCCACATCGCCGAGAGCGGGGTCAATGGTGGGAGCTTCAAGTGACCCTGGTGCTGGATCCCGAGGCCGCGCCCGCCACAGAGGACGGTGGGAAGCCGGTCCTTCGAGTGCCCGATCCCCATGCCGCTGGAGAAACCGAGCATGCAGTAGTCCAGGAGCGGGCGTCCATCGACCTCCTTGATCGACTTCAATCGGTCGAGGAAGGCGGACCAATGGCGCATGTAAATCGTGTCGGCCTTGGCCAAATCACGCAGTTTGCGGGGATCGTTGTTGTGGTGGGTCAGCGTGTGGAAGTCTTCCGAGATACCGAACTCGGGGTAGACGCCGCCGGCGAGTTCACGCCGGACGACGTAGGTAATGACGCGGGTGGAGTCGGTCTGGAACGCCAGGGCGATGAGGTCATACATCATCTTGGCGTAGTCGAAGTAGTGGAACTCGCCGCTGTTCACGTCGTCGGGACCGCTCGGCTGCGAGTAATCGCCGTAGCCATCGGAAAGGTCGACGACGGGTTTGGGTTTGTCTGCCCACTGAATGTTGCGTTCGAGCTGGCTTTCCACCTCGCGAACCGAGGTAAAGTATTCGTCGAGCTTCTCCTTGTCCTGGCTCGAGATGGTCGTTTCGAGAGCCTTCGCCTGGCCCATCACGGCGTCGATTACAGAGCCGCGGAGGCGGAAATCGGCCTGGCGCTGAGCGGCTTCGTCGGGTGAATCGGCCTGAAACAAGCGACTGAAAATGCGGTGCGGATCGCTTTCCGAAGCCAGCGGGATACCGTTTTGATTCCACGAAAGCGTGCAGAGGGCTGAGCTGCCGAAGTTCGTCCCCTTTTTCACCGACATCTGAAGGGACGGGTAACGCGTGACGCCACCGATTTTTTTGGCGACGACCTGGTCGGCGGAGATGGCGTTTTGGATCGAGCCGCCCTTTTTTGTGTTCACCCCGGTCAGGAAAGTGTAATCGCCGCCGTGGCCGCCTCCGAATTCGAGGAAAGTGCCCGAAAACACGGTAAGGTCGCCCCGGTGCTTCTCGAGCGGTTTGAGAACGGGGGTGAAGGTGAAATCCGGCCCTTCATCCTTCGGTTCGAACTCGCGCATGTTCATGCCGGTCCCGAAGTAGAAGCAGGCCATGCGAGGTGGGATGGGGTTTTCGGCCGCCATTCCCTTCGACGGGATCATGGCTTCGAGGAAGGGCAGTGACATGGCCGTTCCGGCGGCGCGAAGGACGGTCCGGCGGGGGAGTTGGACGGAATTGGAAATGTGGAAGGCGTTCATGGGGACACTATTGGTTGATAGCAAGACGGCAAAAGACGGCCGTTTCTATCGGAAAATACGTGACGGACAACCGGGTGAGAGGGGTTTGCGGTGGCGAGCGGTAAACCGTGGTTTGCGAAATTGTCACATCTGATTTCTGCAAAGCCGCGGGTCTTTGCTAGAGGTTGAAGTGTCGAGGAAATAAAAACCTTGTCAGATCTGCCTCGCGTCTCTGAGAATAAGGTCAAACCCCAGTCCCACACAAACCAGCATGAAACGCACTCTCTCAGTCGCTGCCGCCACCTTCCTGGCGACTGTTTCTATTGCGCCCGGCCAAATCACGGTCGGCAAAGACGAGCGCAATCCCTTTCATCCCGCCACGGGAGGCCAGCCGACGGAAATGGCGGGGCATTTGGATCCGACAGCGCAGGATCTGGATCTCGGCCTGAACACGAGTGGATTGGCGGAGGCTCTGCACGTTGGGCAGTTGGAAATTGCCTCCGTTCCGGAGCCGGCCGCGATTCTGGTTGTGCTGGCTTCGCTGGGGCTGATTTCGCTGGTCGGTCAGCGCGACCGTCAGCCGAAGCATCGGGCCGAGCGGCGCCGCTGATCCGGTCCAAGGTTTTCACTCTCTCTCGAGGAAATTCGGAAGAGGCTTTTTCGAGA
>CAZCRA010000017.1:0-30066 GCA_964500945.1 uncultured Verrucomicrobiales bacterium | reverse complement strand
TGTAGCGGAATTCGTGAGAATTTCGGAGCGAAGCGGACAATTTCTACCTTCCTTCTCCCTCCCCCCGCCCTGTGAAGTGTCACCACTTCAGCTACGCCCCCCAAAAAGAATTTCCTCAGGGGTGGCTGCGTCGCCGGGAGAAAAGGAGGACGGCTGCTCCGGCAAACATGATCCAGACCGCCGACGGCTCCGGGATGACAGTGGTCACCTGTAGCTGAATCAGGGATGGGTCGGAGGCGTAGTCCAAGGTGTAATCGAAGGCGCCCGGGCCGTTGATTGCGCTGATGCCTCCGGACAAGCTATGAGCCGTGCTGATCGTCCCGTCGTCTGAGAAAAAGGACATCAGCGTGTAGGTTCCTGCGGCGAGCCCTCCGGCATCGGAAAGGTTCAAGGTCACATCGGTCAGCGTTAGGTCACCGAGATTGAAGTCCCAGAACGCGAGTTCGTCCGAGGTGCCAGGGGCTCCGAGTTCAAAATCGAGCGTCGAGCCGGTCGTGAGCGAAACTCCTCCGGTGGTGCTGCCGAGATCGAACGTCAGGGTCCCGATGCTCTCGCCTGGAGCCAGCGACCCCGCGATGGTCACGTCGTTCGAAGCGCCGGGCTCGATGAACCCATTGCCTCCGAGCGTGCCGCCAGCGCCGACTGAGACGGCCCCCGTTCCGGTTCCTGAACCCGGGCCGGCACCGTCGTCGGCGTTGCTGACGAGGAGGGTGCCGCTGGTGACGGTCGTGGTGCCAGAGTAGATGTTCCCTCCGAGGTGGGAAAGCTTCACGGTCCCGCCACCGGTCAGTTCGAAGCCGATGCCCGCATCCCCGTTCAGATTGGCTCGGACGTCGATTTCCACCGCGGAGGCGGAATCGTTGACGGTCCACGTGCGGTCGGTGTCGCCGAGATCGAAGCGACCCACGCCGCGGAGGGGATCGCCGTCAAGGATGGCTCGGACGACGGCCTCGGAAGAGCCGGAACCGTCGTGGACGAGCGTGGCGGAACTCCCCTCAAACCGGATACCCCCAGTGGCGCCGGCGCCTCCGTCGGACATTGTGAGGGCTGCGCCGCCAGACACGGTGAGGGTGTCCGTAAAGCGGGTTTGGCTGGCTCCCGTTCCGCGGGTGTAGGCGCCGCCGGACTCGACGGTTAGATTCGCGATCGTTTCGGTGTTGCCGCCCAAGGTGGCTCCGTTTTTCACGACGACGGTGGCACTGTCGTTGATTTGATTGGCTTGATTGATGTTCAGCTGGGCGTCGCTGCTGCCATCGCCGACGGTGATCTGGGAGATGGCGCCGGCGGCTTGGCCCGAGGAAGCCTCCAGGTTCAATGTGCCGTCTTCGACGACGATCGATCCCGTGAATGAGTTGTCACCTTTGAGGAAGAGGCGTCCGACGCCGGTGTGAGTCAGCGTGCGGTTCGTGCCGCTGATCGCTCCGTTCAAAAAGACATTTCGGGCCGCGCCGCTCAGGATGGTGACGCTGAGGTCATCGTTCAGGGCGATGTTGCTATCGATGGCGAAGCCGGGTCCTCCTTGGCGGGCGGAGAGGAGCGTGGCGCCTGAGCCGCCGTTGTCGAAGGTGATGCTCGACCCGGCGATGGTGTAGTTATTGGAGGTCTGGTTGTTCGTGATCGAACCCAGGGTGACCGGTGCGGTGAGCGTGATGGTTTGCGTGGCGTTGCCTGTGGCATCGAATTCCGCGCTGGCTCCGATCGCATCCGGGAAGGGGTCGGCATTGGCATCCCAGTTGGTGTCCGTGTTCCAGTTTCCATCGGTGTCCAGGGTCCAAAGGGCTGCCGAAGTGGGGAGGGTGGCGCTGAAAAGCAGGCCGAGGGTCAGTCCGAGTGCGAGTGAAAGCTTGTTCATGGCGGCAGTTTCAGATTCGATTTCTATGCTAGGTCTTTCTCCGCAGGCTGGTCAAACCCGAAAAGGGGAACAGTTTGGTGGTTTATGGCGTCTAAGACGGTTGGAAGCATGAGCGAGCGATCGGCTACCCGAGACTTCGAAGCGTCGAGCGTTGCCATGGCAGGGGCGTTAGGCCCGGCCGAGCAGCGCCGGATCGACGCGCTCTACGACCGGCTACTGGAACTTCGGGACGTTTCGGTGGGTTACCCGTGCAATCAGGCCTTCGATTACCGTCCGCTCTACCGGTTCCTGGGGCTGGTCACGAACAACGTGGGCGACCCGTTCGCCGGGAGCAATTTTCGGATGAACACGCACGAGTTCGAACTGGACGTGCTGCGGGACTTCGCCCGGTTCACCCGGATCGCGTCCGACCGCTACTGGGGCTACGTGACGAACGGGGGCACCGAGGGCAACATGTATGGGTTGTATCTGGCGCGCGAGCTGTTCCCGGACGGCATCGTCTACTACTCGGAGCACACGCATTACAGTGTCCCAAAGATCCTCCGGCTCCAGCACACGCGAAGCATCATGATCCGGAGTCAGCCGAATGGGGAGATTGACTACGAGGATTTGGAGGAAAGTCTCAAACTTCACCGGGACGTGCCGCCCATCCTCTTCGCGAACATCGGCACGACGATGACCGGCGCGATGGACGACGTTGCCCGGATTCGCGGGATTCTCGACCGGCTCTGCATTCAGAATCGCTACATCCACGTCGACGCGGCTCTGGCCGGGATGATTCTGCCCTTCGTGGACGATCCACCACCCTGGGATTTCTCGGCAGGGATCGACAGCCTCTCGATTTCTGGCCACAAGATGATTGGTTCACCCCTGCCGTGCGGGATCGTGCTGGCGGAGAAAGCGCACGTGGAACGGATTGCCCGTTCGGTGGAATACGTCGGCGTGAACGACACGACCATCAGCGGGTCGCGAAATGCGTTCACGCCGCTGATTCTTTGGTATGCGCTTCGGACGCGGCCGGAGAAGGCGTTCCGGGCAATGGTGAAGGACTGTTTCGAGGTGGCAGACGAGGCGATCGAGCGTCTGGCCGAGATCGGCGTGGAAGCGTGGCGTTTTCCAAACTCGATCACCGTGGTCTTTCCACGCCCGCCCGCGGTCCTGATGAAGAAGTGGATTCTGGCACCCTACGGCGACATCGGGCATTTGATCACCGTGCCGAGCGTGGACCGGGCGACGGTCGAGCGTTTCGTGGGGGATTGGAAAAAATGCCTGGAGCGCGAGCCGCTGTGGGACGAAGCCGAATTGACGCCGTGAAAGAGATCATCGTTCCCGTTCCGAATCGTCCCGGCGTCGTGGCCGACGTCTGCGAGGTCCTGGCCGGGGCCGCGATCAACATCGAGCAAATCGACGCCGAGGCGGCGGTGAAAAACGGGGTGATCGTCCTGGAGGTGGATCGCTATGACGAGGCCTTGACCGTGCTGCGGAACGCCGGGTTCAAAGCGATGACCGAAGAGACGATCTTGCTTCGGATCCCGGATCAGCCGGGCGCATTGGCACGGGTGGCGCGGCGGCTGAAGGACGCGTCGATCAACATCCGTAGTCTGAGAATCGCGGAGCGCGGGGCGGAGGAGAGTTTGGTGGCGCTGGTGACCGAAGATCAGGCCCAGGCGCGAGAACTACTGGCGGATTTGTGCGTGGGCCGGTAGGGATAGGGAATGAAGCGGCGCGATTTTGTGAAGGCGGCGGCGGTGCCTCCCGTGGCTGGGGCGGCAGTTTCGGGTGAGGCGAGGGCCATCGAAGGCGGGGCAGAACCGGACCGGGTGCCGGGACAGGTTCCCTTCGAGGATTACCGCGATGAGGGATTCCGGGGGCCGAGGACACTGCTTTTCTTCGATTACTACCCGTTGATGCGTTTCAAGGAAATGCGGATCCGGCAGGCCACAGCGGAGTATGTGCCGGGAAGCGAGTTCATCGATCCGCACCTTGGCGAGAACGGGTATGAGAACCCGGCGAGCCAGCCGTTTTTCGATGAGGCGCGAGGGCTTTGGATCCGGCTTCAGGGGTATCCGGACATGTATGCTTACGAAAGCGAGGACGCGATTCACTGGAAGCCATCGCCGCGCCCGGAAGCGAAGCCTCGAGGGGGGCAGAAGCATCCGCACCACGTGTATCGCGCCGTGGAACACGGGTTCGGCAGTTCGCTCTTGTATGATCCCGATGCGAAGGATGGGTTTCCCTACAAGTTCCTGATTCTGGAGGGGCATGGGACGACCTACCGGGAGACGCTGAAGAATCCGGAGAGCTTTTGGTATCCGCACGCGCTGGAAGCGCAGAAGAAGGGAGGTGCCAAGCATTTTCACGCCCGGGGGCACGCGATGCTGGTATCGGAAGACGGGTTGAACTGGGATCTCCGCCGGGATTTCGATTGGGGCAAACCGCCGTTGATCACGGAGGAGCACTACACGCTCTTCTACAACCATCACTACGGCGAATACAGCGCGGTGCATCGCGCGCGATGGGGGGACAGGCGATTGTTTCTATCGACGTCACCGGACGCTCGGGAGTGGGACGGGCCGCATTTGATGTTGCATCCGGACGTGCTGGACGAAGGCCGGATCGAGTTTCACGGCTCGGCGATCGGGCGTTACGATTCGTTTTACATCGGGCTGTTGTGGTATGGGAATTACACGAATTCTCGGACGCCGGCGTGGACGGGTGGACCCGACACGACGCACCTGATCTACAGCTACGACGGGCACCATTTTCAACGGGTGCGCCGGGAGGGGTTGATCCCACTGAAACAGCCTGGGCAACCCTGGTTCAGGGGATTTTGGTCACGCGGCTTCATTCAAAAGGACGATTCGATTCTTCTCTACTCGGACACCTGGGGTTTCGATCACGAGGCGCTGGATGCGTTCGGCGAGCAGGAGGCGGTCAAGGACCGGAACGAGGCGATGAAACGGCTGCGGACGTCGCCCACGTCGCGGCCGTTTGTGGCTCATCGACTAAGGAAGGACGGGTTCACCTGGTTGGAGCCGGTGGGCGAATGGGGCGAGTGCCAAACGGTGTGGATCATGCTTCACGACGAGAAGGTGACCATCAACGCCGATGCGCTAGCGGGAGAGATCCACTACGAGGTGGGGCTTGTCGGCGGGCGCGATGTCGTGGCCGAGGGCTTCAGTTATGAGGACTGCGTGCCGATGACTCACCGGGATTCGACCGCGTTTGAGCTGCGGTTTGAAGGGAAATCGCTGGCGGCCCTGGTGGGAACGCCGATTTACCTCCGGTTCCGCGTGAAGCGGGCGCGATTGTATTCGCTGCGGGCGGATTTCTCGACCGACCCGACCCAGCGGTATCGCGCGGAGAAAGGGATGCCGTTGCACAACACGTCGTGGCTGTTTTAGGGTGCCTCTCACTTTGATCCGAAGGCCATGTCATTGATACCGAATCCACTTCGAACCGCATGGCGGGAGGGTCGGTCCACGTTGAATGGCTGGTTGGCGATCCCGAACGTGTCGACGGCCGAGGCGATGGCACGGCAGGGCTGGGATTCGCTGACGATCGACATGCAGCACGGGTTGGCGGATTACCAGGCGGCCTTGGGCATGCTGACGGCCATCGCCACGAGTGATGCGGTGCCGATGGCGCGGGTGCCCTGGCTGGAGGAAGGCATCGTCATGCGCATGCTGGACGCCGGATGCTTCGGCGTCATTGCGCCGATGATCAACCGGCAGGAGGACGCGGTCCGTTTGGTGAAGGCCTGCAACTACGCGCCCGTGGGCGAGCGAAGCTTCGGGCCCGTGCGCGTGGGTTTGCACGAAGGCCCGGATTACTGGCGCCGGGCGAATGACGAGGTGCTTTCCATCGCGATGATCGAGACGCGGGGCGCGTTGGACCGGCTGGACGAAATCCTGGACGTGGACGAGCTATCGGCGGTTTATGTCGGGCCGGCGGACCTGTCGTTGTCGCTGGGCTGCGTGCCGCAGTTCGATCAGGAAGAGCCGGTGGTCGTGCAGGCGATCGAGCACATCGTGTCGACGGCGCGGGCGAAGGGCAAGTTCGTGGGCGTGCACAACGGGACGTCGGCTTACGCCCGGCGGATGGCTTCGCTCGGCGCGCATTTCGTGACCGTGGCGTCGGATTTTCGCTTCATGATGGCCGGGGCCTCAGCCGCGGTTCAAGCGTTCCGGGAATCGGACGACGCTTCGAGCCAGGCGGGCGGCGGCTACTGAGACCGGACCCCGAACGATGCCCGAGCTAACGATCAACGGCGTGACGCTGCATTATGAGTGGGCGGGGTTGCCTTTTGAAGGAGGAGAAAGCGGGGCGCCGGTGCTGGTGCTATCGCATTCGTTGGGGGCGTCGGGCGCGATGTGGCGCCATCAGGTGAAGGCGTGGGGCGAGCATTTTTCGATCCTGCTTCCGGATCATCGGGGGCACGGGCGTTCCAGCCTGCCGGATGGGCCTTATTCGATCCAGGATTTCGGGCGGGACACGCTGGCGCTGCTGGATGCGCTGGATTTGCCGAGGGTCCGGTTTTGCGGGGTGTCGCTGGGCGGTATGACGGGTTTATGGCTGGCCCAGGAGGCCCCGGAACGGGTCGAGCGGATGGCGGTGTGCAACACGGCGGCGCGCATCGAAGATCCGGCGCTGCTGCGGGAGCGGATGGTGCAAATCGAGCGGGACGGGCTCGAATCGATCGTGGAGGGCGTGCTCGAGCGCTGGTTCCGGCCCGCGACACGCGAGAGCCAGCCGGGAGAGATCGAGCTGGCGCGGCGGATGGTGCTGGGCACTCCGGCGGCCGGGTATGCGGCCACGGGGCGAGCGGTGTGCGAGCTGGACCTGCGCGAGGGGTTGGCCGGGATCGAAGTGCCGGCCCTGGTGGTGGCGGGACGGTTCGACGAAGCGACCCCGCCCGCGTGGGGCCAAGCGATCGCGAAGGCGATTCCGGAGGTGCGCTACGAGGAGCTGGAGGCGGCGCACCTGTCGAATTGGGACGCTGCCGATGAGTTCAACGAGGTCGTGGGCCGGTTTTTGAGTGGTGGGAGGTGACGAAGGCGAAAACCCAACCCCCTTCACAGCCCGGGTCCATTGATCGCGACCGAACCGTTGCGTTGGATCTCGACTTGGTCACCTCGCTTCAGTGTGGTGATCTCGCGGCCGTTTACCGTCAGACTTTGGTCTTCGATGGTGACCTTGAGTCGAGGCGCCTCTGGCTTGTCGTCCCGGGCGGGCGCCTCGACCGTGAAACGGCCGTCTTCGTGGTTGACCTGGAGCTGCGACGTCAACCCGACGAGCCGATACTCCACGCTGTTGAGACGGACTGTCGTTTCCGTGGCGGTCGTCGACATGGTGATCTGCCGTTCACGCGGAAGCACGAATTGGTCGCAACTGGCGACGGCGAGAGCGAAAAAGGTGACGACGATGAGTCGACTCTTCATGCGTCAAAGGGAGGCTTTTGCCCGATTTGGATCAAACATCGAGTTGCTGCAAAAGGCAATCTTCCTGACTGGGCCTGCACCAGGGCGGTGTCGCTGGTCACTGCCTCCTCCGGCTCCGCCTCACTCAGGTCATCCTCGGTCCCCGTGAAGATGCTGGCCGCGTTTGGCAGCTGACCAGGCCTCGTGGGTGTCCACGGGTTCGCCGGGATCCTTTTGGCGATCCATCCAGCGGTCCAGTTCGGCGCGGAGTTCGTCGAGGACTTCGGCGTGAGCGGAATTCGTGACCAGGTTTTCCAGTTCGTAAGGGTCGCGGGTGGTGTGATAGAGCTCTTCGGGCGGCCGCTTCTGGTAGCGATGGACGAGGTCGTAGGTTCTCGGGGTGTTCCAGGAATCCCAGAGCCAGGTTTGCCAGTAAGAATTCGCTACACCGGCGTCACCGGTTCGGCCCATGATGAATTTCTGGAGGTAGAGCCGGTCAGGGGTGAGATTACGGATATATCGCCACTCGCCATTTGAAACGGTCCGGCTGGGATATGGGGCGCCTTCAGGGATGTTGTTGTGCATGCCGTAGACGAAACGGCGATGGCGATTGGATTCGCCCCGGAGGACGGAGGCGAAGCTGCTGCCATCGTAGTCGAAAAGGGTGGGGTCGCCGCCGGCGAGTTCGACGAGGGTGGGAGCGACGTCCGCATACTGGACCAGTGCATCAGTGCGCTGACCGGCAGGGGCGACGCCGGGCCAGCGGGCGACGAGAGACGTATGGAGCCCGGTGTCCCAGGCGGTCCACTTGCATCCTGGTAATTGGGCGCCTTGTTCCGAGGTGAAGAGGACCAGGGTATCGTCACGGCGGCCGGAATCGTCGAGCATGGCCAGGATTTCGCCGATCTGCCGGTCCATGTAAGTGATTTCAGCCAGGTAACTGGCGAAGCGTTTCCGCGTGAGTGGTGTGTCGGCGAGGTTTGGGGGGAGCTCGAGATCTTTCGCCGGATAGGCCGAGGGATCGCCCATGACCCAGGGGACGTGAGGCTCCACGAGGGCCAGCACCAGGCAGAAGGGCTGGGCGGCGTCGCGCTGGATGAATTGGCGGGCGGCGGCGAGGTCATGGGGGTTCGTCGGGTTCCGGACGCAGATTGGATCGAATCCGTCGAGGAGCTCGAAGGGGAAGCTTTCGACAGGTTTGAGATGTTGTTTTCCGGCCAAGCCGACGCGGTAGCCGAGACCGCCGAGATGGTGGGGAAGGCTCGTCGTTTCGGGGCGGCAGGCGGCGTGATTCCAGGCGCAGCCGTTGCGGATTGGATATTGGCCGGTGAAAAGCTCAGCGCGACAGGGCTGGCACATCGACATCGCGAGGTAGGCGCGATTGAAGGTGAGGCCTTCGGCCGCGAGGGCATCGATGTGAGGCGTGCGTGCGCTGGTCCCGCCGTGGAGTGGGAGATCGTTGTAGGTGCAGTCGTCGCCGATGATGAGGAGGACGTTTGGCGCCTTTCCGTGGGCGAAAAGAGGCGAAACCAGGAGGCAGAAGACAAGGTAAAAGCGGGTAGAGGCTGGCATGGGTGGTTTTTTATCATTCAGCGTGGAGGCGGCGGAGGAAGGCGGGTTTTTCCCAGTCCAAAACGACGCACTTGGCGCTCGTCGTGATTATTTCCCAGTGGCCGGGCACCATCGCCCCTTTGGTAGTAACGTTTTTCCCCTTGTCAATCTTTCCCGAAAGCGCCCCGACTTCGATCACTGCGGCGCCATCTCCGGCGATCCAGGTGCCTTTCCAGGTCTCGGGATCGAGTTCGAGCGGCGATTCGCCGATGGGTTCATCGACGTAAACCGCGCTGCACCCGCTGAGCGCGAGATGAAGAGACGGAATCCGCTCATGGAGGGAGTATGGAGGGAAGATGACGTGGGGGATAGTTTTGAAGCGATCGTCAAGAGGCCAGGGACAACGATGGAAAGACAAGAGGGACGCAATCGTGTAAGAGGGCACGATGCGAAAGTTCCTCACCCTCGCCGGTCTATTTGGCATGACGCTGCCTGCCGCGGGCACGAATCCTCCGAACGTGCTGATCATCATCGCCGATGATCTGGGGTTCTCCGACCTCGGCTGTTACGGAGGGGAAATCGCCACCCCGAACCTCGATCAGTTGGCGGAGGGTGGGCTGCGGTTTTCTCAGTTTTACAACACGGCCCGCTGCTGGCCGACGCGCGCGTCGCTTCTAACGGGTTTCTATGCTCAACAGGTGCGGCGTGACAAGCTGCCGGGAATTGAATCAGGGGGCGGGGGCACGCGGCCGGATTGGGCTCTTTTGCTACCCGACTACCTGGAGCCGTTGGGTTACCGCAGTTATCACACGGGGAAATGGCACGTCGACAGCACACCGCTAAAGGCGGGCTTCGACCGCTCCTACTGGATCAAGGACCAGAGCCGTTTCTTTTCGCCGACGGTGCATTTCCTTGATGACCGGAAATTGCCGGCCGTGGACGAGGACTCTGGGTTTTATGCAACGATCGCGGCGGCCGATCACGCGATTGAGTGCTTGAAATCGCATGCGGCCGAGCATGGGGATCAGCCCTTTTTCACGTATTTGGCCTTCAGTGCTCCGCATTTTCCGCTGCACGCGTTGCCGGAGGACATCGACCGGTATCGCGAGGTTTACCGGGAGGGTTGGGAGGCGATTCGGGCTGCCCGGGCGGCGAAACTGCGGGAACTGGGGCTGCTGAAAGAGGAACCGTCAGCGGTCGAGGTCGATTTGGGGCCGCCGTACGATTTTCCTGAGCATTTGGAGCAGTTGGGAGCGGGGGAGGTCAACCGGCCGCTGCCCTGGGACGAACTCACGGAGGAGCAGCAGGCTTTTCAAGCCACGAAAATGGCGATTCACGCGGCGATGGTGGACCGGATGGACCGGGAAATCGGCCGGGTTCTGGACCAAATCCGCGCCATGAGGGCGTTTGAAAACACGTTGATTCTGTTTTTGTCGGACAACGGGGCAAGCGCCGAGATCATGGTGCGGGGCGACGGTCACGATCCGGAGGCTCCCATGGGCTCGGCGGCGACCTACCTCTGCCTGGGCCCGGGATGGTCGACGGCCTCGAACACGCCGTTCCGGCGTCACAAGACCTGGACGCACGAAGGTGGGCCCGCGACGCCACTGGTGGTTTCCTGGCCGGCTGGGATCGAGGCGCGGGGCGAGTGGAGGCACACCCCGGGACACGTGATCGACGTCGTGCCCACGGTGCTCGAGATGGCCGGGATCGAAGGAAATTGGACCCGGGAAGGGGCGCCCGAAGCGCCAGGACGGAGTCTGGTTCCGGTCTTCGGGGGGGAAGCGGAGGGTGCGCCGATGCGGCACGAGCATCTCTGGTGGTTCCACGATGGGCACCGGGCGCTCCGGATGGGCGACTGGAAGTTGGTATCGGCGAAGGGCGAGCCGTGGGAACTCTTCGATCTCTCGGCTGACCGGATCGAGGGGAACGATTTGGCGGGGAGCCATCCGGAGAAGGCGGCGGAACTGGCCAAACGCTGGCAGTCGGAACTGGACGCGTTCGTGGAGTTGGCGCGATAGAGCGGCGGGGTGTTCAGCGTCATGGAAGCCTGGCAGTTGGCGGTTCTGGCCGGGCTCGGATGCCTGGCGGGGGTGTTGAACGTCGTGGCGGGCGGGGGATCGTTGTTGACCCTGCCGGCGATGGTGTTGATGGGCATGGACGGGCCGGTGGCGAACGGCACCAACCGGGTGGCGATCCTGGCACAGAACGTCACGGCGGTCTGGGGGTTCCGTTCGAAAGGCTACGCGGATTTCCAGCTCAGCCTCACGCTGGCGCTGGCGACGCTGCCGGGTGCGATCGCAGGGGCGTATGCCGGGACCGTCGTTCGGGGAGAGGCGTTCAACCGGATCCTGGCCGGCATCATGATCGGTGTGCTGATTCTGATGGTCATTCAGGAACGGCGCCCGTCGCGTGGCGCGGAGGCGAGCGAGAGCGGATCGCCGAGGTTTGGGGCCGGGCATGTCGCGATGGCGGCGGTGGGTTTTTATGGGGGATTCATCCAGGCCGGGGTGGGATTTCTCCTGATGGCGGCGCTGCACGGAGTGATGCGTCTGGATTTGGTTCGGGTGAACATGCACAAGGTCTTCGTGGTGGGAGTGTTCACCGTGGCGGCGCTGGCGGTCTTCGCGGGCCGGGGGCAGGTGCTGTGGGTGCCGGGATTAGCCTTGGCGGCAGGAAACTCAGTTGGCGGGTGGCTGGGGGCGCGGCTCAGCGTGGAGCGCGGCGAGGGCCTGATCCGGAAGGTGCTGTATGTCGCGCTCGCCGTGATGGCGGTGCGGTTGCTCTGGCCAGCCTGAATGCCTTCGAGACGGCCTGCTTTGGTCCCTCAGTGATAGATCCAGCGCGCAAGCGAGGATGGCGGGAGGAAGGGCAAGCTGGCGTGATACCAGACGATCCAGGCGTTCAGAGCGACCGTGAAGGCGACGAGGGATCCGGCGGCGACGCGTCGCCAACCCGCGCTTTCCCAAAGCTGCGTCAGGCCGAGAGCGGCGAGCACGATGGCGACCGGATACACGGGCAGGACCAGTCGAGAGATGAAGCCTCCCTCGGCGGCCGTCAACATCCCGAGGTAGAAAGCGACCCAGAGCCCCAGTAGCCACAGGCCGGGGTCTTTCCAGCGCCTCCATCCCGGGATGATGAGGAGGGGCAGAAGCTGGAACATCGAAACCATTGTGATGAAAAAGCGTTCCGGGTTGGAGACATGCGTGAAGTCTTCCTTGCTCTCGATGGCGACCTGAAAGTTGTGGAGCCAGCCGAACGAAGCGAAGAGCACGGCCTCGACCAACACGGCGGGGATCGCCAGGAGCAGAGCGGTTTGAGCCAGGCTCGGGAAATGGATGCGCCGGTCCCTCCAGGCATCGACGAGAAGGGTGGCGCCAACGAAGAATCCGGTGAACAGGAAGCCGGGAGGTCGCGCCAGGCAATGGAGGATGCCAAGGACGGCTAAAGCGATCGTGTTCCAGCGCGGAGGGCGTTCCCGAATCCGTTCCAGGACCAGGACGAGGGCGAGCATGGCCAGAAAGACGGCGGGAACGTCCGTGGAAGGTTTGGCGAAGGCTTTGAGAAAGAAGTGGTGCCCCAGGAAGAGGATCGTGGCCAGGTAGGCCGGGACGAGAGGGATCCTGAAGCTGCGGCGCAGCATGAGGAAGAAAAGGAGAACGCAGCCGAAGCTGAAGAGGGTGACCACGTGGAGGTAGGCGTTTTGAAAGGGGACGCCCACCAGCATCTGGATCGCGATGAGCGAGGGGGTGAACGGCAGCCAGCTGTAGCGCCATTCGCCGAGGAAGGCGGCGATCCACTCCCGGCGATCCGGCGTGTGGAGCCACTGCTCGAGGAGGCGGCCATACTTTCCGAAACGATCGGGATCGCTGTGGGTCCACATGATGCTGTAGGCTTGTTGCCAGCTCAAAACGCTGAGCACGAGAGCGCAGAGGGCGGCGCAGATGAGGGCGACCGGCATCCATCCATGGCGCCGGGCAGCCAGGAGAATCAGCCCGGCGGCTGGAAGCATCAGCCAAGCGAGGTGCCGGGAAGGCCAGGGGTATTCCAGCATGAACGCCGGCAGGAACGTTCCCGCGGACGCGCCATCGAAGCGCACGTCGAGCGGGATGAGGCTTTCTGCGTCGTTTCGGCGGAGGACGGCCTTCGGGATCCGGTCCCATTCCAGGCGCAGCAGAAGGGGATCTCCCGCTTCGTTCGCCTCATTCATCGAGCGGTCGCAAGGTTCGGCATCGCGCACCGTAAAGCGCTTGAGTGTGTCACCGGTCCGCTCGTTGATCAGGGTGAGTTTGACCCGGGTTTTCCGGTCCGAGGTGAGGTCCGGGATCCGGATGCGATTCAGGTCCGCTGCGGGTGCGGGAAACCGCCACTCGACGGGTTCATCCGGTTTGGCGATCAGTGGGGGGGCATCGCGCGAGACGAGGAGGGTTTCCCCTTGCGCCCCCGCTTCGAATTCAACCGCTTGAACCTGGGCGGGCGGGGCATCGCGAATCCAGGTGAGGTGGAATTCGAGACGGTCCCCGGCGGCGTTGGCGCCATCGAAGCGGGGCTGGGGGAGGTCGAGCGTGAGGACCTGATCGGTGACCTGGGTTCCGGCGGTGCGGTTGAAAAGCTGGAAGCGGACCTCGTGATAGGGGTGATAGATCAGCCCGAGAAAGTGGACGCCGGAGACATTCGCGCCGGGTGCTTTGAACGCGACTTGGAGTGTCTCGCCGTCCGCGAAGTTCGAGATGGTGGGGTCCTCGGCGACGCCGAGCCGGTGATAGACCGGGCGCGGGCGGAGATCGAGGGAAAGCAGGGTGATGACGAGGATGGCGAGCGGGGCGAAGGCGGCAAACACCTTCAGCAAACTGCGCGGATCCGATGCCATCGGGGACTAGGCGCTGACCGCGTCTGCGGTGGCTGCCGTGGCGGGTTGAGCTGGGGCTCCGTTGGTTCGCGCCAGCAGTTCCTGGCAGATTTCTTCGGCGCTCTCGAAAATTTCGTCGACGTCGCGGTGGGCGAATTCAGCGTGGCGGCCGATGTTCATGATGCGGGGGTGCTTGGCAAAAATCGCTGAAGCCTCCGCCACGCGCCGGGTGTAGTCCAGGTCGTAAATCGGGTAGGCGCAGGAAACCGGCAGCTCCATCTGGTCCAGCACATCGGAGGCGCGGAAGATCCCCAGTTTTTCGAGGTCCTGAACGACGCGTTCCGGGGAGTATTGCTCCCGGCGGGTGATCTCGCAGCAGATGACCGTTTTGCCCTCGGGATATTCGCCGCCCTGGAAGTTCTTGAACTCGGCGACGCGGTTGATGATGTGACAGGCGTCGGCGAAATAGAACCAGTGGTTCGACGTGACCTGGGGCTTGTCGATCAAGAGGTAGAGAAGGGTGGCGGGCCGAAACGTGAGGCCCAGGTCGTGCCCGAGCATTTTGGCCATAACTGAGATGGGCAGCGAGGAGATGATGTAGTCGTAGGTTGATTCCCGGCGGAGCCCATCGGCGCCTTCCACGGCCACCCGGTAGCCGGAACCGTCGTCGAGCGGATCGATGGCGAGCACCTTCGTGTTGAAATGAACCCGGTCCCGGATGGGTTCGAGCATGGCGTCCGTGATGGCGCCATAGCCGCCGGATTTCGGGTAGTAAAAGGTTTTGAAATAGAGCTTCGACTTGCGGCGGATCATGTCTTTGAGACCGCCGACCCGGATCTTGCGGCGACCCCATTCGGCCGAGATTTGATCGGCGTCGATCCCGAAGAGTTTTTCGGAGTAGGGTTTGAAGAAGAAATTGTTCAACCCGTGGCCGAACTGATTCAGGACGAGGGCTTCGAAGTTGTCGTCGGGCAGGGACGGCTTGAATTTCGCGGTGACGTAATCCCACCCGATACCGAGGCTACGCGGGAAGAACTTGATCATGATCTCGGCGGCGTTGACGGGATCGGCGATCCATTTGCCACCGATGAAGATCTGGCTCTCCCGCCGGATTTCGTTCATCGGGCAGAGACTCAGCATTTTGTCGCGAGTCTCGACGCTGTCGGGGTAGAGCCGGTGCGGAGCGATGTCGCAGGTGAACCCGTTCCATTCGAAGCTCTGCGCCAAGCCACCGTGGCGGTGCGACGACTCGAACACGTCCATGGACTCGACGTGTTCCTTGAGAAACCAAGCCGAACTGAGGCCCGCAATGCCGGCCCCAATAATTGCGATTTTCATGTGCGAGAAGCGGGCCAAACACCGGGCCCAAGAAAGTAACCTGAAAGCAATCAAGGGATTTTGACAACTTTTATGTGTGCGCCCGAGGCAAGGTGGGCAAAGAAGGGGGGTAAGGGTAGACGGCTGGGCGAAAGCGCTTGGCTGGTTTTCCGTTGCCCGTTCGGGCGGCAGATTGTAGAAGCGGCCTTAGCCCATGAAACCCATTCTCGCTCTCTGCACTCTGTTTCTGGTCGCCATGTCCGCTGAAGGGAACCCGGATTCGCGATTTCCCAAGTCCCCCGAAGTGAATGAAGACGGTTCGGTGACTTTCCGTTTTCTGGCGCCGCAGGCGAAGGAGGTTCGAGTCTCTGGCTCGGTCAGTCCGGAATCGCTCCGGCTGGAGAAGACGGCGACCGGTCTTTGGCAGGGCACGACCGGGCCGCTGGATCCCGGCATCTATGATTACCGGTTCGAGGTCGACGGGACGTATGCGCTGGATCCCCACAACCGCTGGCTAAAGCCGTGGCGGCGTTCGTCAAACCAGGTTCTGGTTCCCGGCGATCCCCCGAAGCTGTGGGAGCGGCAGGAAGTGCCTCAGGGAACGGTTCATCAGCACACCTATTTTTCGGAGAAACTGGCCGTGCACCGCGAGTTCTTCGTCTACACGCCGGCCGCTTACCGTGAGGGCGACGAACCGCTGCCCGTCCTGTATCTGCTTCACGGTTCGGGGGACGACGCCTCGGGTTGGATCACGGTTGGGCGGGCGCCCCTCATCGCGGACAACCTGATCGCTCAGGGCAAAGCCAAACCCATGCTCATCGTCATGCCTCTGGGGCACGGAAATCTGCCTGGGATCGATATGGATGCGATCGACGATGGCGACAGGTGGTTTCGGGAAAACGACAAGGCGGTGAGGGAGTCGTTTTTTGGCGAAGTCATTCCGATGGTCGAGTCGCGTTACCGGGTGGAGACGAAGCCTGGGGGGCGGGCGATCGCCGGTTTGTCGATGGGTGGCGGTCAGGCGCTGGAGTTTGGTCTCTCGCGCCCGGATGTGTTCGATTGGGTGGCCGGTTTCAGTTCCGCAGCGCCGAAAGATGAAGCCGAAGCGGCGCGGGAGATCGGTGATTTGGCGGACGCATCGTTCCGGATGATCTGGCTGGGGTGCGGGGAGAAGGATTTTCTGTTGGACCGGAACAAGTTTTTCCACGGCTGGCTGGAGGAACGCGGCATCGAACACACCTGGCGGCTGACGAAGGGCGGACACACCTGGGACGTCTGGAGGGACTACTTGATCGAGGTCCTGCCGCTTTTGTTCGAGGAGAAGGCCGAAGCGGCACCGGCGCCGGACCCTTTATAAAGGACCGTGAACGAACAACTCGTCATGGTGCGTAGATGACGGCTTACCAAATCATTGACGATCGCGGCGACCCGATTTTGCTGGAGGAAAATCGCTGGCGTTTTCGGCAAGAACCCGATCACTTCGTGCTGGATCTGGATTGGTCCGGCAAAGCGCTGAGCCGGGTCACCATTGGGCAATACAAGTATGGTGGGCTCTTTCTTCGCGCTCCTTGGCGGAAAGGGGGAGCTGCGCGGATCACGAACAGCGAGGGGCAAATCGACCAAGCCGGCGCGGGGCAGCCAGCGACCTGGGCCTGCCGATCGCCGAGAACAACGATTACGAGAGCCGGGGCGGGGGATTTTCGAACCACGAGAGCCGAATCCTGATTCTGGAAGACACCGACCAGGATGGCCGGGCCGATTCGAGGAAGGTCTTCCTGGAAGGCATCCCGTTTCCGGCGGCGATGGCTCTGGTGTGGGAGAGCCGGATCCCGGGGGTTGCGGGTTCGAGCGCGCGTCGCTTGGCCGAAGACGGCTGGATGCAGGACGTGGTTTCGAGTTTGGCGACGGAAAGGGACCATGAGAACCTCGAACCGGTGCTCGGTTTGGGCCCTGAACCGGCGCTTCTCGACGGATGGAGCCCGGTCTTTTGGTCCCGCGTCCGTGGTCCCGCGTCCGGATTTCTCACGAATCGAGCCGGCGGATCGAGTAATCGCCCGATTTGTCGTCGCGTGTCAATTCGACCTGGCCCTTTTCCTGGGCCGCCCGCAGGACGTCGCTGAACGACCTGAAACCGTAGGTGCGGTCCTTGTAGCCCGGGTGCTGTCGCTTGAGGGTTTGCTTAACCATGGAGCCCCAGATTGGGTCGTCCTCGCCGCGCTCCTCGATCAGGGAATCCAGGGCTTCGAACATGAGTTCCAGAGCTTCTTCTTGAGTCCCGCTGGATCCTCCGGACGACTTCCCTTCGCCGCCGCCGGTTCCGTTGCCCGACCGGCCTTTGGAGCGGCCGCCCGATTTCTCTCGATTGACGAGGTCGTCGTAGAAGATGAACTCGTCGCAGTTTGCCACGAAGAGGTCCGAGGTGGAGTCTCGGACGCCCAGACCGATCACGATTTTATTGTTTTCACGGAGTTTGCTGACTAAGGGCGAGAAATCGGAGTCGCCGCTCACGATCACGAACGTGTCGACGTGCTCCTTCGTGTAGCAAAGGTCGAGGGCATCGACCACCATCCGGATGTCGGCGGAATTCTTCCCGGATTGGCGGAGGTGAGGGATGTCGATGAGTTCGAAGGACGCTTCGTGGAGGTCGCGCTTGTACGATTCGTAGCGGCCCCAATCGCAATAGGCACGCTTCACGACGATGCTGCCTTTGGCGAGCAGTCGTTCGAGGACTTTCTTCACATCGAACTTCGAATAACGGGCGTCACGGGCACCGATGGCCACGTTTTCGAAGTCGCAGAAAACGGCGAGGATGGCGTTCTGAGAATCCATGATCGGGTAGGTAATCGGGTAGGTAAATTCCTAAGAGTCTGTTAAAAAACCCTGCACCGCGCGGGAGGGAGCGGGTTTGTGGGTTGGAAGTCAGGCTTCGCGAGGTGGAGAGGATCTCTTCCCTTGCGGGCGCAAGTCCCTGAAGCCCAGGGCTGCGTTGCGCGGCACGACACAGGGTTTTTCAGCAGACTAATAAGGCCGATTGGTCCAGCCGTCACCCGATTCGTGAAAAACCCGGGGGGACCTCTAAACCCCGCGGCCGCGGCGCCCTCTGAAGTGTCGCCTATTCAGCTTCCCACGAAGCGGGAGACGAATCGACCGGGAACCGGTCCCAGTCCGAGCCGTCCGGTTCCGGCGTAGCGACGCCCCTCCGGGCGTCGGGCGGTGAAGACCGGGCTCGATCCTAACCCCGCCCGAAGGCGAGAGCGCCTTCGCTACCATTCTTACGAACTCCGCTACGCCGGAACGGGGTAGCGCAAGCGTTGGATGTAGCGGCATTCGTGAGAATGTCGGAGCGAAGCGGACATAGGCTGCCGAAGGCAGAGCGAAGCGTCCAATTTCGAATTTTGTGCTCGGAAGGGGTAGCCCGGACGAAGTTCTCACGAACTCCGCTACGCCGGAAAGCGGTAGCAAAAGGATGGATGCCGAAGTCGTGGGAGTGGAAGCGGAGCGGACATTGGGTGCCGGGGGCAGAGCAACGCGTCCAAGTCGGACGCTCGTTCTCCCGCGTCACCCCCCAGCCCTCTGAAGTGTCACCACTTCAGCTACGCCCTAGGGCGCCCGGGCTTGGTTCGCGGCTCACGCTGGCTTTTTGAAGGTCCCCCCGGGCCGACCGCGCCCGTTGTTGCGAAATGCCAGGGCTCGGCGAGGATGAGCTGCGGGTATGACTTTGCTTTTACGATTTCCGGTTTTGCTGGTTGTTCTCGCCGTGGGGGGGTGTGCCATGCGGGAGCCCGCCGTCGAGCTGAACGACATTTACCGGGGGCACGCGCAGTTGGAGGGGCCCGATCGAAACCCTGTGATCGTGATCCCGGGCACCTTGGGCTCGCGGTTGCGTGATGAGGCCACCGGAACGATCGCGTGGGGTGGTTTCGGCCAGGGATTTGCCCGCCCGGGGAAGGACGAGGGGAACCGGATGATCGCGCTTCCCATGCGGCAGGGAGTGACCCTGGCCGATCTTCGCGACGAAGTGGTGCCGGACGGGGCGTTGGATACGCTCCGCGTGTCGCTGGCTCCAGGGATCCGGATCGAGGCCAAGGCTTACCTACAAATCCTCGAGGCGCTCGGGGCCGGGGGTTACCGGGACGAGCAGTTGGGTGAATCGGGTGCGCTCGAGTATGCGGAAGACCACTACACGTGCTTTCAGTTCGCCTACGATTGGCGGCGGAGCAATGTGGAGAACGCGGCGTTGCTCCACGATTTCATTCTCGAGAAGAAGCGCTTCGTCGAGCAGGAGAACCTCAAACGTTTTGGCCGGACCGGCGACGTTCGGTTCGACATCGTGGCGCACAGCATGGGCGGGTTGATTGCCCGGTATTACCTGCGCTACGGGAATCAGCCACTGCGGCAGAATGGCGGGCCAGTGTTGAATTGGGCGGGGGCACGTCATGTGGACAAGGTGCAGATCGTGGCATCGCCCAGCGCGGGGTCGATTCGGGCGCTCCAGCAATTGCTTCAGGGCGTGGATTACGGTCCGGCGTTTCCAGCTTATCCGGTGGCCTTGATTGGAACGATGCCCTCGGTGTACGAGCTCTTGCCTCGGGCGCGACACCGCATTTTGTGGGAGGACGGCGACGAGTCCCGCAAACCTTTGGATCCGCTGGATATCCGGCTATGGGAATACTGGGAGTGGGGCTTGCTGAACCGGGAGCAGGATGCGGTGCTGGCTGGGTTGCTGCCCGGCGTCGAGGATGCCGAAACTCGCCGGGAGGTGGCGTGGGATCACTTAATGAAGTGCCTGGACAATGCCCGGCGTTTTCAGGAAGCCATGGACCGGCCGGGCGATCCACCGGAACACGTCCAGCTCAACTTGTTCGTAGGGGACGGAAGATGGACGGCGGCGGGCGCGGCGATCACAGGATACGCCATCCGTATCGACGAATCGGTGCCCGGTGATGGGACGGTGGCGCGTTACAGTGCGTTGCTCGACGAGAACTTCAGCCGTCGCCCGGAGGCGTTGCTGCTGAAGACGCCGATTGGCTGGCATGACGTCGATTTTCTCTTCGCGGAGCATCTCGAACTCACGAAGGACACGAATTTCATCAACACACTGCTCTTTCAGCTGCTCCAGGAGGGAGGGTGACCGGGTCGCTGGCGCGGTCGACGCATGAAGAGTTGTTCGCGTGAGGAATGAGGGATGAAGTTTCAGTTTAGCCGCCATCCAACCGCCGCGCGGAACGAACTCGGAACGCGTCCACGGGATGAGTTTGAAGAAGCTTGGCTCAGTGGGCGAGGCGTAGCTGCTGGCGAGCGAGAGCGTGACCGCGCGAGGCGGCGAGAGTCAACCAAGTGCGGGCATCGTTGTCGGACGCTTCGACGCCCCGCCCCGCGGCATACATGAGGCCCAGGTTGTATTGCGCGTCGGTATCGCCCTTTGACGCAGCGGCACGGAACCAGCGAGCGGCCTCGGTGTCGGATCGTTCAATGCCGCGACCGTGTAGATAGAAAAGGCCGAGATTGTACTGCGCGTCGGTGTCGCCCTGCTCGGCGGCCATGTGGAAATAGCGGACCGCTTCTTCGTCGGAGCGGGTGACTCCGGCGCCGCTGGCATAGGCCAAACCGGTGTTGTATTGAGCGGCGGCATGGTTTCGCTCGGCGGCACGTTGGAAATAGGCGAAGGCTTGTTCCGGGGAGCGTTCCACACCGGTGCCGGCGTTGTGGAGGAGGCCGAGATGGTAGAGGGAATCGGGATCGCCGAGCTCGGCGGCGTGCTGGAGGTGATCGAGCGCGGAGGGAAGGGAGCGCTCGACCCCGAGTCCTCCGAGGTAGAGGAGGCCGAGTTTGCCCAACGCCGCGGTGACGCCCTCGTCGGCGGCGAGCTGGTAGAATTTGTAGGCTTCTTGGAACGACTGACTGACCCCACGTCCCGACTCGTGCAGGCGTCCTAGGTTGTAGAAACCCTGCGCATTCCCGCGCTCGGCAGCCATCCGGTAAAGCTTGGCGGCTTCGTCGGCCGAGGCCTCCGTGCCCAAACCGCGCTCGTACAGCCAGCCGAGGTTATTTTGAGCCCTGGCATGGCCCTGTTCGGCGGCGAGGCGATAGAGCCGGAGCGCCTCCGTTATGGAGGAGTCCGGGGCTTCTCCATTCGCATGCATTAGCGCCAGATTGTATTGGGCGGAGGCATTGCCGGCGCTGGCAGCCTGGCGATAGAGCTCGAATGCCTTCGTGGGGGATGTTGGGCCGCCTTGGCCGGCCTGATGCATCAGCCCGAGATTCACGTAGGAACTCCAGTAGTCCTGGCTGACCGCGCGCTCATACCATTTCCGCGCCTGTTCGAGATTTTGATCCGTGCCGAGGCCGAGGTGAAAGGCGCGGGCCAAGGCGTGTTGGCTGGCGGCGTCACCCGCTTTCGCATCCGCCTCGAGCGCCGGAGTCCAGGCCTGGAAAGTAGAAGCGCCCCGTGCGATGGGGAACGCGGAGATCACCGCACCGAGCAGGAGGGCGACGAGCTTTGGCGCGAGGCGATGGAGGTGGTGATGAAGGGAGACCATGATGGGTGGTTGGTGGGTTTGGCAGGCCGAGCCAACCCCCACCTTGAACAGCTCGGGAGCCGCATCAAGTCTGGAAAGAGAGAAAATCACAAACTCTAAAATTTCATCGATCTCCGCTCGATATCTTTAAAAAATCCAGCTTCACGGTGATTGCGAAGCATATCAAAGTCACTTGCCGCTGATCAACTCTGCAGCATAGTAACGGTTCGCATTTGCCGGTGGTCACCGGAACGCGGGGTGTAGCGCAGTTTGGTAGCGCGCTTCGTTCGGGACGAAGAGGTCGCAGGTTCAAATCCTGTCACCCCGATGGACTGCGCCGGTGGCGCACTGACAAACGTTGGCTAGGACAGACGAGTGGCACCGTCCACGACACTCAAACTCGAGATGAGTGGAAGCATTTCCAAGTGCCCTCTGGCTTGGGTCCGAGCGCCCCGCTCAATCCCTTCGATCTCAGCGGCGATTGCGACGGAGAAACATGGATAGGATTCCAAGAACCAGGATGCTGGTGGAACTGGGCTCTGGGATCAATCCCGTCACTCCGACGGTGATGGCGTCGTCTCCGTAGTTGACGAGAAAGTTGGCCGGGTTCGCCGCTGAGCCATTCCAGAGAACCGTGTCAAAGGTCCCGGTGAATGCATTGCTGTCGCCGATGTCGCTTATCAAGGTGTAGACGCCGTCCTGGACCAGGGAGCCGCTGAGGCTGAGCGTCACCGCGGAACTGATGGTGAGGTCACCGCCCACATTGAGGTCAACGAGAAACTGATCGTTATCCCCGACGCCACCTGAACCCAACTGGAAATCCAAGACCGTGCCGGATTCGAACGCGATGTCTGCGCCTGCTGTCGCGTCGGCCAGCGCGGTAAGGGCGCCGATCTCGGATCCGCCCTCAGAACTACCGTCGCCACCCGGGGCCAACTTCGTGCCGGTGAAGCTGAGAAGCGCACCGGTTCGAAGGTGAAACGTGCCGTCGCCGCCGATGGTTCCACTGTCCAGTTCCTCGCTGGCGCCGGAGATCGACATGCTTCCCCTGTTCAATAAGGTCGGGTTGTCATTGATCACGATGCCCGCATTGAACGAATTGTTGCCGCCATTGCTGTTGGTGTTGTCGACGATCATGGTTCCATCGCCCTGGAGCGTCCATCCCTGGCCGTCGACGAAATCGCCCGAAAAGAGCAGTGTGTTTCCGATGCCCACGGTGATTGGCCGGGTTGGCTGCCCGGTGTCGGGGGTGTTCGTACTGGAAATCTGGAAACGAGCTGCCATCTCGTTGATTCCCGCTCCTGTGGAGTTGATGCCGAAGGGCTGGGTCCCGATGTTGGCTGCCAGGCCGTTGAAATCGTAGCGCCACCCTCCGCTGCCGTCGCCAACGGTGTCCTGGATCAGCCAACCCGCTCCTTCGAGATTGACCCCTTGAACGCCTGACCGGAAAAGACTGACTCCACCGTTGTTGACCATCTCAACCGTCTTGGTGACGGCAGAACTGGCATAGTGGTGATAATCGTTGAAACCGGCCCCACTATCATTCGCCCAGTTATTGGCGTCGCCAAAGTAAGTCGGATTGATGGCATCATCTCCCTCCCATACTTCCACTGCCCCGTGGAGTTGGGTGATGACAAGGGCGACTGACAAAATTGGAAAAAGGCTCCGGCGCGGCTTGGGAATGCTTTCAGTCATTGCCTCTGTAAAGGGGTTCCACCCAAAGAGATCAAGGCAAAAGTTTGCGGAAAGGGAGAGGGGACCGCAATTCGCCGCCGATTCACGATGGATGAGTCGCGGAGAGGAAGCGTTCGTAGATCTGTGCGGTTTTCTCCGCCATGAGGTTGGCCGTGGCGCGTTCCTGGACGTGGCGGCGGGCCTCGGCGCGGCTGGAGGGCGAGGCGCCTTGGTTTAGCAGAGACCGCCACGCCGCAGCCAGGGCGCCGGGATCCCGGGGCTCGACCAAGGTGGCGGCGGGGCAGTCCGACAGGAGGGGGGGGAAGGAACCGTGCGCAGGTTGGATGACCGGAATGCCGGCGGCGAGGGCCTCCAGCGCATACAAGCCTTTGGGTTCGAAGAAATCGGCCGGGACGCTGAAAACATCGATTTGCCGGAAGAATTGGGCTTTTCCTTCCCAATCGGGACTGCCCACGTAGGCGAAGCGATCCCCAAGTCCCGCTTCCACGATTTTTCGCCGTTGCTCCTGGAAAAAGTTCTCATCCTGTGCACTGAGCCATCCGCCGGCCAGAAAGCGGACATTCCGCGTGTCATCGAAGCGGCCAAACTCGATGAAGGCATCGACGGCGTGGTGAAAGCCTTTCTCAGGCGCCATGCGGGCAAAATAGCCGATGGCACGCGGCCGATTGGTTTCGGGTTCGATTGTCAACCAACGCTCCGGTTCGATGCCGAGGGGCACGATGTGGAACTTTTCCGCGGGAATCCCGAGCAGATCCCCCATCAGCTCGGCGTAGCCCGGGCTGAAAGTCACGAAGCCGTCCACCTCGCGCGCCAGGGTCCGCATGCGTTCGACGACCCGTTGGCGCCAGGGTTCGGTGAGTTGGCCCAGGAAAAGGTCGTCGCCTTGGAGCGTGACGAGCACGGGTACGCCTGGCAGGGTCCGGCGAATCAGGGGCACGCACCCGCCGATGAGGAGGTTGGTGAGGTTGACGAGACCCGGGCGGCTGGAGTCGCGGAGCCACTGGACGAATTTCTCGTGCTCGCGCCGGAGGACGCCATGTTCTCCCTCCAGGGTGGCCAGGGTCATGGCTCCCAGTTCGGCGGCGTTGACCTTGACGGTGCCGCGGGTGGCCTGCCGGATGATCCAGGGGTGATCGAGCCAGCGCAGGAGGAACCCCGGGGCGTGGCGCGCCAGCGGGACCTTCTGCTGGAGGAACATGTTGATGCCGCCGAAGAAGACCTGGTCGACGCTCACATCGGCCTCATCGGTCCGGATGGGCGTGTAAGCCGGGACCAGTTCGACGTCCCACCCGAGCCGGGCAAGATTTCGAACCAAGGTGTTGTCGCGCATGCAACTTCCGCAGAACATGCCGGCGCCGCCAGCCGTGACGAAGGTGACTTTGGGCGAATCGGAAGTGGGCGGGTTCATGCGTGGGTCCATCGACGCCGCTGCGTGACCAACCATACGGATGCCGCGATCAAACCGGCGGAGAACAGGGCCAGGCCGACCCAGCGCGCCCAGTTGTCGACGAAGACGAAGGCGCCGTTGAAGATCATGAAGAGGAAGAAGGAGTGGGTCAGTCCGAGCCGGAAACGCGATTGGCTCCGGTAGGCGCGATCGCCTTGAACCCACCAAGCGATGGCGTCGGCGGCCCAAACGGCGCCAAAGAGGTAGTTGATGTAAAGCCCCCAACCGGCCTCGATGCCCGTGACAGCCATTGACTGCAACGCCACGTCTTCGTAGGCGGCCTGATGGCTCCACTCATAGAAGGCATCGAACGCCCCGCCCATATGAAAAAAGTAGGCCACGCAACCCAGGGTCCAGAGAAACCTCGGCGCCGTGGTCGGCCTGCGCTCGAGCGCCAGCCGGGCCAGCGTCCAGGTGTAGAGGAAGAGCGCCGCCCAGGCCGAAGCGAACACGAAGGAGACCTTCAGGGCGTGCAGGTGTTCCGGGGTGAAGATCGGGCGCATGGGCGTCGTTTCACAGAGTCACGAACTGCAGCGTCAATAATATCATCGTGACGGAAAACGCACTGAAAAGCGTCGCGTAAAATACCGCGGCGGCGGCAAAAGCGTGGTCCCCACCCAATTCATGGACGAGCAGGGAGGTGTTGACGGCGGTGGGCGCAGCGGCACCGAGAATCAAGACGCGACCCATTTCCCAGGGCACTGGAAACAGCCAGACGAGTCCGGCCGCCACCAAAGGGCCCCCCAGGAGGCGGATGGCCAGTGCAAGGCCAAGACCGCGGCCGATGCGGGGCGGGCGGGTTTGGCTCAATTGCGCGCCGAGGGTCACCAGGGCGAAGCCCACCATGACATCGGCGAGGGTGGTGAGTGGTTTCCAGAGGCCTGGAACGGATTGGATGGCTTCATCCCAATCCAGCGTTTTCAGAGTGAACGCGATCACGATGGCGTAGAGCGACGGCAGACGGGCGACGGAACCGAGGACGCGTTTCCAGGCGACAGGGCCCTCGGAGGCGTTGCTGCTGGCGAGGAAGGTGCCGACCGTGAAGGTGGTGAGGTTCATCGTGACCAGGACAAAAGCTTGGTAGACCGGTCCATCGGGTGGGAATGCCAGGGCCATGAGGGGAATGCCATAGTTTCCGCAGTTATAAAACATCGCGGCGATTTGGATGGAGCGCCGGGAGCGCGGGTCCAGTCCGGCCGAGAGTGCGGCGAACCAGCTCAGTAGGCCCATGGCGGCGATGACGCCGAGGGTGAGAAGCACCAAGCCCACGCCGTCCTTCAGCGCCACTGGCGATGCGAGGAGCCGGACCAGGATGAAGGCGGGGACGAACAGGTAGATGTTCAGCTTCACCAGCGACCGGAGATCGATGCGGAAACAGCGGTCGAGGGACCATCCGGCAGCGATGACCGCCATGATGGGCAGGCAGACCTCCAGGAAGAGGCGGGGAGCGGTTTCAAAAAAAGCGGGTGGCATTTCTGAGGAGGGAAGGAGCGCGGGCAACGAAGAGAAAAACTGCGGAAAGGCGAATCTCTAAATTATGGTAATTATAAATATTATTTGAAGTTCGAGCCTGGAGCGCTTACTATGACCGCACGTCCGGTCCTCGTCACGAGCCCAGTCGTGAAACCTAAAAACCTGAAACCCAAATCCTCCGTCATGCCCGTGATCTGCCTTCTTGCCTGCCTTCCGCCCTCCCTTGTCACCAGCTCCTCCGCTTCCGCCGGACGGGCGCTGCAAACGAAGACCGCCGCCTGAGCGGGCAACGTCCACACCGAGCGCTCTCTTCGACATGAAGGCCCGTTCCATTCTGACCCTGGTGGCAGTCGCGAGCTTCTGGATCCCGCACCACGCGAGTGGCCTGGTGACCGCCACGTCTCACCGCAAACACCTCTCGAACGAGGGGTTGACCCGGACGCTCCAACGGTTTCTCCCGGGCGCGCCGGCCTTTCCCTACTGGCATCACGTCGGGGTGGTTAATCGGTCGACCGGCATCTACCTGGGCGACGGCCGGGTTTTGACGGCCGCGCATGTAAAGGCGGGCGATTTCCGGATGCAGGATGGGAGTCTCTACCGGGCCGTTCGCGATTCGGAGGTGTATTTCACGAATCGGGATGGGAGCTACGCGGACATCTGCATCTTCGAAATTCGCTGCCCGCCGGGCAGTCTGGCCTCGCGGCTTCCATCGATTCCGGTCGGGCCGGTTTCGCCGCCGAAAGGGGCGTTGGTGCTGCTTTTGGGCGCGGGAAGCGGGAATGCTTCCGAAGCGCAGGAGGTTGGTGGACCCAATTTCTTGTGGAACTGGGATTACCGGGTGCGATGGGGCCTGAACCGGGTCGAGGAGCGTTTCTCCAAACCGATGCGGACCTATGAGTATGCCACCGTGGGGTTCGCGACCCGCTTCAATCCGGGACCACTCGAGTGCCAGGCCACGCCAGGTGATTCGGGAGGCGCCGCGTTCCTCTTCAATCAGAAGCGTGGCCGCTGGGAACTGGGCGGGCTGATCCTGGCGGTGGATGGGGAGCACGGAATGGCGGACTTCGGGGACCAAACCTACATCGCCGACCTGAGCAAGGTTCCCCTCAAGCGCCGGCCAGCCATTCGCTTCGCGCGGTTCTAAGGAAGTAGCGACGCCGAAGTAGCGACGCCGCTCCGGGCGTCGGGTGGGGGAACCCCGGAACGTCCCGAACCCCGCCCGAAGGCGGGAGCGGCGTCGCTACGATGAGGAATCGCACTTCGTCGCTGAATCATCCTCTTCCGAAACGACGCCGCCCAGCCAGAGGTAATCCGGCTTCCTACCCCTCCAAAATCAGCAATCAGCAATCAACACTCAACAATCGTCATTCATCAACCTCAAGCCCCCTCCTAGACGCCTCCGCCCGAGCGGCCTTCCTGATGGACACGAGGCGGTTCCTGTGTTGGATTCCGGGCATGGATCAAGAACCGACCATCGCCGCCAAGTCTCCCGCGGTCCTCGAGCTGGAGCCCGGTGATTACTTTTGGTGCGCGTGCGGGAAATCGTCGCACCAGCCCTTTTGCGATGGCAGCCACAAGGGCACCGGGTTCGGGCCGCAGAAAGTCACCATCGAGCGCAAGCAGCGGGTGGCGTTGTGCAATTGCAAGCGGACGGGGAACTCGCCCTTTTGTGACGGGACGCACAGCGGCCTTTGAGAGCGGGGCGAACGCAAGGTTGCCGGGCGCCGGACGTCAAGGACGGCATGGTATGGACCAAATGCCGGCGCGTCCGGGAGTGGATTCTAGCCGCCATGCTGGCGTGCGCGGGTGGGATGCCGGTTTCCGGTCAGGAATTCCCTTGGCCGCAGCGTGGAGCGGAGCCGGAACTGCTGACCGAGGTGGGTTCGATCGAACCCGGCGGCGTCGTGGTCGTGGGCGTTCGCTTCAGCATCCAACCCGGCTGGCATCTTTACTGGACGAATCCGGGGAAGGTTGGATTTCCGCTGAGCGCGACCTGGTCGCTGCCTGAAGGATTTCGCGTCGAAGGCCTGCGGTTTCCGGTGCCGAAACGCTTTTTCGCGGCTGGAGCGGCCGGGTTTGGTTACGAAGAGGAGGTCATCTTTCCGGTGGAACTGCGAGTGCCGGAATCGTGGCCGACCGGGAAAAGTTTTCCCGTCGAAGCGACGCTCGATTGGTTGATGTGCGACGCACAGACCTGTGTTCCGGGGGATGAGGTGGTGAGTGGGGAGGTCCGCGTCGTGCCGGATGGGAGCGAGCCCGGATGGATGGGGCGTGCGATGGCCAAGATGCCGGAGCGGGTGGATTGGCCGCTCGAATCCACGTTGGAACGCGGGCGTGGGCGGGTCGTCATCCGGATCGAAGACGGTGGAGCGGCGGGCGAGGTCTCGGGCGCGGACTTCTTTTTGGCGCAGCGGGGGATCATCGATGCCGCGGCGGAGGTGACGATGCGCCGCGAGCGCGAGGGCGAGGTCCTTCGGGTCGAATTGCCCCTGGCGGAAGGTTTTGAGGGACGATTGCCTCGCGAGCTGGGTGGGTTGTTGGTCGGGGCGGAAGGTGCGGCAGCCTACTCGATCGGGGTGGTTTCGGTGGATGGCTCAGCCGGGGCAGAGGCGGCGGGAGAAGGTGCGGAAGGGTGGGGGTATTGGCTGCAGAAACCCTTTCTGGTGATGCTCTTGAGCGGGTTGATGCTGGGTATCGCGCTGAATCTCTTCGGCGTCTTTGAAATCGGCACCGGACTGAGCGGAGTGGGTGGAGGGCTGCTGCAGCGGGAGGGGCTGGCGGGCTCGTATTTCAGCGGGGCGCTCGCCACCATCCTGGGGACGCCGTGCACGGCACCGTTCATGGGTTCAGCCATCGCCTACGCGCTGGGGCAACCGGCGATCGTGACGCTTCTGGTGTTCACGTTTCTCGGGCTCGGCATGGCGTCGCCCTACCTCATCCTTTCCTCGAACCCGGCCCTCATGAAGCGCTTGCCGAGACCGGGCGCCTGGATGGAGACCTTTAAGCAGGCGATGGCTTTCCCGATGCTGGCGGTGCTGGGCGCGTTGACCTGGGTTTTGGCCCATCAAGTGACGGAAAACGGATTGCTGCTCGCGTTCGTCGCTTACCTGGCGCTGGCCTTGGGCGCGTGGTGGTTTGGGCGATTCGACCGGCCGGGTCATGGGATGCGGGTGCGTTGGGTGGCAAGGGGAGCCGGCGTGGTTTTGGTGCTCTTTGCGCTTTGGACCATGGCGTCGGGGGCCGGGCGTGAGAAACCGTTGGAGAGCATCGATGTCGAGGCGCGAGTGGCGGAACTGCAGGGCGAGGGCAAGCGCGTTTTCGTGGACTTCACCGCGGCCTGGTGCGCGACCTGCCAGGCGAACAAGGCCGCGATGCACGCCGATACCGTCGAGCGAGCGTTCGAACAGGAAGGGGTCGCCTTTCTCGAAGTCGACTGGACCCGGCGCGATCCCGCGATTCTGCGGGTGCTTCAGAAGTATGGCCGGGAAGGGGTCCCGCTCTATTTGCTGTTTCCCGCCGAGGTGGGCGGTGAGCCCATCGTGCTGCCGAACGTGCTAACGGAGGGGATCATTCTGGATGCAGTGAGGGATGGCAAAGGCGGTCAGGTCACCGCTTCCACGCAGGTGGGGCTGATCGCGGCGTTGTTCGGAGCATTCGTCGGGGGGCTGATCCTGAATTTGATGCCTTGCGTGTTTCCGGTGATCTCGCTGAAGATCATGAGCTTTGTGAAGCAGGGCGGGGAAGCGCCGGCGCGTGTCAGGCAGCACGGTTACGCGTTTGCGTTGGGTGCGTTGAGCTTCTTTTGGTTTTTGGCGATCGTTCTGCTTGCCGCCCGCTCGACCATCAGCTCTTAGAACTCGATCGAAACCGTGGCTTCCATTCTCGACAAGGCCCAGGTCGTGGCGACCGCCGCGAGCGATGCGGATCTGGATGACCTCGAAACG
>CAZCRA010000016.1:28901-42800 GCA_964500945.1 uncultured Verrucomicrobiales bacterium | reverse complement strand
GTGCGCCGGCGGGGCCACGGTGGCCGGGGACCGGCCCTGGCGAGGGTTTGCCCGGGTGATCGTCTGGTTTTGGTGCTGGCTGGCGCGGACACAACGCCTCGCGGCGGGATCGTTTCTCTTCGCGACGCGAGAGGCCCTCGACGCCTGCGGGGGTTTCGACGAGTCGGTTTACGCGCTCGAAGAAGTTTGGTTCGGACGCCGTTTGCAGCGATGGGGACGCCGGCGCGGATTGGAATTCCGGCTGATCGATGAACCTCCCGTGGTCACCTCGACGAGGAAGGACGAAATGTTCGGCAGTTTCCTACTCGGGCTCCAGTTTTTGGTTCTGCTCGGTTTCCCGTGGCTCGCGCGTTTCCGGCAGTGTTGTTGGATCTGGTATCGACAGCCGGATGGACGTGCTGGGAAGGATGAGGTCAAACCGAAGCTTCAAGGAACGGGGATGGGTCGAGTTCGTCCTCGCCGTGCATGATCTCGGCGAGGATCGGCAAACCGAGAAACTCCTCGAGGATGGCGCGGTTACTGATGGAGGCGGGGTCGCGTTCGTCCGCCACATGATTCAGGACGAGCCCAGCGATTGGCACTTCGAAGGCCTCAATGCTCCGGACCGTGAGAATGGTATGGTTCAACGCCCCGAGTTTGTTGTCGATGACGACCACCGCGGGATATCCGAGAAGCGCGGCGAAATCCGCCATCGAGAGATCTGCGCTGACGGGAACCTCCCATCCACCGGCGCCTTCGACGATCAGGTGGTCGGCACGATTTTCGAACCGCCGGCAGTGCTCCGCCAGCGGGGCCAGTTCGACGGTGCAGTTCTCCAAGAGGGAGGCCGCAAAGGGTGAGAGGGGAGCTTTGAGGGCGAGGGGATTGACATCCTCGATGGAAAGGCCGCTGCCGGATGCTTCGAGCAGGGCGACGGCGTCTTCGCGATCGCCACAAGAAATGGGTTTGAGGGCCGTCACGGTAGCGCCCTGGCGGCGCAGCCCGCTTGCGAGGAGGGAGGAGACGTAGGTTTTACCGATGTGGGTATCAGTGCCGGTGATGAAGAAGTTCACGGAGCGTCAGGGAGGTCATGCGCCGATTTGGCGGCGGATGGCGCCGGCGATGTCATCGGCGCGGGATTCGATCCACGCGGCATCGCGGCCTTCGATGAGCAGCCGAATCTTCGGCTCGGTTCCCGAGTAGCGCAAGAGCACCCGGCCCTGCCCATCCAGGATCTTTTCGGTTTCCTCCACGAGTCGCCGGGTTTCTTCCAGTTCGTCGAGAGGTGGTTTGCGCGCGATATCGAGGTTTCGTTTGGCCTGAGGGAAAGGAGTGAGGCACCGCCGCAGTTCGCTGAGGGGCTTCTCCTTGAGAGCCATGATTTCCAGGATTTTGACGGCAGCCAGAATTCCGTCGCCGGTGGTGCTGTGGTCGAGGAAGATCAAATGACCGCTTTGTTCACCGCCGAGGTTGAGGTTCTCGCGACGCATGGCCTCGATGACGTAGCGATCGCCGACGGCGCACCGGACGACCTGGCCGCCCACCGCTCTGAGGGTGTCGTCGAGTCCGAAATTGGACATCACGGTGGCCACCAGGGATTGGCCCTTGAGCTGTCCGCGCTTCGCCAAGCTCGTGGCGGCGATGGCCAGCAGCTCGTCACCATCGAGAACCGATCCGGTTTCGTCGCAAAGCAGAACGCGATCGGCATCGCCGTCGTGGGCGATTCCAACCGCAGCTCCGGATTCGCGGACGAGAGCGGAAATGGCAGCGCCGTGAGTGGCGCCGCATTCCCCGTTGATGTTGAGGCCGTTGGGCTGGTTGTAGCCGACGGTGAGGTCCGCGCCCAAGCGCTCCAGAACGGCCGGGCTGGTTTGGCATGAGGCGCCATTCGCACAGTCGAGTGCCACTCGGATGCCGGTCAGGAAAGGGGAATCGCTCGTCAACGCTCCGAGGATGGATTCGACGTAACGATCCGTGGCCCCGGGGAGCGGATGGATTTGACCGCAACTTCCCGCTCGAGCGCGGAGCGAATCCGGGAGGCGGGGCTGGGCGAGGAGTGCGCGTTCGATCTCCAGCTCCTCGCTGTCGGTGAGCTTGTATCCGTCGGGTCCGAAGAACTTGATGCCATTGTCCGCATAAGGGTTATGCGAAGCGGAAATGACGACGCCACAGAGGGCGTTCGCTTCCCGTGTCAGGAGCGCGACGGCCGGAGTGGGGATCACGCCGGCGAGCCGGACATCAACGCCCGCCGAGGTCATGCCCGCGGCCAGGGCGGCTTCCAGCATGGTGCCGCTCATGCGCGTGTCCCTTCCTACGATGCAGGTGGGCCAATCGGCTGAGCCGGTTCGTTTTTTGAGAACCTCTGCGGTCGCCTGGCCAATGCGCAGAGCGGTTTCCGGGGTGAGTGGTTCCTGGTTGGCGGGACCGCGAATGCCGTCGGTGCCGAAAAACTGACGCTCCATGGCGCAACTACTGGGAGCCGGGGGCCGCGTCAAGCGGGTTCGAAGGTCCGGACCTGCGCGATGAACGCGCCAGCGACGTGCCAGCTCGGTTCGCGGATGACGAGGGCGGGCCGGGCTTCGGTGGCGGCGGAAGCATCCGGATCACCCGTGGAAGGGAAGGAGGCCGAACCGCCGCCGGGGGTGCTGCCGGGGATGAAGCGGGTCGATGGGCGTTCGACCTGCGATTTAATGATGGCCCATACGGCTACCGCGATCACCAGCGACATCAGCTTCGCTTTCCAATCGCGCAGAATCAGCGCTTTCAGATTCAGGGACCGCGCCGCTTGGGAGGAGGAGTTCATAGAGCCGCTGCCGGAAATCGTCCGGCTCGAGATTGCGTTCCAATTCGCCGTCGTGGGCGATGGAAAGATGCCCTGTTTCTTCTGAAACGACAATGCAAACCGCGTCGGTTTCCTCCGTGATGCCGAGGCCGGCCCGGTGGCGAAGGCCGATGGTGCGATCGTTCAGCTCCTTCTGCGAAACGGGAAAGACGCATCCGCCCCCGACGATTCGCTCGTCGTCGAGGTGCACGATGATTCCGCCGTCGTGCAGGGCGCCTTTCGGGTGGAAGATGGCCAGGAGCAGTTCGGGTCCGAGTTTGGCATCGAGTTCGACGCCGGTTTCGAGATACTGACGCAGTGAAATCTCGCGTTCGATGGCGATGAGGGCACCGAACCGCCGTTTGGAAAGCATTTCGGAGTATTCGACCAGGTCTTCGGCGGTATCGCGCCGCTGGGTGGCGAAAGCCGACCAAAAATAGTGGCTGCCGAGTTCCGCGAGTCCTCGACGCAGCTCGGGTTGGAAGATGACGACGAGAGCGACTGCGAGGAAGACGGAGAGGCTCTTCAACAACCATTCGATGACATCGAGTTGGAGAGCCGCCGAGAGCAGCGTCAGCCCGATGATGACGAGGAGGAGTCCGGTCAGAATTCGCGAGGCCCGGGTGGCGCGGAAGTAGATGTAGCCGTTGTAGACCAGGATCGCGAGGATGAAGATCTCAACGGCATCGCGCCAGTGGTCGCGCAGGAACTCCAAGCCCTCCATCAGGACATTCATGAACATGAGGCCGCTAACCTAGTGCACCATCCAGAAATTATCCAGGACACTGGGGGTTGAGGATGGGAGAGAGTCTGTGGCTCTCGGGAGGTGCAAAGATTCAGGCGCGGAGAGACGAGGCCATCACGCCATGTCATGCGCGACCTGGAGCGCCAGCACATTGGCCCGTACATCGTGGACGCGGTGGAGCAGAACGCCTTTCCGGCGAGCCATCGCGGTGACGGTGGTGGTGGGGATAAGGCGTTCGGGAAGGTCGGTGCCCAGCCACCTGGCAAAGAGCGACTTGCGCGAAACGCCCAGGAGGAGTGGCCGGCCGAGGCTGGCGAAGCTTTCCAGGTAGCGGAGCAGGTGGAGATTGTGCTCCAGCGTCTTCCCGAATCCGATTCCGGGGTCCAGCACGATTTGCTCCGCGAGCACTCCGGCCTTTCGTGCGACACCCATCTGCGTCTGAAGAAAAGCGGAGATGTCGCCCAGGACATCGTTGTAAACCGGGTCTTGCTGCATGGTGCGCGGGGTGCCCCGCATGTGCATGATCACGAGTCCGGCGCGGGTTTCGGCGGCGACGGCTGGCATCGCGGGGTCTCCCCGGAGTCCAGTGACGTCGTTGATGATGGATGCGCCGACCCGGCAGGCTTCCCGGGCGACGTTCGCCTTTGAGGTGTCGATCGAGATCAGGGCATCGGGGTGACGTTCATGAAGCGCCTCGATGACGGGAAGCACTCGTTCGAGTTCGTCGCGTTCACTGACGGAAGCGGCGCCTGGCCGGGTGGATTCTCCACCGACGTCGATGATGGTGGCGCCTTCACGCAGCATGCGCTCGCCGTGCGCCAGAGCCTGGTCGCATTCTGAGAAACGCCCGCCATCCGAAAAGGAATCTGGCGTCACGTTCAGGATTCCCATGACGAATCCGGGACCTTCCAGGGTCAAAACGGTGTTGCGACAGGTCCAGTGCATCGGGTTCATGGTTTACGCTCCGGCAAACGCACCCTAAGGTGGTGGTTCGCCGAAAAAAACCGATTTGGTCTCATGAAAACCTCCCTTCACTCTTATCGAGCGGTCTGGACTGGCTTGGCGGCAGCGTGGATGAGCCTGGCGCCGGCCCTTTCGTTCGCCCAGGCCCCGGCCGCCCCTCCGAATGCCAGCGGCCCGTTTGTTCGCATGGTGCGCCACAACGACGGCAGCCGGACTGTGACTGCCCGGGACGCATCCAAGCGGGAACAGGAAATCACGACCTACGATCACGAAGGCGAGCTGCGGTTGCGACGGATTTACCAGCTGGATCGCTATGGACGCGCCGAGCGCTTCATGATCTACGATGGGCAGGGGACGCCGCTCGTCCGGGGCGAATTCACCTTTGATGAGTTCGGCCGGATGATCGAGGAACGGCTTTTCTCAGTGCCGGATGGCAAACCGATCCGGACGCTCCGGCAGACCTACGATGCCCAGGGCAAGGTGCAGGTGCCGAAAGTGGCCAATCACCAGCCCCTGCCGCAGGAATTGCTTTACTGGATGGATCCGGACTCCCGCCAGGGGACGCCTCCGGGGGGTGCCAGCGGGGCGGTGGCTTCCCAGACGCAACCTCCCCGGAACGAGCGGGAAGAAGGGTCGAAAGAAAAGAAAGAGCGGGGCGGCCTGTTCCAGCGGTTGAGGAATCGCGACCGCTGACTGTTCGGCCGGGACCGGGATGGGAGAGTCTCCAGGGCGTTTGCTGATGGAGGTGTTGCTGGCGGCGGTGGCCGTTGGTGCGCTGGTGACGGGTTGGAACTGGCGCCGGGAAGCGTTGGCGACCGATGAGCTGATCCTGGATCTCTACCAGCGCATCGACCAATTGGAGGACCAGAACGAGGTCCTTCAGCGAGAACTCGACGACCGGGCCGGAAGCCTGGGCTCGTAGGCGCGGGGGCCCGTAGGTGCGGTTGGCGCCTCTGGGTGATCAACGCGCGATCGTGAACCCGCTCACGTTTTCCAAGGGCGGGATGTCGCGGATTTCCGTGCCTTGGATGTGATGCCTCAGGGAGCTTTCGCGAATGGCGGTCAGGAAATCCTGGATCTCGGCCGGCTCGCCAGCCACCTGAAGTTCAACTCGGCCATCGGAGAGGTTCTTCACCCAGCCGGTCACCTCGTAACCCTTGGCCAGCTCCCTTGTCGTGAAGCGGAAACCGACGCCTTGGACGCGTCCGGAGAAGAAGACTTGTTTGGAAGCGGCTTCCGGCATGAGGACGACGATGAACCGTGGGAAAGGTAACCTCAAGACACCTGGCGCCAGGTGGCGGGAACCTCGAAAGGATAACCGTGATCGCGTTCGTGGCGACGTCCGGCGCGCTGGACGGTCTCTTCCCAGGTGCTCCAGGTGCTCCAGGTGCTCCAGGGCCGGCCGGGAACGACGAAGCCATCCGTCATGCTGTCGCCAAATCGCGACACGATTCGGTAGGTGAAACCTTCGGGCAGGTCGAGGACGCCGGCTGGATCGGGTTTCAGCTCTCCGTAACCCTGAACGCGGCGCTCCTTCGCCAAATCGAAGGAATCGCCGGAACTGGAGGCGACGAAATGGCGGAGCGTGGCGAAGCCGGCGCTGACGGCGACGGCGGATTGGAGAAAGTGGCGACGGGAGGGCAGCATGATCGGCAAGGTGTAGACCAGGGTGCGTTTAATAAGTCCGGCGACCGTGCAAGGAATGAGAGGATCTAAATACTTCCACCACCCTAGTGTAAGCCGCCAAGCGGTTCACGCAAAGTGGTGCCGGTGCCGATTCCGCAACGCCTCGCTCACTCTTCGGTTGCCTCACCGATCGCCAGGAAGGGACGCAGGTTCTCGAGCGTCTTTGGGCCGATCCCGGAGACTTCCAGGAGATCCTCGATCGACTCGAAGGGCCGTTTTTCGATGATGCGGAAGGCCATGGTTTCTCCGATGCCCGGCAGCGCGAGGAGTTCGTCGCGGGAGGCGGTGTTCGGGTCGATGGTCGTGCCGGGCTCCAGGAAGGTGCCCGTTTCGCGAATCGCACGGATTTCGGCGTGATCCCTGCGGAGCTGTTGACGAAGTTCGGGCAGTTGATCCCAATTGGTCAATCGCCAGGCCCCTTTGTTTTCTCTGGCCGCCCGCAATTGGAGATCCTCGAGCCGCTGTTCCCACTCGTCGCGATGCAGGCCGTCGGGCCGCCCGCGCAACACGCCATGGGCCCTGGCCAAACCGTTGCCGACCAGGAATTCCGCGAGGTCTTGTCCATCGGCCGTGGTGATGAAGGCATAAAAGCGCTCGTATTCGGCGCTTCCGCGCGCGTCGGCGAAGGCCGTGATGACGCTGAAGGGTTCACTGAGCTTCTTGAAAACGACGTCGCGCGCTTCGAGGCCGATGCGCCGTGCTTCGACGGGGTTCGGGATGCCAAACCACTTACTTTGGTCGCGCAACCGGCGGAGATTCGATTCGTCCCCGACCAGTTTGGTCTCGATGCAATCGACGCCGTAAAGACGGACGGTGATTTCCCGGTCATCGGGGAGGCGGACGAGGAAACTGTCACCGTCGGCCCAGCTGGTTTCGATCAGCTCACAGTTTTCGTAGAGCTTGAGGATTCGGGTGGCTGCCGGAGCGGACGTCGGCAAAAACGCAGCGGCCAGGAGAAGGAGTAGGAGGGAAGCGAGGCGCCGAAACGGCCACCGCTGGAAGACGGTCTTCTGTGAGACCTGGTCCGGTCTCCTGCCTTCCCGGATATCCGTCCTTCGGGAAGAAATCATCCCCCGATGCTGTAGGCCATCCGCCAGTGGTCCAATTCGGCGAGGTTCCGGAACAGGGCCGAAGTCTGTTCACGGCAGCGCTTGAGCCTGACGCGGGAAACATCCACGCGATCGGACACGGCGCGCTCCATCTCGGAGTAGGCTTCGCCGACGCAAGTGGAGAGTTCCTGAAGGCGCGCCACGGCGGCACGCCACTGGGGACAGCCTGCGGCGGCTGCGGGAGCATCGCTGAGATTGGCCACTTCCGCTTCAGCCCGGCGTTTGGCTTCACGAAGCTCGGCGAGGACGATTTTCTCTGGGGAAACCTGACGCAAGTCCGTGACGAGCCCGGCTCTGGCGAGCAGCCAAATGGCCCATTTGGTGGGGTCGAACTGCCAGCTTTTCACGCCGTTCCGGTAGTCGTGTTGGAAGGTGTGGTGGTAGTTGTGGTAGCCCTCGCCGAAAGTGAAGAACGCCATGAGCCAGCTGTCCCGCGCGCTGGTCCGGTTGTCGTAGGGCCGGTTGCCGAGGGTGTGGCAAAGGGAGTTGATGAAAAACGTGCAGTGGTGCACGGCAACGACCCGGGCCACACCGGCGATGAGGAAGGCACCCAGGGCACCGGTCCATCCGCCGACGGCGAGGCCGAGAAGAGCTGGCAGGACGAAACCGGCGGAGACGCCCAGCAGGCGATGCCACCGGTGCTGGAACATCACGAGAGGGTCTTTCCGGAGATCCTGAACGTTATCGAGCGGGCGAGGGTAGAGTTTGAAAAAGATCCAGCCCATGTGCGCCCAGAGGAACCCCCGACTGATGCTGTAGGGGTCGTCATCGGGATCGTCGGTGTGTTTGTGGTGCTTCCGATGATCCGAGGCCCAGTCCAAGGCCGAATCCTGAAAGGCGCAAGCTCCAAAAATGAGGGTGGCGAGCCGCACGGGCCGCGAGGCGGTGAAGGAGCGGTGAGCGAAAAGACGATGGTAGCCCAGGGTGATGCTCATTCCCGTGAGCACGAAGTAGAAGAGGAACAGAGCGATCTGGAAGGCTGAGATGCCGAAATGGGCGATGTAGAGGGGGGTGCCAATGACGGCGGCCAAAAAGGTGCCGATGAGGAAGGAACTGGCCACCCAGTTCACCCGGTCGAAAGGAAATGAAGGGATCATTCGGAGAGCAAGGTTCGAAGAACAAGAGAAGTGGAGAGCCCGGCAGTTGCCGGTCAAGTGCGACGGGGCTGAGTGGAGACCCGGCCCGCGCGCGCGATGCTCCAGCATCCGGGCTTTGAGACGAGTTCGCAATAAGAATCGCCTTTTTGTTCGGAATTGGCACTTGACCCGGCGTGCAGGTGCTGTGCAGTCTAACTTGATCATGTTCATGAAAGATTACATCTCAACTCTGGTGCTTCTGGGGTTGGCCATCCCAGCGTATAGCGCGGTGCTCGTCGATTTCGATTTCAGCGCTGTCACCAACACGAACGGGCCGAACGAAGATCTCCCGCTGACCGCGGTGAGCATCTACGATTCCAATTTGGAAACCATCGGAACCGGCGCGGCGACCGGTCTAGCAATGGGATCCCTCGTCGGGATTTCGGGACCGCCACCGGCGGAGTGGGTGACCGGGGAATTCGCCTGGGACGGCAACTACGGAAACAACCCCGGTGTCAACACGACCGCGCAAACTCTCCAGGAATCCTTCGACAACAACCGCTACGTCGGATTCACGATCGATCCGAAGGCGGGCGTGGAATTGGATCTGGCCGGGGAAAATCTCACGGTGAACTGGTATGTGCAGTTCGGTAGCCAATCACCCCGGGATTTGTCTCTCTTCACCAGCGTCGGGGGCTTCACGGGCATCGGCGATGCGGTCGAGACCAAGGATAACTTCAATCTTTCCGGCAATGGCGGGAACGGAAACAATGCCTACACCCAACTCACCTTCACGCTGCCCAACACAGCCGCCTACGATGGCATTACCGATCCCTTCGAGGTCCGGTTGTATTTCCACGATGCGCTTTTCGGGGGCAAGCTGACGAAGATCGACCAGCTCACGCTCGACGGCGATGCCACGGTGGTGATTCCCGAGCCGGATGCCTTGTTGCTGCTGCTCGTGATTGGCACGATCGCCGGCTTCTGCGTCCGGCGCCGTCGTGTTTCGTGAGCTGCCTCAGTCGCGTTCGTGGAGAAAGAGGGCCGCGACAAGGGAAATGCCGCGGCCCTTGGGTGAGAGTTTAAAAAGGGGACTTCCGCAAACCCCTATGTTCGTGCCGTCATTGGGGCAGGGGGAGGGACGGCGGCGAGACGCCGCCGCCACGGTGGGGCAGGGGAGGGACGGCGGCGAGACGCCGCCGCCACGGTGGGGCTTGGCTCGCGGCTCACGCTGGTCTTCGGAGGTCCCTTAAATTCTGGTTCCGAAATTTTCGTGTTTCAGTTCCGGACGACTTCGGCTTCTTCGCGCAGTTCGGCGAGGTAGGCCTCGACGATTTCCTGTTGGGCTTCGTTTTGGAGTTGAGCCGCGATTTGTCCCTTCAGTTCGTCATCCAGGGGCTGCGTGCCCGCTTCGGTCTTGTCTTCGACCTTGATGAGGTGCCAGCCGAATTGCGTGGCCACCGGTTCACTGACGTCACCGACCGGAAGTTCGAAGGCGACCTTATCGAAGGTGGGCACCATTTGACCGCGTCCGAATTCCCCGAGGTCACCGCCGCGAGGGCCTGACGGACCTTCGGAGGTTTCCTTGGCAACCTCCGCGAAATCTTCAGCGCTCTCTCCAACGACGCGCTCCCGGATGGCGTCGATTTTCTCTCTGGCGCCGGTATCGCCGGCGGCGTCTTCGGACTTGATGAGGATGTGACGGGCCCGGACCGATTCGCTGGATTGGAAGAGGTCTGGATTGTCGTCGTAATAGGCTTTGACCTCGGTCTCCGTGGGCGGCTTGATTTTGCCCTCGGTTTTCGAGCGGACCAGGGCGTTGAGCTTCAGATTCTTAGTGATCTCCGCCCGGACGGCTTCGAGCGATGTCCCGTTCGCCATGAGGAATCCTTCGAGGGTGATGCCTTCCGGGATGGGAATGCCCTGTAGCTGAGCATCAATGGCGTCGGCTGGGACCTCGACGTTGGCTGCATCCGCTGCGGCCGTGAGGAGCTGCTCATCGATGAGGCTGGAGACCATCCGTTCACGCTGTTCGGGCGGGAGTTGCGCCAGCATTTGGGGGTATTGTTCGGGAGGGATTGAGGCCGCGCGCTGGCCCAGTTGCCGCTGAAGCAGCAGACGGAAGCGGTTCAGGAGAGCGTTCTGCGTGATTTCAACCCCATCGACCGTCGCAACGGGTTTGGGGGCTGCAGGAGCCTCGGCTTGAGCGAAGGACACGAGCGGGATCGCGCAAGCGGAGAAGAGGAGCGAAAGGGCGATGAGCGCCGGAGATTTGATCATATTTAGAAGCTTTGAGGCTCCCCAAGCGGAACGCAAAGGGAAAATTGCAGGATCCCGGGCCTGGGGAGGGCGCGAAGGATGGCCATGGATAGAATGGAAGCGACTGCACCGACCGGCTCACGAGCTTCGATTTGAATCACGCTACCCCTCAGGCGTCAGGCGTCAGGCGTTTGAACTAGTGCCTCGAGACGGAGCGTCATGAGGGTCACGAGTGGCTTGAGCGTGGGGTCGTCCAGCCGATTCCGCTGTTCCCTGGGATCGCTGCCGAGTTCGTAAAGCTCGCGGGGTTTGATTTCAGCGCGGAGGAGCAAGCCTTCATCGACGAATAGCTTCCACTGGCCGGGCCAGCGCTGGGCGCCGGAAGCCGGATGGTTCCAGCGAAGGGCCAGCCAGGCGCAGCCCGGATTTTTGGCTCCGCCGCCACTGCCCTGTTTGTGGTCGTGGTGAACGAGCTGCTGACGGCCGGTTTGGGAGTGACCCAGCAGGAGTTCAGCCAAATCGAGGCTGTCCTCGCCACCGCCCTTGAGAGGAGAACCGGCGATGCCCCGGCGCAAATCACTGGTCTTCCAGCTGTCTGCGGGATCGCCATCCGCGTTGCGGTAGGTCAGGCCGACGTGCCACTTGCCGGACATGCCGCAGCGGTAGCCCGCGGCGGCCAGGATCGTGGCGAGGGTCGGGCGGTCAGGTTCGATCAAGGGGTCGCCCTGTGGAGGCCACAGCACGCTGAATTTGAGGCGAGTCCGCCAGGAATAGCGCCCGGTTAGGAGGGCGTAGCGGGTGGCTGTGCAGCGTGACGAAGGCGCGTGAGCGTCCGTGAAGCGCGTGCCCATGCGGGCAAGCCGCTCGAGGTTGGGTGTCGCGATCTGGACGGCATCGGCGTTTCCGGTCCAGTCCTGGTAGGCGCTGGTGTCGCCCAGGCCCATGTCGTCGGACATCATCACGATGATGTTCGGCCGGTCATCCGCCCGGGCCAGACCGGCGAAGACGAGGCCGGCAGCGGCAAGCGTCAGGGCCGAGAGGATCCGGAAAGAGGAGTGCCGCGTCATCGGAACGAGAGCGATGGACAGGCCAGAAGCCGGGAGCTACGGGGTTTCGTCGGCGCCCAGGACTTCTGAGGAGGCCGTGAAGCCCGAGCGATTCGACCACGTCTGGGATTCCTGGCTCCATCCGTAGGCCCGGCTGGACGTCAGAACCCCGAAGTTTCCGTTGGAACCGACGACGGTGGGATCGGTTCCCGTGATGCTCTGAAAAACCCAGGTCTTGCCAATTTGGCTCCAAGCATAGGCCAGGTTGCCGGCGATGACGCAGAAATTGCCCTGGGACTCGAACAGTTCGGGCGTGGATGATGAAATCCCCTGGGTGGTGAAGCTGCTATCGTCTTTGCACCAAGCGATGAGGAGGGTGGAAGAGACGAACGCGAAATTTCCCTCTGAGCCAATGACGACTGGGTTGCTTCCGGTGATTCCGCGGGAGGTCCAGTCTTTCGTATCCTGGTTCCAGGTGTAGACGACCGTGGAGGTCAAGACGGCGAAATTCCCATCCGATTCGGCGGTGGCAAGCAGCGTTCCGCTGAGGCTTTGATCGTAGAACTGGCCATCGTCGTGGTGCCAGGCAAAGGCTTGGTTCGAGTTCGTGAAGAGTAGGTTTTCGCCGGTGGAACGAAGTCCGGATTCGCCGGCGGGTCCGACGTTGTCCGGGTCGCCATCGTCCCGGAGCCGGTAGAAGGCGCTGGGCGAGTAGTTGCGAGTGGACACCTGGGTGGTGATCTCGCCGCCGGTGCCTTTGATGGCGAATCCTTCGTTGTCCCAGTTTGTGAGATCCTGGGAGATTTCGACTTGGTAAAACGTTCCGATAACGCTCTGGAACGTCAGTTCGACGGCGCCACGAATCCCGACGGGGACCTCGAGTGGGTTGTTGACGGTGATGGGTTCGGCTTGGGCCGGGAGTGTGGCGCTGGCCAGGAATGCCGCGCCGAGCAGTGGGATGAATCGGGATTTCATGGGGCTGGGAGAGTTTGTGTTTGAGTCCAGGGTTTGCCTGTTTGTGCCATGAAACGGGCGGCGAGTCCAGAGTGGAGCGAATCTCACACCACATCGCCGGCGACGCGGTGGTCGCGCAGGCCGAGCCGTTTTTCAATTTGTTGTTCGAGGTAAACGGCGGAGGCTTGATCTTGAAGTCCGGCGAGAATTTGGCGGGTCTCGCCGTTCTTCATAAGAGCGTGAAGGCGATAGGTGACGGAGGTGCCGTTCTTGCTGTGCGAGATTTTCCGGTCGCAGTAGAGCTGTGAGAGTTCGGAGGCGGGGACGGATTGGTTCCCTTTCCAGGGCAGAGGACCGTGCTCGACGCTCAAGGTGCGGTCATCGATCTCGACCTTCGTGTGGTTCACGAATCCCGCGATGGTGTAGTAGGTTAGGCCGACGCCGACGGCCACGTGGATGAGCGGGAAGAGCAGCATGAGACCGCCGACGGGGCCGGACTGCGTGGAGACGGTCAGGCCGATGGTGTACCACACGATGAGGAAGCCATCCCAGAAGAGGCAGAAGAAGGCGAGGAAGATGAACCCGGGATTGAACCAGCGGCGGGTGAAGCGCAGGCCGAAAGGGGTTTGTTCCATGCGGATGCTCTTCGGCTGAGGCGACCAGGGTCGAACCGCCGGGGGGGCTTTGGGACGGGGCGGAGGGCCGGGTTCGATTCCAAGATCCGCAGCGAAGCTCATCACCGCCTGACAGTGGTGGCAGGAGGCGATGCCAGTCTGAAAATCGATGTCGTTCTTCTGCAGGGCGGCGCTGCAGGCTTTGCATGTGAAGACCATGGAAGGCGTGAGATCAGCCTAACCTGACAAAGAAATCGAAGCTTGAAAGGCCAAAACGCCGAGGGTCAGCACTCCTCCGGCGAGAGGCAGCCAAAGCGGGAAGCGTGGGCCTTCACCCTGGAGATCCGGATCGCGCCGTTTGATGACGAAGAGCGCGAAATTCACGCCTGCGAACACGATCAGGATGACGGTGCTGGTGACGCGGGCGAGCGCAGCAAGTGGGAAGAAGAGCGCCAGCGCGACGATGACGGCGGTCATGAGTGCCGTGGCCAGAACTGGGGTTCGTGTCAGGGGGTGGACGTGGCCGAGAAAACGGGGTGCCTGGCCGTTTGAGGCCAACCCGTAGGCGACTCGCGCAGCCATGATGATCTGGACGAGCGCGCCGTTTGCGCCGGTGATGAGGCTGACGATCCAGAGACCGGTCGTTG
>CAZCRA010000016.1:9406-28891 GCA_964500945.1 uncultured Verrucomicrobiales bacterium | reverse complement strand
CCAGCCTTGACCCTTGGCGAGTTCGACGATGGGGGCGCCGCTCGCCGCGAGGCGGTCGATCGGAACGGTGAGCACGGCAATGAGGCCGGCGATCACATACAGGAGGGTGGAAAGGACAATGCTCCAGACGATGGCCGTCGGGAGGTTTCGACGGACGTTCTTCACCTCCTCAGCCATGTTCACCATGTCTTCGAAACCGATGTAGGCGTAAAAGGCGAGAAACCCTCCCGCGAAGACGCCGAGCCAAGTCGTTGTTCCCGCTTCGGCCGACAGCGCCGGGAGAAACTCCGCCACCCGGTCCGGGAACGTTCCCAGTGCGCCGGCGTTGGCCACGATGACGAAAAGGATGGCGCCGACTTCGATGACGGTGACGAAGGCCACGACACCGACGGACTGCCCCACGCCGAGGGCGGCGATGCAACCCATCAAGAGACCAATCGAGGCGATGGTGACATGGCGCGGGAGGTCGATGCGCTCGAAGAGAAAGCCTGAGGTCGCCACGGTCAGGGTGGCGGCCGAAACGACCCCGGTGACGATCACGAGCCAGCCGGTGAGGGTGGACCAGCCGACGTGTCCGAAACCCTCCCGGATGTAGTGCGCTTCCCCGGCGCTGAAAGGGAAGCGCGAGGACAATTCCGCGAAAGAAAGCCCGCTGAACAAGGCCAGCACGCCGCTGAGTCCCAACGCGATCGGCGTGGCCATCCCGGCCTCACCCGCCACCTTGCCGAGGAGGGCGTAAAAGCCCGCGCCAACCATGGTTCCGACGCCGAACAGGATCAGAAACGGAAGTGAGATCGTGCGGTTCAGCTTGGGCCGGCTCATGGACAAAGCGCAGTTGGTCTACTGGAGCGTTCCCGGAATCTGGGCGAGATCAGTGATCACGAGGTCGGGTTCGACGCCGCGAACGCGGGGGTCGTCTTCCCGTTTCCGGAGAGAGCGTTTGTCGCCAGCGAAGAGCGCCGTTTTGAAGCCGGCTTTCTGTGCCGGCCAGACATCTTTGAGCATGTCGTTCCCGACGTAGAGGGTTTCGTCGGGCTCGAGTTTCTCGGCGAGGCGGTGATAGAGCAGGGTCGAGGGTTTGCCTTCCCGAAGCGTGAAAGAGTAGATCTGCCGGCTGGGTTCAAATCCGAGTTCTTCCAGAGATTTTCCCAGGAACGCAGGGAACATGTGAGGGGTGTAGAACTGCGCATTCGACACGATCCCGAGCGCCAGACCCCGCTCGTGAAGCTCTCGAAGGACCGGTTCGAGGTGGGGCATGGGCCAGACGGGATTGGTGCGGCATTCGAATTCGATGGCCAGCGCTTCGATGTCGGCGTTGACGTCGGCCTCGGCGCAGAGCGTGCGCCAGATGTCGCGGATTTCGACTTCGGGATGTTCGACACCGGCGGCCTGGCAGCTTTCCCGATCGTTACGGATGAGTTCGTGGAAGCGCTTGGCCAGGTCGCGCCGTTTCGGTTTGACCCCGACGGCCTGAAATGCCGCCTTCATGGCTTCTTCCCGGGCCGAATCCTTGACCAGACCGATATCGCCCGAGCCGGAGATGATCAAGGTGCCGTAGATGTCGAACGCCACGGCCGAGATACCGGTGAGGGTCTGCAGGCGTGGCTTTTCGTAGGTGGGCTGGGGCTCGAGGGGCTCGGACAGCGATGCGATGCGGTCGGGAAGGGTCATGTTCGGAGGAGATGGAAGGATGCCGGGTTCAAGAATTGATCGAGAACACGCTCCGGGTCGAGCCAATCCACGTCTCCTGCCGGGGCGTCCACGATTTGCCGGTAAATCCCGTGGAGCCGCTGTCCGTAGCCCTCGAGGCCGTAGAGGTCCGCCACGAGGAGCCGGGCGCGGTCGATCTCGGCTGGCGGCAGAGGATCGAAACTGGGTTGGGTGACGTCGTCGAGCTGCGGTGGATGGTGCAAACCGAAGGAAACGGCGGACTCCTGGAATCTCTCGGGGAGGCAACCAAAATCGATCCGGTTCTCGCGGACCATGACGTTCCAAGCCGCTTCGAAATCGGCGCCGGACGGGCTACGGCCATAGGCGGCCCAGGCCGATGAGAGTTGGGATTCGAGTTCGCGGCGAAGGGCTTTCTGGTCGACCCAGTTTCCGGGGATGTCGAGGCGATGGTAAAGCTGGTCCAGCGGCACGCCGTCGATGGCGAAATCGCTCGTGATTTCGGGAAGATTCCGGCCGACGACGGTTTTTTCAGCGAGCCAGGGCTCGAGAAAGGCGAGCCCGAACCCCTCGGCAATGCTCGTGGTGACGATGACGTCCGCCTCGTGGATGAGCTGGCCAAACGACGCCGGACCGCGTTCGCACCAGGCCAGGTGAACGGGCAAGCGGTGCTCGGTGACAAGGCGTTCCCAACGTTCGTGAACGGGTTTCCAGGCGGGATTGGCTGGCCCCAAGGTGGTGGCGAACGTCGTCCCGGGACCCGCCAACAGGCTGAGCATCAGGACTTCACCAATGTTTTTCCGACGGATGCCGCGGGTCGGGTAAAGCGCAAAACGACGAGCGTTGGGGAAAGGAGGTTCCGGCGGCGGTTCGACCGGGGGCGAAGCGACGGCGTTGGGGAGGAGGTGGAGGGTGTTGGTTGGAATGCCCGCGTGACGCAGGCGGGAGAGATCGCGCTGATTGAGGGTGGCGTAGTGGAGGTGGGGACCGGACGGGTAGAGCGGAAGGCTGGGGAGAGCGGCGCGCTGGCTCTCGTAGTTTCCGGGCCGGCCGTCCTCGGCGAAATCGTGGATTTGCAGGAGGACGCGCGCTCCAAAGTCGATCAGGGCGCGCAGGGCGGCCGGGAAGATGACATTTTTGCCGAGGGCATGATTGTGGATGTGCCAGAGATCGGGAGGACCGCCGAGTGTGTCTCCGATTTTGGCCTGAAGCTCCGCCGCGAGAGCTGCGCCTTCTTCCGCTGTGCCGGATTCCCGGTAGGCCAGAGCGGGGATTTCAACCCATTGCGAGAGGGCTTCGCTCTCGCAGGGCGCCCCTGATGCCACGACGAGCTCGTCACCGTGCGGTTCGAGTGCAGCCGCGGCGGTTTCGATGACGCGAGTGACCCCTCCCTTACGAAGATGGTAGTGGACGACGGCGATTTTCACGGCGCGGATCGAGGTAACGATGCGCGCCGAGGTGTAGTGGGTCAACTGTGAGAAGGCCGGACGTCCTGGAATCCCGACCGGGCGGACACGGGAGACGGAGGGCCGCTTTGTAAAATGGGAGATGATGCACCCATTTCACTGAGTGCCATTGGCGTCAGCCCTGCAGAGCTTCGAGGAGGTAGTCGCTGGGACGGAAGTGCTCAATGAGGATGTGCGTCTCCCCGCCCCGGTAGAGCCGGGCCTGAGCGATGTCGAAATTCGGGGTCTTGTGCGGCGCGAAAAGGATGTCGTCGTGCGTCGAGTTTTCGTGCTTTTTGAACATCCCCGGAACGATATCGCCACCCAAATGATCGTCGCGCCCCGTGGCGAGGTGGCAGGTGCCGAGGACTTTTTCGTCCTGGATATCGGCGCCGGACACCGGCAAGACCTGGGTGCCGAAACCGAGTTCGCCCAAAGTGCCCGTCATGGGATCTTCTTTGAGCCGGGCATTGTGCGCATCGATCGTGGCCTGATCGCCTTGGATGAGCTTTGATTCGATGATGTTGCGGTTCCGGACCTCGAGGAGGCCGAGCGTTCCATCGGCGTATTTCATCGGGAACTGGCCATTGGCATCGACCGGGACGAAATAAACCTCACCGGCCGGCAGATTGGCGACATCGGGCTGCTCGCCTTTGCAGAGACCGTGACTTTTCTGGGCTTCCTGGCGATTGAGTTCGAGTCGGGCCGTCAGGATCTCACCGGACTCGAGGCCGAAATCGATCTCCACGGCATCGGCGCGAGTCATGGCGAGCCGAAGCTTTTCGGCATCGGCGCTGACCTCATCGTAATCGACGGCGAGACCCGTGTTGAGGATGATGTCGTTGAGGCCATGGAGAGTGGCACCCCGGAAACCGAATTCCTTGCACTTGGCTGTGAGGGGAGCCGTGGCGGAAAAGGTGGAGATGCAGAGAATGATGTCGTAGTTCGGGTAGATGTCGCGATCGAGGCTGAGCTGGTTACCGGCGGCATCCCAGCACTCGTCGTCCAGATCCAAGTTTGAGCCGCCGGTTTGTTTGAACGCGAACATTTCGCCTCCATGCATGCCTAATTCCTTCATGGCACCGTCTTTCAGGCCGAGATAAAATTCCTCGTGAGCCTTTTTCTGGACTTCGTGCCCGTCAGCCTGCAGGAAGGCAAACTGCCTCATGAGCGAGGTGTCGACGAGGTCGATGAGGACGCAGACGCGGCTACCTTTCGTGGGCTCGAAAACGGTTCCGAGGAGGCGCGTGAGGCTGAATTCGGGGAAGGAGCGTTGGGTGGGGTCGAGGATGGCCTCGGGGGGCAAAGCAGCGATGTTCATGTCGGAGTGGGTTAGTTCGTGTTTGCGGCTCATTACGGCATTGAAAGGGATTTGGTCGCCTTGCGTATGAAATGAACGAAGGCGCAGGGACGCGGCTGACGCAAACCGGGAATGGGAAAGCCAGCGGGTGACTTGCGCCGCCGATCGGATGAGGCGATAGAGCAAAGAGGATGAGCGAAGGGAACATCATTCCTTTCCTGACGGAGAAGAAGCGGGTCATGATCACGGGCGTCACCCGAGGCCTTGGGTTGGCGATGGCTCGAGGCTTTGCAAAGCGGGGAGACAAGGTGGCGGGCTGTGGCCGTTCGGTTGTGGCGCTGAAGCAGCTTCGCGAGGAGTTGGGTGACGATCACCTGTTCCTGCCAGCGGATGTGGCCGATGACGAATCGGTGGAGGATTTCTGCGACGAGGTCGTCCGGACGATCGGCGTGCCCAATTTGGTTCTGAATAACGCGGCGTTGATCAATCAGAACGCTTGGCTTTGGGATGTGCCGGAAGAAGAGTTCTGCGAGATATTGGATGTCAACGTGGCGGGGGTTTTCCGGGTGATTCGCCACATGGTGCCCTATTTGATCGAGGAGGACGAACCGGCGGTCGTGGTGAATTTCAGTTCGGGTTGGGGCCGTGGCACGGCGCCGGAGGTGGCGCCCTACTGCGCGACCAAGTGGGCGCTGGAAGGTTTGACCCAGGCGCTGGCACAAGAGCTTCCAAATCATGTCGGGGCGGTGACGCTGAATCCCGGCGTGATTCATACCGACATGCTCCAGTCGTGTTTCGGCACTGGGGCCAGCAGCTACCCGGAGGCGGACGATTGGGCGCGAGCCGCCGTTCCTTTTCTCGCGAACTTGACTCCCGCGGACAACGGCAAAGCCCTCACGGCGCCGTGAGGGCGGCTGCGGCATCCGTTTTTGACTTTCCGGCTGGCTCCATCGACTGATCCATGATGCCGAACGTCCTGTTTGTGTGCACCGGGAACATTTGTCGCAGCCCGATGGCTGAGGGTTTGTTCCGGGCGATGCTGCACAGGGAGAAGGGCATAGAGGTGGCTTCGGCGGGCATCAGCGCAATGCAGGGCCGGCCGCCCAGTCCGCATTCGCTGGATGTGCTGGAGGAGGAGGGGATCGACATCAGCGGGATTCGGAGCCGGCAAATCACGGACGATCTGGTTTTGGAGTCGACGCACATCTTCGGAATGACGGCAGGGCACAAACAGGCGTTGGAGATGCTTTTCCCGGGCTGTGCGGAGAAGACCTTCGTGCTGCGGGAATTGGGGGCGGAGGCCACGGCCGACGAAGTCGCGGCGGGGCTCTACGACGTGCCGGATCCAATCGGCCTCGACCGGCCGGCGTATGAGATCACGCGGGATCTCATCAAAGATGCGCTGCCCGGCGTATTGGAGTTTGTGAAAGAAACCAGCTGAAGAGCGGCAAGCGCCGACGAGAATTTTATGAGCGATCGACCCAACCTAGTGATCGGCGCCGACCACGGTGGCGTCGCATTGAAAGATCAACTCGTGACCTGGCTCAAAGAGCGCGGCCACGAGGTCATCGACGACGGGACGCACGGGTCCGAGTCGGTCGATTACCCGGATTTCGCCGGAGCGGTGGCCGAAGGGGTGGCAGGTGGAGACGGGGAGTTTGGTATTCTGATCTGCACGACGGGGATCGGGGTCTCGATCGCCGCCAACAAGAATCCGGCGATTCGGGCCGCGCTCGTGCGCACGGTCGACGACGCGAGGATTTGCCGTCAGCACAATGGCGCCAATGTGCTTTGTCTGGGAGGCAAAAACACGGATTTCGATTCGGCACGCGACTTGGTCACGGCCTTCCTCGAGACGCCATTCGAAAATGGAGGTCGGCACGAGCGGCGGGTCGGGAAGATCAGCGGTCATGCGCTGGCGGTCGTCGATCCCGAGATTTACGCCGTGGTGCGGCGGGAGCGGCGCCGTCAGAGAGAGAACATCGAGCTGATTGCCTCGGAGAACTTCGCCAGCCCGGCGGTGATGGAGGCGCAGGGATCCTGTCTCACGAACAAGTATGCGGAGGGTTATCCCGGGAAGCGCTGGTATGGAGGCTGCGAGTTCGTGGACACCGCCGAGAGCCTGGCGATCCGCCGAGCCTGTGAGCTTTTTGGTTCGAACTTTGCCAATGTCCAGCCTCACAGCGGGTCGCAGGCGAATGCGGCGGTCTATTTCAGTTTCCTCGACCACGGGGATCGCATCCTCACGATGGATCTGGCGCACGGCGGCCATCTCACTCACGGGCATTTCGCGAACTTCTCCGGGAAATTCTATGAGGTGAAGCACTACGGCGTGAGTGAATCGGATGAACGGATCGACTACGACAATCTCGCACGGTTGGCGGAGGAATTCCGGCCGAGGATGATCACCGCCGGGGCTTCGGCCTACTCGCGGATCATCGATTTCGCGCGGATGCGTCAAATCGCCGATTCGGTGGGTGCCTATCTCTTCGTCGACATGGCCCACATCGCGGGGTTGGTCGCCGGGGGCGCCCATCCTTCGCCGGTGTCGCACGCGCACTTCATTACCACAACGACGCACAAGAGCCTACGTGGTCCCCGGGGTGGCTTGATTTTGAGCAACGACGAGGAGATTGCGAAGAAGATCGATTCGATGGTGTTTCCGGGCACCCAGGGTGGACCGTTGATGCACGTCATCGCGGCGAAGGCAGTCTGTTTCCACGAGGCATTGAAACCGGGTTTCAAGGAATACCAGGCGCAGGTGGTGCGGAACGCCCAGGCCATGGCGGCCCGGATGGCGGAAGATGGGTTCCGAATCGTGTCCGGTGGCACCGACAACCACCTTTTCCTGGTGGATCTGCGCCCGAAAGGGTTGAACGGCAAACGGGCGCAGCACGCGCTCGACGAAGCCGGGATCACGGTGAATAAGAACTCCATCCCCTTCGACACCGAGAGCCCGTTCAAGGGCGGAGGCATCCGGATTGGAACGCCGGCGGTCACGACGCGCGGCATGGGAGAAGCGGAGATGAGCACGATCGCCGACTGGATTCAGCGAGCGCTTGCCGATCCTAAAGACGGTGCGGCGCTGGAGACGATCCGGAACGAGGTGCTGACGATGAACGCGCGATTCCCTCTGCCGTGAGCGATGCAAGGGAACGCGCCCTCTGCGCGACAAATCGACTGGACGCATGAACGCGCACCGCCATGGATAATCCTTTTCGCGAACTCCTCGTCTCCCGGTCGGCTCCGGATCCCTGCACGATCGTCATTTTCGGGGCGACCGGGGATTTGACGCATCGCAAACTCATCCCCGCGATCTACAACATCGCCGCCGACGGGGATCTCCCGCCGGGGACGGAGGTGGTGGGGTTCGCGCGCCGGGACAAGACTCATGAGGCGTTTCGCGACGAGTTGGAGGCGATGAACCGGAAGGTTTCGCGGCAAGGGCACGACGACGAGCTTTGGCACCGGTTTCGCGAGACCGTTCACTATCACCGGAGCGAGTTCCAAGATTTGGAGGGCTACCGGGAACTGGCCGGGTTACTGCAGGAATTGGAGGACCGGCGCGGGACGCAGCCGAACCGGTTGTTCTATTTGGCCTCCGCTCCGGAGTATTTTGACGACATCCTTCATCAACTGAGGGAATCCGGGTTGAATCAGCCGCGCGAGGGCGGGTGGTCGCGCGTCGTGGTGGAGAAACCTTTCGGTTCGGACCTGGCCTCGGCCCGGCATTTGAACGAGGTGGTGAATGCGACCTTTCCCGAGGGGGACACCTACCGGATTGATCACTATTTGGGCAAGGAGACGGCGCAGAACATCATGGTGCTGCGCTTCGCGAATGCGATTTTCGAGCCGCTCTGGAACAGTCGGCACATCGACCACGTTCAGATCACCTGCGCGGAGCACCTTGGGATGGAAGGCGGGCGTGGGGGTTATTACGACAAGGCAGGGGCCTTGCGGGACATGGTGCAGAATCATCTCCTGCAACTCCTAAGCCTCGTGGCGATGGAGCCGCCAACGGACCTCAGTCCGGATGGGGTTCGCGACGAGAAAGTGAAAGTCCTTCGATCCATCCGGCGCCTCCAGAGTGCCGAGGAGGTGGGGAAGAACGTGGTTCGGGCCCAATACGAGGCCGGCACGATCAATGGGGATGCGGTTCAGGGCTATCGCGAAGAGGACCGGGTGGACCCCAAGTCGATGACCGAGCCTTACGTGGCGCTTAGGATTCACCTCGACAACTGGCGGTGGGAAGGCGTGCCGTTTTACGTGCGGATGGGCAAACGGCTGCCGAAAAAGGCAACGGAGATCTCGGTCCATTTCAAAGAGCCTCCCGGCGTGCTCTTCCACCACTTCCCGGTCACGTCGCGGAAGAACGTTCTGGTGATCCGCATTCAACCCGACGAGGGGATTTCGCTGCGGATGCTGTCGAAAATCCCGGGACCGGCTGTGCGGATGGAGCCGGTGAAGATGGACTTTCACTACAGCACATCGTTTGGGCACAGCAGCCCGGAGGCCTACGAGCGGTTGCTGCTCGACGCGATCGCGGGTGATGCCACGCTGTTCGCGCGCCGGGATGAGGTGGAGAACGCGTGGGCGTTTGTCGATGACATCGAGTCGGTTTGGCACAACGCGCCGGATCCGCCTCCGATGGCGACCTATCCGGCAGGTTCATGGGGGCCAGAGGAAGCGGATGCGATGATGGGCCGGGACGGAAGGGTCTGGCGGCGCCTCTGAGGCCGGGAGCTGGATGGCAGAGCAAAGGATGAGCAGCAACGGAACCAACGACTGGAACGCGCTGGCCGATTCGGGCATCCTCGGCATGGAGGCGCCGGTGGGCGGCATCGAGCAGGCGCTGGACCGGTATTTCGAGGCGGACGACATGATGACTCGCGCCTCGCTGATGAATTTCGCGATATTTTGCGAGGATCCGTGTTCGCTAGGGCGGAATGACGAGCTGCTGCAGAACGTCACGCGGGATCATGCCTGCCGGGCGCTGTTGTTTACCGTCGTTCCCAGCGAGGACGAGGCGGAGATCCGCGCCTGGGTGAAAGGCCAGTGCCATCTCGATTCGGCCGGACGGAAGAAGCTTTGCTCGGAGCAGATCTCATTTCTCATCCAGGGAGCCAGTCACGGGTATTTGACGAATTTGATCTTCTCGAATCTTCGTTCGGACCTGCCGTTGGTGGTTTGGTGGCGGGGCGAGCTGTCGGAACATTTCGAGGAGCGGCTCTACAAGCTGATTGACCGCTTAATCATCGACAGCTGCCACTGGCGGGAACCAAAGCCTCAATTCGACCGGCTGCGGGCGGCGCTCGATTCGGAGCACAGCCGCTTTGCCCAGGCGCGCAGTCGGCACCTGCTAGTGCACGACTTGGAATACACCCGGGGGCATCAGCACCGGAGAGCGGTGGCGCATATCTTTGACGACGCGCAGGCCATGGAACGGCTCCGGGGGCTCGAGCGCGTTCGAATCACTTACCGGAATCCGCACCGGAACGCCGTGCTGTATCTCATCGCCTGGATGAGCGGCCAGATGCGTGGAAAGCTCGTGGATCGGAAAGGGGATGCCCTGCGTTTCACGAACGGGGACTCCAAGACGGTTTTCGAACTCCACGACCGGGGCGAAGAGGGAGGGCCGCCGATCACGCGGATGGAGGCGGAAGGCCCGGGTTTGGCGTTTGAGATCGAGACCAAGCCGGAGGGGCGATTCCTGGATCTGCGAGCCCAGGTCGGTGAGGTGGAACGGGTCGATCTTCTCCCCGGTCCGAATTTGATTTCGGAGAAGCTGGTGAGCGAGATTCTGATGCGGGGAGGCCGGAACCTGTTGCTGGGCCGGGTGATGCCCCGGTTCATCGAGCTCTTGGATTAGAGCAGGCCCTGGCGCTGGAGGAGGAAATAGCCCACGCCGAGGGAGCCGGTGATCATGGTGGTGATGAAGGTGATGCCGAGTGCGTCCATGGCCGGCGCCACCGGGCGGGTGTGGACGGCGACTTCGTCGGAGGGAAAGCTGTGGCGACCGTCTTCTTTCACGTGGAAGGCACGGAAGACGTAATAGGCTTGCGGCTCGAGGGCTTTGAGCGTGGCGAAGACCTTGGCCTCTTCGACGTTGAACGAGACTTTCTCCCAGGGCACCCAAACGACCTCGAACCGTTTCTTGGATTCGTTGAACCGGACGGTCCGGATCTCCATTTCGAAAAGGTTTGCGTAGGGTGAGGGGCGTTTCCAGACGAGTTCGGCGCTTTTGGAAGCGGCCTTGAAAACCGTGATGCGCTCGACCCGGGGCACCAGCAGGTCGAGTTGCTTCCTGAAGGGGCTGATGGAAAGCATGCCATCCCGGGTGAGGGAAACGGGCAGCGGCATGGCGCCGTTCTTTCCCTTGACGACGGGCTGGATGTCTTCGCGCAGCGCTTCGCGGTTCTGGAGTTCCTCGAGGGTGGGGGCGCGTTTTTTCTCGGCTTCCGACGCCTTGAGGAGTTCGGCGTAGGAGCGCGCGCGGCGAGGGGGAGCCTGTTGGTCTTGCGTCTCGCTGGAGGAGAGGGTTCGCGGGGCTGGAGGGCGAATCGGAGCCGACGTCCGGGAAGCCTTTGCGGGCGGCGTCGATGCCCGGGAGGGGGGGACGGGGGTTCGGGGCGGGCTGGCCGAAGAGCGTGGCGTCGCGGCCGGGGGAAGCCGATCCGGAGCAGGTGTGGCTGAGGTGGCCAGCGATGCCGCGGACCCGGCGAGCTTCAAGACGCCGCCGCCGCCCTGGCCCTGAAGCGTCAGAGAGCCCCGGTAGTCCTGGGCAAGTCGAGGTTCGAAGCGAATGACCCAGGTGTCTTCGGCGCCCGGATCCAAACGGGTGGGGAGGCCAGTATCGCTTCCGGGAGCGAGCGCGAAGGGGCCCTCGAACGATGGGGAAACCGACGCGGGTTCGCCCCCGGCGTTCCGGAGACGGATGACAGCGAGTTCGCTTTCTCCCACCGGAACGCGGCCGAAATCGAGGGTTTCCCCCTCGCCGCGCGATCCGGTGAGGACGACGCGTGGCGGGGCGGCCGGGGCCTCGACCTCGACGGTGGTTTCGAAGGTCCCCAGGCGGAGGGTGACTTGGCCCCGAAACGCCTCGGGGTCGGAAGCGGGGAGTTCGAGCCGGGCCTCGAGCGGCTCACCCGCCGGGACAAGGAGGCGATCGCCGGTGGGCAAGCGGAGCCGTGGGCTGGTCTCGACCTCGAGCGTGACCGGCCGGTGGGGTGCCGCAACCGGGAGAACTCCAGCGCGGACGCCCGAGGGTTCGGCTTTGAGCTCAAGGGCAGATTCCAGGACGCCAAAGGGCCGCAACCCCTCGCCACTGAGCCGCAGTTCTCGCACTTCCTGGCCCGGAAGCGGCAATCGGTAGACGGCCGGTCCCGTTTCGGTGGGTTCGAAGCGGAGATTGACCGTGATGGTTTGGCCGGGCTCGATTCGAAAGGGTTTCGGGGCGTCCGGGACGATCCATTTCCACGGCGCGGGCGCTTGGAGTTCACCGGTGAAAGGGGCCGCTCCGGCGTTGGTCACGGGGACCCTTCGAGTGGCGCTCTGCCCGAGAAAAACCTGCCCGAAATCGACGGTAGCAGGTGTCTCGAGGACGGGTTCGGGGTCGACCAAGCGGATCTCCACCGCGACGGGTGCCGACACGCGGCCTCCGGGGTAGCTCGCTGCGAAGGTGAAGCGGTCGAGCGCGGCGTTAGACGAGGGATCGGGCGTGTAGGTCACGACGGCGCGGCCGAGGTGGTCTGGGGCTCGCGCGACTTCGCCGAGCGTGCCGGCTGCGGGCTCGTTTCGAATGCGGAACAGGACGCGCTGGGACGAGGGATCGCCGATGGTTCCAAGGACGATGGGCAGGGGGCGGGAGCGTAGAGTCTCGACCCGCTGGCCGGCTGGGACGGGAACCCGGAGTTCGGTGGGTGAAGGAGGTTCGGGCGTGGGCGTGCGTTCTTCCCGGAAGCGGAAGAGGCCGCGCTTGGGTTCCTCCTCTTCATCGGTTTTCGGGAGCCCGACATCGGCGTGCAGGACGCCGCCCGTCATCAGCCCGGCCAGGACGGCGGCGAACAAGAACGGGCTAACGGCAGAACGGGCGATCATGAGGCGAAGCGGTGGCGGTGGCCTTCAACCCCATCATAGCATTCATGAGGATTCTTCATGTAGATATTCTTTGGAGCGATAAAAGCGGGCGATGACGAGAAATAGGACGGAGGTCAGGCCGATCAACCCGGTAAAAAACCAGAAATAGGCGGCCCCTTCAAGGCGGGTGTGTCCCCCGACTTGGAACGACCGCTCGAGTCTGGGTCCCGCGGTGGCGGTGATGGAATCACCTCCTTCCGGGACGGTTTGGGTTTGTCCGAGTTCCCGCTTGCGCCGTTCGAGCCAGGGCGTGTCGGGCCGGAAGGCGCGGAAGAGGCCCCGGTCAGAGGTGGGTGTCGGTCGTTCGATGGTGATGGTGAGGCTCTCATCCCAGCGCGTGCCGTGCTGGCCATCGGCACCGGCCGACGAGATCCGGCACTGGTTTCGCGTGATGAGCGTGTAGCGAAGGGGAACGCCGGCCGGGTCGACCAAGCCGTCGAGCAGAGCGGCGGCATCGGCTTCGTCCGGGCAGCGCCAGTCGCGACCGGAGATGGCGGTGACCAATCGATCGGCGGCTTGGGTGAGAACGGGCCGGGCCGGCGTTTCGAGGACGCCATCGACTTCGAGAAAATCGTCTGCCGTTCCCGGCTTCCGGTCGAAGCCCGGGTGACGGTTCGCGTTTTCCGCGAAGTCGTGGCGATGAAGGGGTTCGGGGATTTGGATGACGCGATTGACGCCGGCGGTAAAAAAGTTACCGAGGAACACCGAAAGGAAGAAGAAGCCCATGATCAGGGACTTCATGGTTCGCGGGGCCTGGGTGTAGCTGAATTCCAGGCAGACGATCGAGATCAGGATTTCGGAGGCGGTGACGAGGACGAAGGCGAGGAATTGCCAACCGACCGAGGGAACGTGTCCGGCGTCGATGGCTTCCTGAGCCAGGGTGACGACGAGGAAGCCGGCGGTCATCAGGAAGAAGCCCACGCTCATCTTCCGGAGCGGGGTGAAGGGGACGAAACGTTCGACGAAGGGGTAAATCACCCAGGTGAACAGGGGGATGAACGTGAGAACGAGAATGGGGTTGATCGCCTGAACCTGGGAGGGCAGCCAGGTGGTGCCCAGGAAACGCCGGTTCATGTCTTCCGCCTGCTGAATCCAGAGGGACGCGGTCTGATCGAAAAGGGCCCAGAACATGGCGACGAAGACATAAATGGCGCTGAGTTTCAGCAGCGTGCGGATGCCTTCGGCGCTCATCATCTCGCGGAGGAAATCGCTGCCACGTGCGGGGATGTGAACGAACCGGGTGCGCCCGAGCCAGAAGGTGAACGTGGCGATGGCCATGAGGATGCCTGGAACGCCAAAGGCCCAGTGGGGGCCGTGCCACTCGAGCAGCCAGGGTGTGGCGAGGTGCGAGAGGAAGGCACCGAGATTGATGGACCAGTAGAAATAGTTGAAGACCTTCGTGAGCAGATGGCGATTCGATTTGCCGAACTGATCGCCGACGTGGGCGGAGACACAGGGTTTGATTCCGCCGGCGCCAATGGTGATCCAGGTCAGGCCGAGGAAAAGCATGACCCCGGCCGAGCCTACCGAGCCCATCAAGGCGAGCAGGCCGTGCCCGACGCAATAGCCGAGGGACAACCAGAGGATGGTCCGGTATTTGCCCAGCCAGGCATCGGCGATGATGGAACCGGCGATGGGCGTGAGGTAGACGAACATCACGAAGAGGTGGAACCACTCGCGCGCTTTGGCATCGCTGACGGGATCGCCGGGACGGTCGTCCATGAGGAACAGGTAGTTCGTCATGAACACGAACAGGATCCCGCGCATCCCGTAGAAGCTGAATCGTTCCGCGGCTTCGTTCCCCACGATGTAGGGGATGCCCGGTGGCATCGTCTCGCGCGGTTCAGGGGCGGTGCGGTATCGGCTCATGAGATGAAATTCACGGCTTCAGCCGTCCGGTGCTCACGGTGCTAGCGCACGAGCGGACAGAAAACAAGGCGACCCGGCTGATCGCTCCGTCAGAAAAAACCCCCAAACTGACAGAATCGAAAGAACCAACCGGATCGCCTCTTAGTGCCTCCAGCTAGCCAGAGGCGACCGGGAAGATGGGTCGATCGATCGATAAGACAAGCCGAAAAATGAAGAAAATGCCTGTACCCCACGCTCAGTTGTCGTCGCCGGAGCGAGCGTCCTCGAGCGCTTCCGGACGAATGGCCAGGATGGCCTTCATGTTTCGCTCCGAGCGGGTGGCCGGCTGAAACTGCGGGCGCCGGCGCAGAATCTCCAGCGTGACGGCCGTCAGGTGATGAAACCGGTCGTAGTCGGCGCGGCGGAACGATTCATCCAGGGCACTGCCGCGCTTGATGCCCTCCCGGATTTGCTGGACGAGTTGGCGGAGGAGCCCGAGGTCCCGGCAGTCATCTGGTGTGAGCGCACGATTCGAGGCCAATTTCAGCAGGAGCGCTTCGAGTTCCCCCTCGACGGCCGCTGCCCGATCCACGAGGTCCCACGTCCGGTCGTCGTCGATGCCCGTGGCGGCGGGTTGGCTCCGCTTGGCGTGGATTTTCCAGAGTCGCCAGAGCGTCTTGAATTCGCCGTGGAGTTTCTGGAACGCGCGCTCGGATTCGAGGTCGGACTCGCGGATCTTCTTTTGGAACTCCCAGTAGTTCAGGACGCGTTGACCGATCACCCAAGACGCCAGCAGGATGACAAGCGCGCCACCGGTCTGGATACCCTGGATAATCAGCGTCTCTCCCACGCCCTCGGGAAGGTGATCCAGGCCTGGGATGCTCAGGGTGGCGAGATGGGGCATTGCGGTCGCGTCGCTCGGACTCATGGCGCCGCATTTTTGGCGGTCTGCCAGGTCCGGGCAAGCGATTTACGGGGGCGCGAGCAGGTGCGAGGGTTCTAGATGACGATGATCGAGGATCCGAGGGCGGCCTGGAACGAGCTGGCGGAGGAGTTCGGGTTCGAGGCATTGGCGGACTACCTTTACAAGACGTTGGCATGGTCCTACGCGGAGCCGCCGCGGATTTACCACGGATTCGTGCATGTCTTCGAGATGCTGGGTAGCTTGGAGCGGCACGGAGGTGGTCGTCCGGCGCTGCGGCTGGCGATTTGGTTTCACGACGCCGTCTACGACCCTGGGCGGCGGGACAACGAGGAGTGCAGTGTGATTTACTTTCGCGCCCTGATGCAGACCCTTCTGAAGCGGGAGGTCCGTTTGAAGGTCGAGCGGTTGATCCTCGCAACGCGCCACGGCCGGACCCGTCCGCAGCGCCATGCGGAGGCCAAGCTGCTGGTTGATCTGGATTTGGAGATTCTGGCCTCCGACGAAGCCGCTTACGCGGAGTATGCCGCAAAGATCCGGAAGGAATACGGACATGTCGACGACGTGACCTATGCGGAGGGGCGGGGAGATTTCCTCGAAAACATGCTCGAACGGCCACGGATTTTCCTGACCGACGCGTTCGAGTCGAAGGAAGCGCTCGCCCGCCGGAATCTCGAGGCGGAGTTGACCGAACTGGATCGTTATCTCGACGGGGTCGAGGCCTCCGAGGGGAACAGCCCGAAGTGACGACAACCTTCCAGAACGCCGTCGGTCGCTTCGCCGCGGCTGTGGTAGAGGCGGTCGGACAACCCGTGGGCATCCAGGTGGGCGCGAACTTGGCCGGCCAACCCGGGCGGGGCGTTCCGCATGACGACGGCCCGAAAACCGCTGACCAGTGCCGCGAGATCGTTGCCCGAATCCCCGGCGTAGACCACCTCCTCCCAATGATAGCCGGCGTGGCCGGTGAGCCAGTGTAGGGCATAGGCTTTTGACACGCGGGCGGGCAGGAGGTCCATCAGGCCGGACCCGTCGAAAGGATCTACGAGACCGAGGGCCCGCCAGGGGATGGACTCCGCTTCGAGGGTGGCGTTGATCTCGGCGGTCAAGGGCTCGACGAGGTGGGGTTCGAGGCAGTAGCTGCTCTTGAAAGGACGTTGATGCTCGGCGGCTTGAGGCACCAAATCCCGCCACGCCCGAATGCGTCGCTCGAGCTGTCGGCGCTCCATCCCCAAGGTCAGCTCCCGCATGTGCCGTTCGTAGTCGTCCATCAGTTCGTGGTCGTCCCGCGCGCCGCGATGGATGCTGGTGCCGACATCGCTCACGATCCAGTCGGCGGGTGGAAGGCGGTGCCTTTCGATGGCGTCCATCACCGATTCGAAGCGGCGACCGGTGGCGAAAACCAGGGTGCGCTGGTGACGGTGCAGCTCCGTCTCGATACGGCGAAGGGAGACCTCATGGGAAGGGCGCCCTGGAAGTGGAATGAGCGTTCCGTCCAAATCCGAGGCGAGCACGCGTGATTCGAGACCGGTTTCGGGGCGGCGCGGCGTCATGGGTCTGGGTGTCGTCAGAGGAAATTGAGCGGATCGGCCGCACCAAAAACCGGAAGCTGGTGACAAATCGGTCAGATTCCGAGCCAGTCAGGTAGATCCGCGATCGAGGCGAGGATGGCGTCGGGACGGACCGGGCTTTCTTCGAGCTGCTGAGGGCGGAACTTGCCCGTTTGGACGAGAAGGCCTCTCATGCCCGCGTCTTGACCGCCGCCGACATCGCTGTTCAGGTCATCGCCAATCATGACCACTTCTCCAGCGGACAGGCCGAGAGAGTGGAGGGCCTGCCGGAAGAATTCGGGCGACGGTTTGCCGATGATCTTTGCGCGTTGACCGGAGACGAATTCGAGCCCGGCGACAAAGGCGCCGATGTCGAGGTCGAGGTCGCCTGTGGTCTGAAAGTATTTGTTCTTGTGCATCGCGATCAGCTCGGCGCCGTCTTGGAGCTCGTGGAAGATGCGGTTCATGAGGGGATAGCTCCAGGCCGCGCCGATGTCGCCGATGACCACGTAGCGCGGCGTGTCGTCCGGTGGCGAGAACGCGGCAAACTCGGGCAGCACGCTCTCTCGCACGACGAGGTGGACGCCGGGAAGAGGGGGGCCCTGGCTTTCCAGGAAGAGACGGGTGGCGGTCACAGCGCTGAAGACCTCCGAGGGATCCACTTCGATTCCGAAGTCACGGAGTTTCTCGACGACGTCGGATGCGGGGCGAGTGGTCGTGTTCGTGACGAAGCGGCGGGGGAGACCGGCTTGGTCGAGGCGCTCGAGGGTTTCCCGGGCACCCGGGATGAGTTGATCGCCAACGTAGATGACGCCGTCCAAATCGATCAGCAGCCCGCGGACGGGCGGGTTTTCCTCGGCCGCGCTCATGACGGCATCCTACCCGTCATTCAAAAGAGCTCAAGCTGCCCCGGGGTTTCGGACCGGGGATCAGCCCCGAAGGCGGTCAACGATCGCGCCGTGCATGGTGGCGCAGTGTGCGTAGTGCGTGCGACCCGAGAGGATTTCCAGGGAGGCTTCGAGGGAACCGAAGCGGAGGATCTCGATGGACACCTGCCGGGCGCCCCAGCGATTCATGTCGCGTTTGGAGGTCTTGTAGAGGTCCACCGTCGTGGTTCCCACCAAGGCGCTGCCGTAGTCGTCGATCATGTAGAGCCGGTCGATGCCTTTGATTCGAAACACAGTGCCCAGGGGCAGGAAAGACCAATCTGCGGCGGCCGAATGGTAGGGGTTCCCGGAGCGGAGCCGGTGACCTGCGGCGGAGAGGCGGCCGAAGCGGCGATGGTCGGCTTCGGTGTGGGTGTAGGCGGTGGCGCGGACTTGGAGAGCGGGACGGGGGAGGTCGGCGACGGGACCGGTGGGTGCCGCGGAAGCGGGGGTGGGGATGGTGAGAGCGAGGCCGAGGAAGGACGGGGTGAAGAGGAGAAGGAGGAACGCATTCATGGCGGCGATGCGGAAAACGGAGGGAAGATAGCACTCAATAGCTATAATTTCCATAATTTAAAGCTCTGAGGTTCCTGGCTGGTTCGTTGGGTGCCTCGGTATGGTTTTGGTTGCACATTTCCCTTTCCGCTGGGAGGTTTCCTCCCTACATGATTCACCGGCATCAGTTGCTCCGGCAGAAGATCCAGGACCATCCCGCCCTAAGCGACGAGGAGAAGGCGGATTGGTGTGCCCTCTTGGAAGATCGGGAGAGTTCGGAGGAACCGGCCGAGGGGCGGCTGCAGGAGGAGCTGGCGGAGGTGGGAGAGGAACTCGCCGATGTGGCAAGCGAACTCCGGACGTCGGTCCGCCGTTTCGAGGCAAAGCATCCGGCCTTTACGCGAATGGCGGATCAAGTGCTGAATTACCTGAGCCGCATGGGCATCTGAGTTCCATGTCAGCCATCCCAATTTTATGAGCGAGCAAACGTATCCCGTCGAAATCACCGCGCGACACATGGACCTCACGGATTCGATCCGCGATTATTGCCGGTCGAAGCTGGAGCGCATTCACATGGAGTATCCGCGGATCATCGACGCGAAAGTCGTCCTGGATCAGCAGCAGCACGGCCACATCGCGGAGATCATCCTTTATTGCGCGAACAACGTGACCATCGAGGCGGATACGGAAACACGCGATCTTTACGAAGCGATCGACCTGACGATCGACAAGATTGGACGTCAGATGCGCAAGGAGAAGACCCGGCAGCACAAGCGGGCGACGGGGCACTGATCCTGGTTTTTCTTTGGCGAGCGAGCGTAACGGCGGCTTTGGCGGGTCGTCTGCACGGGAATGAAAGGATTCATCCTTGTCTCACTGGTGTGCGGCGGCATTGGGTTCGCTGAAGTCCCCGCCTACGATCCGCTGGCCGTCGCCCTTCCGGCGCCACCGCCGGTTGACCTCGAAATTACCGACCCGGAGCGGTCCAGGGAAATACCGATTCGGATCTATTTGCCGCCACTGGAGGACGGATCTCGCTTCGGTGAAGCGCCAGTCCTTTCACGGACCCCAGGGTCCGGGCGGCGGTCATTCTGAGTCCGAGCACGCCTCGCCGGGGGAATCCGGAGCAGGTCTTCGGTTTGGTCTCGGTCCCTTGGATGTTGATGACGGGCACGAAGGACCTCTCACCGATCGGCGG
>CAZCRA010000016.1:4450-9306 GCA_964500945.1 uncultured Verrucomicrobiales bacterium | reverse complement strand
TCTCGGTCCCTTGGATGTTGATGACGGGCACGAAGGACCTCTCACCGATCGGCGGGGCGGACCTGGCGTCGCGGACGGGGGTGTATCCCCATCTGCCGGCGTCGATTTCGAAGTATGAGCTGGTTCTGAAAGACGCGGAGCACTCGGCGTTCACCGACCGGGGACTGCCGGGCGATCATGAGGCGCGGAACCCGAATCATCACCGCGCGATTCTGGCATTGTCCACGGCGTTTTGGGACACGCACCTTCGAGGCGACGAGCGGGCCCGTGCGTGGCTTCACGGAGACCCAGCGCGAGGGCGGCTCGAGCCTGACGATCGCTGGCAGTGGTCGACGCCCGGGGCGGAGGGTCAAGGGGCGGCCGGTGGGTGAAACCGGACACAGACGGGGGAGGGGACGCGGACGGGATCCCCGACCGGTTCGAGGGCGCCGGAGTCGGCATCGATGCGGAAGACGGCGACGTCGTTGCTACCCTGATTCGCGGCGATGAGGTAGGCGCCGGAGGGGGTGATGCCGAAGTTTCTGGGGACGGCGCCCCGGGTGGATTCGTGCTCGATGAGTTCGAGTTCACCCGAGTTGAGATCGATGGCGAACGCGGCGATGCTGTTGTGGCCGCGGTTCGAGGTGTAGACGAATCGGCCGCTGGGGTGGACGAGGGTCTCGGCGGTGCTGTTCCGCCCGGAAAAATCGCCGGGCAGGGTGGACTCGATCTCGATCGTCTTGAGCGCGCCGGATTCGGGATCGAAACGAAGGGCGGCGAGCTGTGACGTCATCTCGAGGTTCGAGAAGGCCAGCTTACCGCCGGGATGGAAAGCCAGGTGGCGGGGGCCGCTGCCGGGAGGTGAAGACCAGTGAGCCGCCGGCTGCGGGGTCAGGGCGGCGGTGGCGGGGTCGAGCTGGTAGACGAGGACCTTGTCCATCCCGAGGTCGGGGACGAGCACGAACCGGCCGGAGGGATCGGGGAGGATGGCGTGGGCGTGAGGGCGGGTTTGTTTCCGGGGATGCACGCTGCTGCCCTCATGTTGGTGGACGGAGGCGGCTTCTCCTAGTGAACCGTCGGGTTTGACCGGGTAGGACGCGCAGCTTCCGCCGGAGTAGTTGGCGGTGAAGGCGGCGGTTCCCGCGGCATTAAGGGAGACGTGGCAGGGGCCCTTTCCGCCGGAGCCCATGGCGTTCAGCGTGGTCAACGAACTGTCCTCCTCGATGCGGAAGGCGGTGATGCCGCCGGTCGGCTGATCCTGGAACCGACCGGTTTCACTGACGGCGTAGAGGCTCTGGCCATTGGGGTGAAGGGTCAGGAAGGAGGGGTTCGGGATTTCCGCCACCAGCCTGTGTTCGCCGAGCGCGCCGGTCGATTCGTCGAAGGAAGCGGCGTAGATGCCTTTGCTTTCTCCCCGGGTGTAGGTGCCGAAATAGACGGTGAGTTCCGAGGCGCCGGTAAACGCGATGGAGGTGAGAAGGAGGAGGGGGATGAGGGCGGCTTTGGTCATGATGATCGACGGCGGCGATGCGCCATCGAAAGCACGCGACCGGGGCTGGCTGTTCTTGCGGGGGGCGCACCGATTTGGTATTTTGACGGCCATGAAAGCGGTGGTTCTAGCGGGATTGATGGTGGCGTGGATGGCATGTGAGGCTGGCGCGGGGGAAATCGTGAAGCGAACCATCACGCGGGCGGATGGGACCACGGCAGAAATTCAGGTGTATCAGTCAGACCGTTCCCGGACGCGGTCGTCCTCGACGATTTCCTTCTACGGGACCAGTCCTGGATTTTGGTATGGGCGGACAGTGTACGCTCCGCGGAGAGTCATCGTGCGTCAGGGTCACCCCGTCTGCGTTTCCCCGCGCCGTCCAGTGGCCATCATCGAATCCCGGCCGCGGGTGATCATCACGCGGTGAGGGGTGGATTTGGGAGTCACGGAACCAGAGGCAGGCAGAAGATGCCGCGATAAACGCCCCACGCTTGCTGCCAGCCGGAGTATTAGAGATATCCGTTGTTCAACTTCGGATCGGTCGCGTGAGCGTTGTCATTTCGCGCGGCGAGACCTGAGGGGTCGACTGCGGCTGTTCTGGCCGGGCGAAACTGATTCGCGTCTTTGGAGTGGGTCACGAAACAGGAACGGGTCCCGCGATCCTGGATCGACTGGCCAATCGGATCCATCTTCGACGCGGCGCCCGCCCGTCTAAACCCTTTGCTGCGTTTGAATCCAGGGTTTATGAAATCTGCATTCCTCTCGATCATGGTCTCGTCTTCATTCCCTTCAAAGCTCCTCGCTTTCTGTCTCTTAGCCGGACTCGTCTCCGCCGACGCCAAAGAACCTCCCTCCCCGAATTCGGAGGCCAAACCTGGAGCGGAGGCCAAGAAAGGGGAGGCTCCATCGGAGGATTCCAAGAAAAAGGATGTTTCGAAGGCGGGTAAAGCGGCCGAACCGGTGGTCACGGAGCACGAAGTGACGTTGGCGAACGGTGAGGTGCTGGTTTACGAGGCGACGACGGGTTATCTGGAACTCAAGAATGAAGAGGGCAAGACGCGGGCGCGGGTGTTTTCGGTGGCCTACACCGTGAAGCCTGCGGAGGAGGGCGCGGGCGAGCGGCCGGTGGTTTTCTGTTTCAACGGCGGGCCAGGCGCCTCGGCCGTGTGGCTGCATCTCGGGGCGCTCGGCCCCCGGATCGTGACGTTTCCGGAGGACGGCACCGCTGGACCGGCGCCTCCGGCTTCGGTCGAACCGAACCCGCAGACCCTGTTGGAGGTGGCGGATCTGGTTTTCGTCGATCCGGTTTCCACGGGCTACAGCCGGGCGACTGAAGCGAAGAAGGCGAGAGAATTTCACGGGTTCGACCCGGACATCGAGTCGGTGAGCGAGTTCATCCGGCTGTGGATCACGGAGCACGAACGATGGGCGGCGCCGAAGTATCTTTTGGGTGAGAGCTACGGCGCCATCCGGGTGAGTGCGGTGGCGAAGCGGGTGCAGAGCCGGTTCGGGATGTATCTGAACGGGGTGGTGCTGTTATCGGGCCTGCTGGATTTTGGGACGCTGCTGGAGGCGGAGGGGAACGATCTCCCGTATGTGGCGTTTTTTCCGAGTTACGCGACGACGGCGCACTACCACGGTCAGCTCGGGGAGGCACTGCAGGCGAAGCCGGTGGATGAGGTGGCGGATGAAGCGCGAGCGTTTGCACAGGGACCTTATGCCACGGCGCTGCTCAGAGGGAACCGGCTGCTGGAGAACGAACGGGCTGCCGTGACGGAGCGCTTCGTGGAGCTGAGTGGGCTGGATGCCGACTTCGTGCGGCGCAGCGGACTGCGGGTGGATCCATCCTCCTTCCGGAAACGCCTGCTGTGGGATGAAGAAAAGATGATCGGCCGCTTCGATGCGCGGGTGGTGACCGAGGCGCGCGCTCCGGCCTTCAGTTTTCCGCTAGGCGATCCGTCGTTCGATATCCTGCTGGGCGGCTTTTCGAGCGGGTTCAACGCCTACGTGCGGCGGGAACTGAAGTTCGAAGACGAAGCGATTTACGAAATCCTAAGTCCCCTGGTTCGGCCCTGGAGTTACGGTTCGTTCGAGAACGAATACGTGAGCGTGACCGAGAGCCTGGAAGCGGCGATGCAGCAGAATCGCTACCTGCGCGTGCTGGTGAACTGCGGTTATCACGATCTGGCCACGCCGTTCGGTGGCATGGAGCACAGCCTCTCGCAGATGGACCTGCCCGAGGCGCTGCGGTCGAACATCGATGTCACTTACTACCCCGGCGGGCACATGATGTACACGGTGCCAGCCTCGCTGGAAGCGTTGGCGCGCGATCTGAAGGGCTTCGTGACGGGCGAGGACGCGGGTCAGGATGATGCGCCATGACGCGGACCGGGCTCGTTCTCCTTCTGGTCCTGGTCCTGGGGCTGGCAACGGTGACGCGGCCGGCGTGGGGCGATTCGCTCAAAACCGTGGGGCAACTCACGGACCGGCGCTTGCCCGAGGTGAGCGGCCTGGCGGCGTCGCCTTCGAACCAGGGCTTTCTGTGGGCGATCAACGACAGCGGCGACGGGGCGAATTTGTACGCTCTGGGTCCGGACGGGCGGGTTCTGGGAGTTTTCACGGTGGAGCGCGGGATCAACCGCGACTGGGAAGATCTGGCCGGGTTCCGGCTGGGTGACCAAGGCTACCTGTTGATCGCAGACTGCGGGAACAACGACGGTTCGTCGGCGCCGCGGCTTCTTTACGTCGTTTGCGAACCGGTTCTGGAGCCAGCCTCGAGCGGAGAGAGGAGGGGGAGCGTGGCGGTAGAATGGTATCTGCCCTACCGCCTTCCCGGGAAAGCTGAAGATTGCGAGGGCGTAGCCGTGGATGCGAGAGCGGAGCGAATCTACCTCCTCACGAAGAAGGCGGGCGGCGGGGTGTTGCATGCGTTGCCGCTCCGGCCTGAGCGGGAACCGGAGGAGGTGCTGGTCGCTACCCGGCTCGGCCGGATGGAGGATCGTGGGTTTTGCACCGCGCTGGATTTTTCTCCGGATGGCAGGCGAGCGCTGGTGTTGAGCTATCGGCAGGTCCAGGTGTTGGAACGGGCTCCGGGCGAGGTATCGTGGGACCGGGCGTTGCTGGGGCGTGCGGTTTGGCGTGCGAAGCTCCCTCGGCTGGAGCTGAACGAGGCCGCGTGTTTTTCCTCGGACGGCGGAGCGGTTTTCGTGACGGCCGAAGGGCTGCCGGCACCGGTGTATCGCGCGGAGATGCCGCGTTGAATCGATCCCGTGGCACGAATGCTCCCAGCCAGAACGCTTGGGGCTACTGCGCCGATGGTTCGAAGTCGCTGACCGCGCAACCGAGCCATTCGAGGGTGCGCCCGGCGAGGAAGAGCGATCCGGTAACC
>CAZCRA010000016.1:0-4440 GCA_964500945.1 uncultured Verrucomicrobiales bacterium | reverse complement strand
GAAGCGGCGAGCGAGGTCGAGTGCGGCGGTGGGTTCTGCTTCGATCGAGAACCGGGATGACCCGGGGGCAAGCGCGGCGATTTGGTCCGGTGGCAGGCCGCGGGGACCGGGGGTGCGGGTGAAGATGAATCGTTCCGCGAGGGGAGCCAACCGTTCGAGCAGGTCTCGCGTCGGTTTGTCCGAGACCGTGCCGAAGACCACGGTGGGTTTTGACGAGGGAAAACGTTCGCGCCAGGTGGCGACGACGGTTTTCATGGCATCGAGGTTGTGGGCGCCGTCGATGACCCAGAACCGGTCGTCTTTCTGGATGATTTGAAAACGGGCGGGCCATTCGGTGCCTGAAAACGCCGCCGGGGTGGGCGTCCCTGTGAAGGAGGGGGAGAGCTCAGCCATGCGGAGGGCGATGGCGGCATTCGTCCGCTGGTGATCGCCCGGGAGACCCAGGGGAATTCCCTTTTCGAGAGGGGAAACGACGTGGACCGGTGCCTCGACTTCGCGGGCGCGCTGACGGATGACGGCCTCGGCTTCGGGAGGGAGAGAGGGGGGGATCACGACGGGGACGCCCCCGAGGAGAATGCCGGCTTTCTCTGCGGCGATTTCGGCGAGGGTCTCGCCGAGAAGGTGTTGGTGATCGAGACCGATGGAACTGATGGCGGTCACGTTGGCCGGGACGGCCGTGGTCGAGTCGAGCCGGCCACCAAGGCCGGTTTCGAGGATGATGACCTGGACGTTCTCGAGGCGGAACAGTTCCAGCGCGGCGGCGGTGCTGATTTCGAAGAAGGTGGGGTGGGGATCCCATTCACGGACGCCTTCCCTGAGTCGAGCGAGGACCTCGGCCAACCGCACCGGGTCCGCTAATTCGTATTCGATGCGGATCCGCTCGCGGTACGAAACGAGGTGAGGTGAGGTGAAGAGCCCGGTTTTGAGGCCGGCGTGACGGCAGAGGCTTTCCAGGAACGCGCAGACCGATCCTTTGCCGTTGGTGCCGGCGACGTGGAAGACGGGCGGGCCGGACGGGGCAAGATTGAACTCGGCGATGAGACGCCGCATGTTGTCGAGGCCCAGTTTGACCCCGAGGTTCTGGAGGCCGTAAAGCCAGGTCAACTGGGGTTCTAGGGTCGATCGCCAGGCAGGGCGCATCTTCCTAACCTGATCCCTCCGCGGCTGGCGTCAGGACGCCGGTGAGAAGTAGGAAACCAGGGTCGCCAGTTCGTTCCGGAGATCCTTTCGCTCGACGATGCGGTCGACGAGGCCGTGTTCGAGCATAAACTCCGCGGTTTGGAAACCCGGGGGGAGGTTTTGGTGGGTCGTCTCCTTCACGACGCGGGGACCGGCGAAGCCGATCATGCATTTGGGTTCCGCCAGGATGACGTCTCCCAGGGTGGCGAAACTGGCCGTGACCCCGCCGGTGGTGGGATGGGTCAGCACGGACAGGTAGGGCAATCCGGCCCGGTGATGCATGGCGAGGGCGGCGCTGGTTTTCCCCATCTGCATGAGGCTGAGGATACCTTCGTGCATGCGTGCGCCGCCCGAGGCGCTGACGAGGATCATGGCCTTTTTCTCTGCGGTGGCGGCTTCGGTGGCCCGGGCGATTTTTTCGCCCACCACGGATCCCATGCTGGCACCTAGGAACTGGAAGTCCATGACGCCCAGCACGACCGGCAGGTCCTCCAGCGTTCCGCGCCCGGTCAGGATGGCGTCCTTCAGGCCGGTCCGCTCCTGGTATTTTTTCACTTTGGAGCCGTAGTCGAGGAAATTCAGGGGATCGATCGTTTCGAGATCGGCATCCATTTCCTCGAAGGAATCCGGATCGCAGATCATCTGGATCCGCTCCAAGCCGGTGAGGGGGAAATGGTGGGCGCACTTGTGACAAACCTTGAGATTCTCCTCCAGCTCGAGCTGGTGAAGCATGGCGCCGCAGCTGGGGCACTTTTGCCAAAGGCCCTCGGGCATGTCTTGCTTCTTGCCGCCGCCGAACGCTTTGATGGACGGTTTCTTGAAGATCCCCATGATTCCGATGGAAGTTCGTCAGCCCCGGCCTAGCCGAGCGGTGGATTTCCGGCTCTGGCAAGGGTGATAGCGGCTACCTTTGACGCTCCCGCCTCGCGTTTCAACACCTTTGCGCATTCGGCCACGGTGGATCCCGTGGTGAAAACATCGTCGACGAGCAGAACATCCCGCCCGTCGACCTTTTGACGCAAACCTGGCCGGCGACCCAGGGAAAAAGCGCCGGAAAGGTTGCGAATCCGATCCCGCCTCTCGAGCCGCGCCTGGAAATTCGTCGCGCGGCGGCGCCGGAGGGCATGGATGAGGGGATAACCCTGGGTCTCCGAGAGCACGCGGGCCAGTTCGGCCGCCTGGTTGAAATGCCGGCGGCGAAGCCGGCTGGGATGAAGTGGGACGGGCACGACGACCCAGTCCCCACCGGCGACACGCGGGTCCTGGCAGGCCCGGCCGAGGAGATGGCCCAAGAGCGGGACGAGATGGATTTGGCGCCCATATTTGAGCCGGTGAACGAGGTCGCGAAGCAAACCGTGCGCGTGGTAGCCGGCTCTCGCGAAATCGAAGGTCACTTCCCGGTCGCGGCAGGCGGCGCAAACCGGTTCTCCGAGGCCGGCGCCGTGAAAGCGTTCGCCGCAGCGGGAGCAGAACGGGGGGTCGAGGGGGAACAATTCGCCCTCGAAACACGGCCCGCAGAGTTGTGGCTGGTGGATGTGTCGCAAGACGCGGTCGCAGCCGGGGCAAGTGCGGGGGTAGAAGAGGTCGAGGGCGGCGCGGGCCATGCCGCGAGGCCAGGCGGTGTGGTGTTCAGCCGTGTCGAGTCCAGTCATTGGCGGCCGGAGGTGCGAGGCTGGAACTTGAGCGTCAGCCAGACGATCAAGCCGGTGAGGCTGACCATGACCAGGGCGACGAGCCCGCTTTTGAGGTCTTTTCCGATCCAGGGCAGGGTTTCGTCGAGATCCATCGCGCGGCGTGTCAGCGCGGAGAAGACCTTGATGCCGAAGACCCAGCCGGCGTGGAGGCCGATCGGCAGCCAGAGCGATTTCGTTTTCAGGCGGGCGTAGCCCAGGATCCAGCCGACGGCGAGCAGGGTGATGAATTCGGCGAGGATGAACGCGGGGTTCCCGAACTGAGCGAAAATCTGACCGACGAGCCAGAAGCCGCTGGACCAAGTCACCGGATCCGGGAGATCGAGCCCTTGGGGCGGTTTGAGAAAGTGAACGGCCGAGAAGAGGACGGAGACGAAGGCGAGCGCGGCAAGACGACGGGCGGTGAGGAGGGCGAGGCCGAGCAAGCATCCCCGGAAGAAGAATTCTTCGAGAAACCCGACCGCAAAGGCGGAGACGGCGGCGGTGAAGAGGATTTCGGCGACGGGATCGGCCTCATCGTAGCTTCGAAAGACGCCGGTTTGGACCAGGATCCAGCCGAGCGCGAGGAGGCTGACGGCGCCGAGGGCGAACCCGAAACCGAGATGGGCAAAGCGGCGTGGGTTCGGATCGAGCTTCAGGAATTGGCTGGGCCTCGCGCCGAGCCAGCGAATGGTGGGCCAAATGCAGATGAGCGCACCGGCGAGCATGGCGCGATTGAAATACCGGGGCAGCTCCGCGCGAATCAGCTCGTCGTGGAGGTCGAGGCCCAGGATGGGTTTGCCCTCGAAAAAGCCGGACCGGATGAGGGACTGCCCGATCCAATAGAAGGGCGGCGTCAGCAGGGCGCCGATGAAGATGGAGGCCAGGATGAAGACGGTGACCTTGAACGGCGCGGTTTGGTGAAGAGGAGGCACGGGGATGGTGTTCGGTGGGAGGGATCTCAGGATTGGGACTCGGCGCAGGCGACGCAGCGGGTGCTCTCGGGAAGGAGGAGCAGGCGTTCGATGGGGATGGGCTGGCCGCAGCCGGAGCAGACGCCGAAATCGCGATCGTAAACGCGGGTGAGCGCCACCTCTAGCTTGCCTTGGCGTTCGCGCGCCCGAACCAGGGCGGCTTCGTTCACGCTCTTTTCGTTCATCGACTCCAGCCGGCTCAGTCGTCCGATGGCTTTGTCGGGAGAGACGGGTTCGGTGGCTTTTTCGAGCGCCACGATGCGTTCCTCGATCTCCGCGATCTCGTCGATCAGGCGGTTTTGGAGTTCGTCCCGGGTTTGCTCATCCAACATTCGGGCGATCTTGGCACGCGAGGGCCGCTTGGGCAAGGGGCGTGAGGCGGTGCGGGCTGGTCCGGAATTTTTGTTTGGTGTAGCCGAATCCGTAAGAATGGGAGCGGACATAGGCTGCCAAAGGCAGAGCAACGCGCCCAATTCGGAGCTTTCTTCTCCTGCCTCACCGCCGCCCTGCGGGCTGCCCTGACGGGGCAGGCATGTCGCGGAGCTCCATTCTCCTTCGCAGGGGCTTCCGACTTCGCTAAAGCTTCCGACTTCGCTAAAGCTTCCGACTTCGCTAAA
>CAZCRA010000015.1:0-43116 GCA_964500945.1 uncultured Verrucomicrobiales bacterium | reverse complement strand
AGAACGCATCCAGAATCACTCCGGAATGATTTTTCGCGTTGGGAAGTTCCGCCTAGCTCGATGTAGGCGCCCGCGCAAGCGGGTGCAACGGCTCGAAGCCAGGCAGCGTCTGCACCGCCCGACGCCGGGAGCGGCGTCGCTACGCCGGAAGGACCGTCCGGACAACTCTGGCTGCGAACAGCGACAGCGGTCTCGGATGGGTGAAGCCGAATCTGCAGGTCTCGCCCAAGGCGGGACAAATCCGGCCCTCCCGCCGGAGGCTGAACTGATCTTACTCGACCACCCTCTCATCGCGCCCGCGGCTCTCCCTCTTCCCTGTCATCTCAGGCAACGAGGCCACCGGTCAGGCGGTGATAACTTGCCTCATCAAAAACCTGTGTGATCCGGCGTCCATCCCCGAGATGATGCACCACTTGGCAGCTTCCACCCGCTTTTCGCGCCATCGAGAGCACCTCGGCCACCGCCGCGCTCAATGCCTCACTAGGTGCCCGATCCGCTGCCGGACCGCGCCTTTCCCCTCCACGCCCAAGGTCGACCTTAGTCACCGCCCCAACTGGGGCCTCGGACCGAGATCCTCCCGAGGATGCGGGCCCGCCACCGCCCGGGGACGTCGCCACATCCACCCGCCACTCGTTCCGTCCTTCGTCGTGAACCACCTGGAATCCTTGAAGCCTTTGCATGGTGCCAATATGAACACATACTGTTCAAAGGGCAACCTCTTTTTTGGAGTTTGCGAGAGAATGACGCGCGACACGCGTCAACGCCAGAACTCTGGCGGGACCAGACGCGCCAACCTGATGCTTGGGGGCGCCAGGCTTTCGGTCCGCTCTTTCCCGGAGGCCGCGTGGGACGGAGTGCCTCCCCGCCCTACTCGGCGCCACTCGCCCCCACCCATTCAGTTCATGGTTCGGCGACCGACCAGCGGGCGAAAATTCCCGCCTCGACGGAGGGATCCGGGTTCAGCACGCGAATCTGAACGTCGAAGTAGTCCCCCTGATCGACTTTGGCGGCATACTCCCAGTCGGAGTTCTCCACCCCCTCGAACCAGTCGCCAGGATCCATCCCCTCCTGAAGGGTCGTGCTCAGTTCGATGTCCAAGAAGGCCTCCGCGTCCTTCCGAAGCTCGAACTCGAAAAGGACCTCCCCGCCAGACTCGACGGGTTTTGGCAGTCCGGCCCGGTCGGGATTCACTGCGTCGAGATTAAAGGCCCAAACCTCGCCATTAGTGATGCCGCCGGTCCCGGGAATGACGTAGTCGAAGGCGCCCGTGGCCAGGCCCGTATCCAGCGGCGGGGTCAGCGAAGCCGCCCAGGTTTCGTAGGGCGACAGGGCGGAACTCTCCGCTACTCGGAGGTGATCGAACGCGATCGCCTCGAAGGCATCATCCGACACGATCGATACCCGCAGGTTCAGCTCCTGAGCACCACCGGGGACGGTCAGATTCCAACTGAAGTCCGCGAGGGCCGAGGTCAGCGGCGTTCCATCCCCCACCCCATCGAGGTTCGTGTCCTCCGACAAATCGGACTCGGCTTGCCCATCGTTCTTAAATGCAGCGAGGGGCGCCCAGCTCCCGCCGTCGAACTGGTATTCCACGGTCAATCCATCTCCCGGCTCAAAATTCGTGAACCCACCGTTTTCGCCCGAATTATCGGCACCAGCCAGGATCGAAACCGAAACCTGCGAAACGCCGTCGACATCGATGGGCGCAAACTGCACCGAACCGGCCCCATCTCCCTCGGGTTGGCCACTGTCCGGGATATCGGAAGCGGCGAAGATGAAGAAGCCATCCGTGGTGAAGTAGACGGGACTGGTGATCTGGAAGGAGTCGAGCACACCAAAGTAGTCGAAGGTCGCGCGATTGAGATCGCTGTTGGCCAAGCCACTCGTGATGTAGCCACATCCCTCCTCGTCGGTCTCGAAGCGCTGCTCATAGGGCAAGCTTTGCAGCGGCGGCGGATTGGTATTCGTCACGGTGACCTCTGCCTCGCCACTTTCATACCCGGTGGCCGAAGCAGTCAGCATCACGTCCTGCGAAGGATCACAAATCCCGTCGTCGAGGGGCGTGACGGTGAAAGCCCCAACCGTCTGTCCCTCCGAAATGGTGACAGGCAAACCGCTAAGGCTCACCTCAGAAGCGTCGTCACTCACCACACTCACGCTGACCCCACCCACCGGAGCCGGCTGCGAAAGCGTGATGGTGTAGGTCGCTGCTCCGGATCCTTCAGCCAGCGAATCGACCGCAGGCGCGACGCTGATGAATGGCGAGCTGGCGCTGACTTCTAGCAAATCCACCGCCATCGCTTCAAACCCGGCATTGGCGTTCATCGTGATCCGGACCTCGAGCTGCGACGCCCCACCGGTAGCGGCGAACCATTGGAAGGACTGAAATTGCGTCGTAAGCTTGGTGCCCTCCCCGACTCCGTCACCGTCCACGTCCTCGAAGAGATCGGACGAACTATCGCCGTTATTCGCAAAGGCTCCCAGCGGTGTCCACGCCCCACCATCGAAGCGATAATCCACTGCGATTCCGTCACCCGGCTCATAATTGAAGAAACCACCGTTTTCGTCCGCATTATCGGCCGCGGCGAGGAGAGAGACAGCGACGGTGGCCGTGCTGCTCACGTCGATGGGCGCTGTGGTGAAGCGCCCGACGCCGTCCCCCTGCCCCTGATCCTGGATGTCCGAACCAGCCAGCACCTGGAAGCCGTCACTATCGAAATAGAGCGGCGAGGTGAGGGAGAAGGGATCGATCAGGCCGAAGTAATCGAAGGTGTTCACATCGGCCGGAAGATCGGCCCGGCCTTCGGTCAGGAAGCGGCAGCCTTCTTCGTCGGTCTCGAACGATTCCGAGAACGGCAGCGCCTGCAGCGAGGGTGGATCGGCATTTTCGATCGTCACGACAAAGGTCGCGTCCTCGAATCCTGGACCGCTGGCGGTCAGCGTCACGATTTGGTCACCGTCGCAGAGCCCATCGGTCAACGGTGTGATCGTGAAACTGCCGCTGCTCGAACCGCCGCCAATCGCGACAGTTGTCCCTCCCAAAGAAACCTCGCTATCGTCCGAATCGTCCTCGGTAATCGTCAGCGTCACGCCACCCCCTGGGGCCGGAACGGAAAGCTGAATGTCGATCTGTACCGCCCCACTACCCTCAGCCACCGTTGCGCTGGTTGCCGAGAGTTCCATGAAGGGCTGACTGGCCGCCACGCGGAGATCGTCGAAAGCCATCCCTTCGAACCCACCGTCCGATTCGGCTGTCACCCGCACTTCCAGGGTCGAGGAGCCTTGGGTCAACAGGGGCCAGGAGAAATCCTGCAGCGCCGCACCGAGCCTTGTCCCATCAGCCGTGCCATCGAGATCCGTGTCTTCCAGCAGGTCTCCGGAGCCGCCTCCAGCGAGGTCACTGACAAACGCGGCAAGAGGCGTCCAAGCCCCGCCGTCCAACCGATAATCCACGGTGAGCTTGTCGTCGTCCTCCCAATTGTAGAACCCGCCGTTCTCGAAACTGCTAGCCGCGCCCGCCAGCATCGATACTGAGATCGCCACCTCCCCGGTGACGTCGATCGGGGCGAAATACACGCGGCCCACCCCATCCGCCGAACTCTCCACAGGGTCGACGTCGAGCAGGTCATCCGCCGGAATATCCTGCGCCGCCACGAGGTAGTCGCCGTTCCAACCGGAATAAAGAGGTTCGGTCAGATCGAATCCAAGGAATCGCCCGAAGAGATCGAAGTTACCGAGGTCGCCAGGACCGTTCGCGACGTTGTCGCTGAGATAAGTCGTGTTCTCCCCATCCGTCTCGAAGTCCTCCGTGAAAGGCAAGCTGACCTGGGACAACCCAACCAAACCTTGGAGGGCCACTGGGAACCCGAAAGCCAATCCCCCGCCGCTGTGAGTGATGTCCCCGAGCAGCCGGCCGTTGGGGGCCGACGCGTTCAACCGGACGAAGACGGTCTCGCCACTGATGGCACCCCCGGTGTAAGCGATCGATTCGGAGCTGGCGAAACTCGTCCCGTCCAACGAAACCTCATAGCCGGAAGGAGGCGTCACCGTGATGGATCCCGCATCCGGCGTGAGATTAAATCCGTCGAGCGTGTAGGACTGAGCCGCAGACGCCGATCCTGGGCTGGTGCGGAACTCCGAGAGGGCCGATTCGCTGGTGGCAAGCGACGGGTCCTGCGATAGCTCAGCTCGAACGCAAAGCACCGGCGGAGGTCCTTCGAAATTGTCGAAGCCGGCGTAGGTCGCAAAAACGTCGTCATCACCTGGTGCAATGATCACGCTCACCTCCTCACCGGCATTGATCGCCGCGATCAAAGCCGTTTCCGTGGCGCTGTCCAGTGTCAGTTCATAGACATCGATTTGACCACTCAATTTTCCGGCGGGATCGAAATCGATGGAGGCCACCTCGACCGGTGCCGAGGTGAACTGCGCCGGGTCCACCCCCGTCGGCGGTGCCGTGACGTCGTCCAAGAACAGGTTGTCGTAAAAGTCACCCGCGCCGGAGGAAAGTTCGTCCGTGCCATCGGTCGTGAACAAGATCTTGACATTGCCTGCCGTGCTATCCGCACTAAAATCGTAGGCCAACTCCAAGCGGATCTCGCTGAGTGCCGTTACCGTTCCGCCAAAGTCGGCCGGTGTGATTTCAAACGATGCGATAGAATACTGGTGAAACGGCGCATTCGAGCCGCCAGCCGTGTAAGGGAAGTCGACACCTTCACCTGTGACGTTCACCGTGCTGCTCTTGTTCCCGGCGGAAATGCAGGCCTCGAAGATGCCAGCACCGCCCGAAACGGAGACTTCGGGCGATAGCGAGGCGCCGCCGCCGCTGTTTACGATCGTCCCTTCGAAAAAATTCGCTGTCGATGCCGCCGCCACGCGCACCGAAATGGTCGTGGGCGCCAAGGCCCCATCCGTGTAGGGAAGCGTTAGCGAAGTCGAATAGTTGATTCCGTCCGAGGACACCTCGAAACCCGTGGGTGGCGTCACGGTCACATCGCTCGCCAATGGGATCAGGTTCGTGCCCTCCAGCTCGTAGGTTTGCGGAACAGACGGAAAGTCCAGGGGAGCCGACATCGGGTCCAGTTCCGTTTTTGAAACCGAGAGCACCGGCACGACGCTGGACAGGGTGGCCGTGATGGAGAGCTCGGGTGCCCCTGGATCAAAGGTGTTGCCCACGCCCGAGAAGGTGAGGTCGTCGGCCACGTTGACCGCATGAATACTGATATTGAATTCGGCCCCGCTGTTGATGGCATTGATCAGGGCCGTCTTGGCAGCGGCAGGCGGGCTGAGATTAAAGACTTCAGTCGCTCCACCCGCAAGGGTCCCCATGTCCGCGGAGAGGTTGTAGGTCCCGAGCGAAACCGGGGCGTTCGTGTATTGCGCCGGGTCAATCCCTGTGATCGCATCGACGCCAGAGGCAAACGTCAGGCTGCTGTAGTCATCGTCAAACGCATCCGTGGTCAGGAAGAACTGAACCTGGGTGCCGTCGCTGAAGGTCCGGTCGTTGACCGTCAGCGTGTAAGTGATGGAAGTGATGTCCGAAAGGATCCCGCCGAAGGTCGAAGGAGCGAATTGCAAGCCTTTGGAGGCCGCGTTGAAGCCCATGATGCCGTATTCTTCAAAGTTATCGTCGTCACCGCTCCCATAATATTCGGTGGCGCCCTGATTCCCGTTGGTGTGAATGGATCCCCCGACCTTTGCCGTGTCGGTCACGGTTACCTGCGCAGCAAGATCCCATGCGCCAGCAAGGCCGAGAACGATCCCAGCAAGAAGCGTCCAAAAGCCACGAGGCTGGGCAAAGCCGGAAGACTTCAGTTTCCGAGGCTGAAACGGAACATATGTCATGCCCCTCCCATAGCGCAAAACGCCCCCCAATAAAGGAGGGAAGACCTCGTCGAAGTGACAATAATGTCACGCACTCAGGGCATCCCTTTTTCCTTCCTACCCTCCCGGGGGAAACTCCGAAAACAAAGCTCCTGACAGGCTTTCAAGAGAAATGAAAACAATGACGAAAGGTGCGGCAGCACCCCGTTCGATTTCGCTCACCGTCCGCGGCGACCGGCCGCACAGATCCCTCAATCCAACAGCACGACCCTGGCCGCTTCGGGAACGCCGACCGTTCCGCGGTAGATCACCATGACCTGGTGCATCAGCGAATCGATTCGCTCTTCCTCCCACTCCAACTGAGCGGTCCATCCCTGTGGGCTTACGGCCTCCATTTTGTCGATCACCCAATCCTTCACGACTACGGGTTTGGCATAGGACCACGGACCTTGATCTTTTCCGAAGGCAAAGGTCGCCTTCTCGGGATCGAGGAAAGATAGCATGAAAAGCACCGGTTTTCCGGTCTCGCGCTCGAACTCCGAGGTCTTTAATACGTGCAACTCCACCTCGGTCCGTTCGACTTCCACCGGGACTCCGCCGGCGCCCGTCGCCTGACTGCCTTCTCCTTGGTCGGGATAAGGCACTTCGCCCTGGTCCGGATAGGGCACGTCCCCCTGGTCTCCAGACAGATTCCCACCTGTCTCCCCATCCCGGCCGCGCAGTTTCGTCGTTCCGAAATACTCGACCTTCGCCAAGTCCGGCAGTTCCTTGGGGTGACCACCCGTGGCGATGAGGATCAAGGAATGGCCGGCCTCCAGCGTGATGGATTTCGACACCAACGCCTCCTCGTCCCCGGCTTGGACTTTGACGGTGTAGGCATCGGCTTGGAAGGTGTAAGGACCGTCGGATTCGCCTGGCGGCAGTCCAAAGGAAGAGCCCAAAAGATCCCGGCCGATCGCGGCGCTGAGCGGTTGCGGCCAGCCACTGGCGTTGACGAAGGTGACGTTGGCGAAACTATCCTCGGCAGACACCCAAGGGTCGCCCGCCAGGAGGAGAGCGAAAAGTAGGGAAGGGGCTTTCATGATCAATCGTGAATAAGACTCAGCGCTGAGTCTGAGCGCGCATCCGCTCGCGGAGGACGGCTTCCTCGGCACGGCGTTCTTTCAAAAGAGCCGCTGCCGCTTCTTCCGCTGCGCGTTGTTCCTGAACGAACCGGCGCGCTTCAGCTTCGGATTCGTTGTTGTAATTGATCCGTCCATCCAGCAGCCAAAACCCACCGACGCTCTTGGCTTCGACATCTTCGAAAACCACGCAGTAGTGATGCTGCGAGTGCGAAATCTGGTAGGCATCCATCACCGTTTGATCTCGCCAAGCCACCGAATAGGATTCCTCGAGTTCGATGCCCGGCAGAGCCGTCAGCCCCATGGGCTTGACGGGGATCGCCTGCCCGTTGATCGATACCGATCCGATGCGCCGCATGGGATCACAACCGAAGACGGTCACCGTGGCGCGGCCTGGTGTCGGTTGGTGGGGCAGTTTCTGGAAGCGTAGAAAACGCAGAATCTCTCCGGTCTCCGGATCCAGTTCCTGAATGTGGTAAACCAAGACCACTAGGTTTTCCTCATTCTTCAAGGTCACACGCGCCTTGGCCGGTTCCTCGCACTGCGGATGAGCCGCCTCGATCCAAATCGTGGTGGGACTGAGTCCAATCTGACCCGTCCCATCCCCCGATGGGAATCCCTCGGATCGAACCGGGTTCTTTCCATTCAGCCGAATTGCCAGCAAATCGCCAAGTCCCGTGGCGTTGCAGACGTTGAGGAACGCCACGCCGGCTTCGTCGGCAAAACCGGCCTCGCCCTCCTCCTGATCCTGGTCCTGCGCCTGCAGGAACGGCGCTGCCAAAGCCACTAGGAAAGGGACGAATCCCATCTTGAACGACTGATTAAAGATCTCGCGCATAAAGCACCTCCACACGGTGGCCGGTCACATCGTTGTTCCCATCCCGCTCCGGATGGAGGAAGAGATCGTATACCCGCGACTTGCGCGCCACGATCCGGTCGATCGTTTGCGAGCCCTGGCTGAATTTATCCACGACCCGCGCCGTCACGTGCAGTCGAAACGCGCGGCTTTGAAGTTCGGTCAGCCCCAGGATCCGGCTGAAAAGCTCTTCCCGTCCGGCATCGTCCATGAACGTGGGTCGTGGACTCTGGGACGACGGCCACGCCGATGCCTCACCGAAAAAGGCGTTGCCCCCATAGGTCACATTGTTCAAGTCGGCAAGAGAGGCAAAGGGACGCGATTCGATGATCGCATCCGCTACGATGTCCGCAGCGTGGGAGTTCGTAGGAGGATAAATCGTGCCCGAGCCACCGTTTACATTGGCACCCGGATCGGCTACAAGTTCGATGCCGGCGGCCAACGCACGGAGGGCTTCCCTGCTGGCGCTATTGACGTTCAACCGCCCCTTCATCGAGCGGGAATTCGTGAGGCTGAAGACGTCGAGGAGGTGACTCGCCCTCACGCCGTCCACGTCGAGATTGGGGAACTCCGTTGATCCAATACGGAGCGTGCGTCGTCCAGCCGTATGATCCGCAGTCCAGCTACTGCCAGATCCCCTCCAGGCAGCTGGATCAAAGACGTGACCAAGTTCCCCCAATGAATCGTAATATCCGGGCCCGGTATAGCCATTTGGGTAATCGTCCTCAGGATGCTTGATATGCGCCGGCGCATCGCTCTCGGGTGGTCGGCGGTTCAAGGGCTGATACTCGTTATCCGGGAAGGAACTTGGATTGGGTCGTGAATTGAAATAGCGAACTCGATGACCCCCATCATCCCAAGCACCGGGATCGATGAGATCTCCATAGCGGGAACGCACTCCGGCTCCACCCCAATGATACAAATCGTTATAAGAACTGGAGCGGTAGTATCGACCGCTTCCACGAGGTGCCGCTCCCGCCGTGTAAAGCGAGCCGCGCGGATCGGGATAGCGCACGTGCTGACTATCACCGATACCCGATCCAAAATACTCCCATCGGCCACGATTCACAAACCGGTCGAATGAGCGATTCATCCCGTCGGGACGGCGCGTCCGGTCCGCCAGTTCCCCGTTCCAAAACAGCTGGAACCCCGCCTCGAATAGGAGAAACGACCGGTCATCCATTTCCACTTGGGCCGGAGCTACGCTGCCTGGCCCCTCGGTCGCCAGGATCGTGTGTGCCGGCCATTTGACGAAAGTGTATTCATTCGGCAGCAGCGTCACGAAGCGGTTTCCCGATCCGTCCACCGTCACGTTCGGCCCTTCGACCTCGTTCGCCTCCAGATTCAGGTGAGGCAGAACGGGCCGGTCGAAGCCCCACTTGACCTGCGTCCAGCCCTCGGTCAGCCGGGCGGAAATCTGGCCGGTGATCGGGCGGTCGTTCGGATTCCAGATCGCAATCCACGTCGAGACCTCCACTTGGATGGATGGCCGGGGCGGACCGTTGCTCCAGCCGTTGTACCAAAGCCGATTCGTCAATCCGACCACGAAGGGTTGCCCGTCGATGCCCCGGTAACGTGGGATGGCCACGTCACCTGGATCGTAACCTCGGCCTTGAATGCCTCCCGTCACCGCCGTGCTGAATCCCCGCTGCCAACCTGGATCCACCGACGGGGTCAGGTCCCGGTCCGCGTAATCCACGATGTTCGCCGCTAAGTTATAAACATACTCATCCGCCGTCGTGGGCACCGAACCGTAACCTCGCGCCCCCGCCACGGCCCCGCCCGCCCGGCTGTTCGCGAAATCCGGCAGCGCGTCCTTGATATGCTCCGCAATCTCCGTGATCACGGTGTCCCGTTCGGCAGGGTCCGACTCCGCCCGCGCGATCAGCGAATTCAGCGCCAATTTGTCCTGCCCCACCATCGATGAGTCGATGCCCGGCCGATTCGGAATCCTCTCCGGCTTTTCCCATGCAGGCAAACCAAACACCACGTTGTCGACGATGGCCTGATCATCTTCATCGGCGCCCAAATCCACCTGCGTGGCGGTGTCCAGCGTCACGAAATAACCTCGCGACCGCGCATCGAAGAAGGCGTTGTCCGCCGTGGTTGCATCGAGGTTATCGTAAGTGTCTCCGGTTCCAAAAAGAGTGAACAACGCTAACTCCTTCGGGTCACTCCCAAAACTCCGGAGATGCCGCCCGCTGTCGCCCTCTTCATTCCCGGCCACGTCGCCATCAAGCTTCCCGCCCAAATCTTCGATCCAGTAGGCATACTGAATCTCCACATCCTCGAATTCCGAACCGGCGGGAAACAGGTCCGGGTCGGGCCGCAGCCGTTCCCAGCCCAATTGCGGGTTCCCCGCCCAGCCCGGCAGATCGATCGCGCCGGTCGCATCCGTGACGTTGCTGCGCATTTGAGGATTCGGTGCCTGAAGCGTGCTGGTCGTTTCACGCTGGCCCCCACTGAAAAGGGGAATGTACTCCCACCCACTGGACTTCTGTTTCGCCGTGTAAAACACCGGATTCCCTTCGCCATCCAAGGCCTGTAGGACAACGAAGTCATCGCTCTTAGTGTGTTCGAAGGCCGAAAGCGGCAGGCTGAGCGAACGAACCGCCAAATCGTTGCGGAACTGGTTGTAGTGCGCCCGGGAGACGGCCGAATCAATCCGTACAAGAGAGAACATGCCCACCGCCAGCAGCGTCACGGCGCTGAGGAAAACTAGGGTCACCACCAGCGCAAACCCGCCGGCCGTTCCCCGTCCCCGTTGGTTGGTTGGTTCAAAGGTCATCGTTGAAGAAAGTCAGCGCCGTGGAAACGAGCGTTAGCCCCTGGAGTTCGCCCGTTCCGAGAACCTCAGTCGATCCCTGCTTGCCATCGAGTCTCCCATCCGAGATATCCGCCAAAACGTCCGCCTGCAGCCCGCCTCGCTCCGCAGCCGTCAACTGCTCCATCCGCTCGTCGCTCCCCAAGACGAGCCGGATCACCACCAGGTCCGGCGCGGCGTAATCCGGGTCGTAGACTGAGCCGAGCGGAAGCGTGTCGCCCGCCACCTGCGGCGAGCCTTTCGGTGTCGGCCACTGATCACCGGCCTGGCCTGTGAAGACGGATTCGAGCTTCATCGGCGTGGCCAAGGGACCAGTGGGCGTTCCGGATTCCCGCTGAAAACGCATGGGCACCACGTCGAACGCTACCACATTCGAGGCCACGACTTCCTGAGTCACGGCGGTAGAATCGACGTCGCGATGCCAGAGCACGTCGGGATTGCTCCCGGGATCATCGATCCGATCCTTGATGGCCTGGTAAGTGGCCGGGCTCTGGGAAAAACTCCGCAGGAGGAGGGGACGATTGGCCCCTCCAATTTCGTAGGCCACGATGCAGAGGTCGCCGGGCAAATCCGGTCCGCTCACTGCCAATCCCGGATTCTGGTCCATGGCGCTCTTCCGGCACAGAAAAGCAATTTCCGCCGAGTTGCCATTGCTGGCTCGAACGACGTAAAAGGGCACGAGCCGGTGCGATCGCGAACCTGCCGTGTACAGCTCCTTCATATCGCGAGTCAGGATCGACAGCGCGGTCCGGCCCTCGCGCATGGCGTCGCTGCCGGCTTGGATCCCCAGCCAGATGTTCTGCGAGGAAAACAAGACTTGAGCCAGGAGGATCATCAACCCCGTGGCGATGGCCGAAGCGATCAACAACTCCAGGAGCGTAAAGCCTTGGCGGCTAGCTTCCCTGTCTTTGGCTTCTGGCAGGCGGATCTTCATCCTTTAAAACCGCGCAATGATCACGCGCATGAAATCATACTTCCGACGCTCCGTCTCGGGCGCCTGAGCCGGAGTTTCCACCGTCACTAACGCCACACGAATCGGCGAGGTCATGCCTTCGTCAAGCTCCAGATCCACCCAGTCCGTCGAATCGTTCCCACGGAAAAACTCGACCTGATTCGCCAAGCGCACCCCCACCAGGAAAGCCGCCTCGGGCTCGTCGCTTCCGTTTCGGTAAACTTGCGACGACTCGTTCTCGAACTGACTCGTCGAAGAGGCGTAAGGGATGTTCTCCAAACTCGTGTCGAAAACCCAGGTCAAGGGGGGACTCGAGCTGTCCGGAATGACGTCCTCCGTCGTGTTCAATGTGTCTCCATAGAAATTCACGACCGGGTTCTGGTAGTTCAGAAAACGGAACACATCCGTGTCGTCCACGTCCTGCATCGGCAGTTCGAGATCGGCGAAGACTTTCTGCGCCAGGAAGGTCGCCATCGTCCGTTCCTGGCTCGTGTTGTGGAAGTTGATGGCCATCGACAGAAGACCCAAAACTCCGACGACCGCCGTGCCGAAAATACCCACCGCCAGCGTGACCTCGACCAGGGTCTGCCCTTCTCGCTGCTTTGGGTTGGGGCGATAAAACGTGGTCATGGCTGGTACTCGTCCCAGGGAATGAAGCGCGGCACCCCTGTATACCGGCCGATACGAATCGTCTCCGCCCGCACCGGGTTGCTCGTCACAGTGACCTGACTTTGGCCCGCCCCCAACTCCACGACTCCCTCGACGAGGTGAAGATCCACGTTCGCCGCGCTACCACCATTCGGCGCTGCCAACCCGCCGTTTGGGGCGAATATGACACAGGGAAGATTCGCCTGCGGTTTGTCGTCCCGGTAGCGCAGCTCGACCTTGGCGTAGTAGGGATTCGAACCAACGCTCCGTAAGCCCATCGTCGACGCATTCCGCGGCAGATCCAACAGCGACGGAAAACTCGCTGGGTTACCCTTCATGAAAACAATCCCGTCCGGCAGCGTCCGCCACTCGGTGATCTGCTCAGGTTCCGCCAGCCCTTCAAAAGCGCCGTTGGAGCCCATCGTCGCGACCCGAAAAACCGCATACTTTTTGAGATTCGCATCATCCCCGGAAATCCCATCGACGATGTAGAGACCGACATATTGGTTTTGCTCCATCGCCGTGGCACGCGACTCCTCAAGGGAGGCCATGAGCGACGCCGCAGCGGTGGCACGGCTCGGCGTCGAGAGGAAGCCGGTCAGAGCGGGAATTCCGAGGCCAAACAACAGGACTATAATGGCTAGAACTGCCAAAACCTCGGTGAGGGTGAACCCTTCAACGCCGTCCAGAGAAGCCTCTGCCCCCTGCCGTCGCGACCAGCCGATGTTACCACTTTGTAGACGCAAAACCCCCACACCTTTCAACCCCGCACCCCTGCGTCAAAACGAAAACTCATTCAAACGTTAAACGCTGTTGAAACTTTTTTGTCACCTCGAATTCTTTGCATGCCGTCGAGGGCGGAAAAACGCCTGCAGCCACTCCGAAATCCGTTTCCACGACTGACACCTTTTCGCCCCACTATCGTCTCTTCCGCCCATGAACCCGGTGCCGCCCCCTGTTTTTCAGACCCTTACGCTCCTGGGCCACGGGCTGATGCTGGCTGGCACGCTTGCGGACGGCCTTCGCCCCCTGGTTCCAGCTGGCGGGGTCTTGGCGTTTGCCGGGCTCGCCTTGGCGATGCGCTCGCGGAGAGGCTCCCTGCGTTTTGTCCTGGCGACGGCGATCGCCCTCCGCCTCTTACTCCTCCCGGCCCCACCCACTCTTTCAGACGACGTCTACCGCTACCTTTGGGACGGGCAACTGGCGGTCGATGGCATGAACCCTTTCGCGCACCGCCCGTCGAGCCCCGCCCTTGCCGGGTATCAGGAAGGAGTCCTGTTCGAGCGCATGAATTCGCCCGACTACTACTCGGTTTACCCCCCGGTGTTGCAGGGAGCTTTCTTCATCGCGGCGTTGGCCCTGCCGCTCGGATTCGATCCGGCCTACTACCTGCTAAAGCTCCTGTTCGGGGTGGCCGAACTCGTGGCGCTACTGGTGCTGGCCCGTCTCACGACCACCCGCCGTCTCCTGCTGTATGCGTGGAACCCCTTGGTGATCCTCGAAACCTGGGGTCAACCCCATGGAGAAGCCGCCGTCACCGCCGCGCTCACCGTTGCCCTGGCAGCTGCCATCGGGAAACGAACCGGCCCCGCCGCCGGAGCGCTGGCTCTAGCCACCTGGACCAAGCTCTGGCCTGTGCTTCTCGTGCCCTTTTTCGCTTTGAAAAGCGGTCGAACGGGACGGTTCGTCCTCATCTTCATCGCCGTCTCCGCGATCGGTTGGGCTCCGTTCCTTTTGCCGAATCCGTTCCCGCACCTTCTCGAATCCCTCCGGCTCTACACCAAAAGCTTCGAGTGGAACGCTGGCCCTTACTACGCGGTCAAGGAAATCAGCACCCATGCCGGGCGCGCGCTGGGGATCATGGGCCCCACAGACGAAACCAGCAAGCTCGTCGGACCTGTCATGCGCTGGATCTTCCTTGGAGCGGTGGCGCTCCTGTTCCTGCTCGGACGCTGCCGTCCGCTGGTCCAAATCACTGCTTGGATTCTCGGCCTCTTCGTCGCTCTTCTGGCCACCGTTCACCCCTGGTATCTGGTCCCCATCTTTGCCCTGGTGCCGCTGTTCCGGCCCATCGACTGGGCGTGGGTGCCGCTGGCGATCGGTTCGATGGGCACCTACCTCTTTTACACACACGACCTCTACTGGCCCTTCGTGATCCTGGGTTGGGGGGGGTGGGCCGCCATTTACTTCCAGCGCGCCTGGCGACGCCACCTCACGCCGTTTGCGCGGCCGCTTCCAAGCGTTTCACCCTGAGCTTCAGCAGTCCGGCGACCGACATCGAATCGCGGATGACGCCCTCGTCGACCATCCGGAACGCCTCCTCGAGCGGGACCCGGCGAATCGCGATCTGCTCGGTGCCTTCCGGCTCGGGAGCGTGAAAGGAAAGGTCGTAGGCGACGAACACGCAGCCCGTCTCGTTGCAAACCGAATTGGAGGTTTCGAAACTGGAGATCAGCATTTCCATCCGGCCAGCGCGGATACCGGCTTCTTCGAACAATTCGCGGTGAGCCGTCTCCTCGAGCGATTCGTGTTCCGGCGAACCTCCTTCGGGAATCTCCCACTCGTAGCGGCCAAGGGTGTAGCGGAACTGGCCGACGAGCCAAGTGTGATCCTCCGCATCGACCGGGATCACGCCCACCGCCCGGTTCTTGAAATGAACGACGCCGTAAATCCCAGGCTGGCCGTCGGGCCGGGTCACCTCGCTGTGTTCCACCCGAATCCAGGGATTCTCGTAGACCACCTCGGTGGCGTGCGTTCGCCACGGGTTCAGCTCCCCGCCGGAACCGCGGTCTTCTTTCCCTGAGCTTCGGTCTTCAGCTTCTCCCATGTCTGCTCCATGCGTTGATGAATGAATTCGTAATCCGCCGAACCGATCAGATTTCGTTCCTCCAGCGGATCGGACTGCAAATCGTAGAGCTCCTCATGAAGCGGGTCGGAATTCAGGTAGCGGATGTATTTCCAGCGCTCGGTCCGCACGGCCTCGGTCGCCGGGATCATGTGCGGCGCGAAATGATGCTCATAAAAAAACGACGTGCGCCAGCCCGCCACTTCGCTCCCCTCGAGCAGGGGCACCAGGCTGCGTCCCTGCATGGCGTCCGGAACCGGCACCCCGGCCAGATCCAGAAACGTCGGTGCCAAATCGATCGTCAACACCATGGCATCCCGCGAACCGCGCGAGCTGACTGGTGAGCGCGGATCATAAACGACGAGCGGGATGCGAATCGAAGGCTCGTGCGGCAGCCATTTTCCGGCCAAACCCCGGGCGCCGAGATAGACGCCGTGATCGGACGCGAAAACGATCACCGTTTCCCGGTCTTTCCCGGTGTCCTTCAAAGCAGCCAGAACCCGGCCCACGGCATGGTCGACGCCGCTGACCAGGCGGAAGTAACCGCGCACGGACGTTTCGTAGCGGGTCCGCGACGAAAAACGCTGCTCCCAGCGTTGGCGATTGAGGGATCGCTTGATGAAATCGGGCTGGCCGGAGAAGAAGGACGGACTGTCAAGAGCAGGCCTCGGGATGGGGGTGTCCCGGTAGAGATGCCCGGTGAGTTCCCGGTCGAAGGGATAGATCGACGGCTTGCCGCTGTCCTGGACGTGGGGAGCCTTGAATCCGACGCAGAGGAAGAAAGGACGGCCGTCGTCCTCCCGGATCATCTCAATGGCGTGATCGCCGATTTGTCGCGTCAGATGGGTGCCAGACCCGTCGGGTTTTAGAAACTGCCCCTGCCCGTCGAAGGCGGCGTTGTAGTCGAAAATCCCTTTGGGCACCTCGCCGCAATGCCACTTACCGACATAACCCATCCGGTAGCCTGCCGCAGCGAGCGGAACGAGGTAGGTCTGATCCAGTTCTTCCCGGGTCAACGCCCGTTTCCGGAGATCTCCATGCCGTAGCCCGGTCTTCGCGGCATACTGCCCGGTCAGCACGTTGGCCCGGCTCGTGATGCAAATCGCCGTCGTCGCAAAAGCCTGATGAAACGTCACCCCTCGCGCGCTCAGCCCATCGAGGTGCGGTGTGTGGGCAAAGGGATGGCCCATGTAGCCCAAAGCATCCGACCTGAGATCGTCACAAAAAAAGAAAACGATATTCGGCCGCTCCGCACCCAACGCAGCCAGTGCGCCCATCCCGTGGACCGCCAGAATCGCGAGCGCTTTCAACAACCGGGGTTCACGGCTCGAGGAGAAGGTCATAGGCAAAAAACTTGGGTTCGTGGTCGATGACTAGACGCTCGCCCTCGAGCTTCGGAGAGCGTGCCTCCCAGCCCGGGCCAAACGCTTCGCGCGCGATGACCCCTTTGACGCGCCGCGATCCAATCCCAAGCGCATCGAGGTGAATCGACATCGAAAAAGCCGGAGAATCCGGAAGCGGGACGACCCTCAATCCATCGTCGAGCACCCGCAAGTGGAAGCCTCCCCTCGCCATACTCGCCCAATCCCAGCGAACCGGCTCCACCACGGCATCATCACCCGGTTCCAGCAAAGGCTCGCCCTCCTCGGCATCGCCAAAGTCGTAGGGCAACGATGGAACGGGAGCGACGCCGATTTCCAAAACGCCGGCGTCGTCCCGTCGCTGCACGGTCAGCGTCCCGAGTTCGATCGCAAAATCCGGGTAGAGCACCTCTTGCGCGTTTTTCCCCTCCAAAGGCAGCGGTCGTCCCAGCGGATTCAACAGCGTGACGGACAGTTCATAGGCGCCCACGGGCACCGCTTTCAACGGCAGCAGATAGGCCGCCGGAACCCCGCTCGAACGCGGCGACTCGACCTCGACGAAATGATCGAAGTCCGCCTGCCGCGATAGGCCGCCCAGGCAAAACGCCAACCGCGTGGGGACGCCCGGCGACCGCAGATTCGACCAGCCCAGTTCCACCAGGCAGGCACTCCCGTCATCCACCAGATTCGCGGCAATCAATCGCGGTGCTCCGAACGAACGCCGTTCGTCCTCACCGCGGACCCGGAGATACCGGCCCGCAAACGTTTCCATGACCTCGCAGATCCGGCCATCGTGCTCAACCAGGCCTCCCCGAAGTCCGGCGCCCTCCGCCCAAAACCCCGGCGAAGCGATCCGCCGGTCATCCACGTCCCAGGGTGCGTCCCCTCGATTCACCCAGACGCTCAGTCCGTTGCTCCAACGGCAAACCCAACGCCCGTCCCCTTCGCCAGCGGCCTCCACCTCCTCCAGCCGTTCTCCCGCCACCGCCGCGGTCACGGGTTGAATCCACCAGGCTTTCCGGATCAGGTCGCGCCCCCAATCGCGATCGTCCACCGCCGGCACCGCCCCGTCGAGGATCTCTTCCAGACAGATCTCGTCCATCGACAGCGACGCATCCCCGGGAGGTGTGATGAGGCCCAGCGCATCGTGATGGATGAGACTCCACCACGGCACCCGCTCACCACCGGCCGGCAACGCTTCCCGGTTCTCCCGCCAAATCCATCCATCGGCCAACCCGCGCACCCAGGTCGCTCCGCCCCCTTCCGCCACGATCACCGCATCCGACGACAGGTAATCGCGGGCGAACTGGAAAGCCTCCCGCCAGCGCTGCTGAACCTCTTCCGCCGGCAGCGCGGCACCTCCCCCCGGCGGCCAAACCGGATCGTCCGCGCGTGGCAGGTTCCCGATCACCGCCAGCCGCGGAAGGAAATGGTAACGCAACACTTTGAGGTTTTCCTCGATCAACCGCTTTACCTCCGCCGGCGCCGTCCGGTAGCGCACCACCCCTCCCGGTGCCGCTTCATCTTCCCGCGGCCGCCCGTCGAAGCCCCGCTGCACCCAATCGAATCGGAAATCGGAAGCGCGTGGATCGATCACATCGAACCGGCCCTGAAGCCCCCAAATGAACCCGAGTTGGCGGCTATCCAGGGCGAACTGCTGGAAATCCTTCAGCGACCCCGGTCGCTCCGCCGGCGGCCAGACATCGGGCATGAGTTCGTCCCCGCCCCCCTTCTGCCAACCCCGGGCTTCGTAAACCAGCGCCTCCACCCCATACCGGGCCGCTTCCTCCAGGAATCGTGACCGGTCTCTGAAACGGCCGTGCTCGCCATGAATCCACACCCTCTCCTGCAGCGCTTCGACTTGGGGTGCGCGGACCACCTCACCCACCTCATGCGTGCGCCAGGCCAATGCCGCTTCGAACACGTCACCCTCGCACGGCGCCAGGTAGAGCCAGTCGCTCCCTTCCACGTCAGCCCGTGCCACGCCGCGAGCGGCATCCACTTCAATCCCGAGCAACCGGCTTTCCGCCGCCTGAACTAAACTGATCCCAGCCGCGAACTCGAAGCCGGCTAGGCCCGTTTCGAGCAGCGGCGAATCCCGGCCGACATACCGCGCTTCCCCCGCGTCGTAGCGCCAACCCCGACCCGCCACCCAGCTCACGGGCGTCCCGTCCACCGGCCCCAGCCCGAACTGCGCCACGTGATCCGGGCTGCGAGCGCGCAGCCTCAAAAGCCCGTCAACCGCTTCCGCCTCGATCGTCACCTGCGTCAGCCACTCCCCGCACACCACCTCGTGAAGGACCGCGAACCCGTTCTCCCGCCGCTCCACTTCGAACGAAGTGACCTTCAGCCGCGATTCCCGGTCCACCCCGGGCGGGATTTCCAGGGAGAGGTGAAGCCCCCGAAACGCCAGCTCCCGCGTCGGCCCGGCCAGAAGCAAATGGCCGTCCAGCAGCCCCTGCTCCCCCGGCATCACCGCCACCGTGAAGTCGTCGGAGCGATCCCCAAGAGGTAAGACCAAATCGTGGGGTCGCCCCTCCAATTCGCGCAGATAATCCGCCAAAACGCGCAGGCGCGCCCGCCGCATCCGTTCCGGCCCACCTCGCTCGATCGCGATCGCGTCCGCAAACACCGGTTCGCCCCGCGCCGGCCGCCACACACCTGGCGCACCGAAATCGACGGGAACCAGTTTCACCAGCCGCGCTTTCTCCGTCTCGCCCTCGGTCGCCCAGACAAACACATGCACCGGGTGATACCCCGATGGACTGCCTTCCCCGAAAGCGATCGCGAAATCGACGCCACCCACCTCCCCGGCCTCCAACCGGAACGACTGCTCCGTGTCACCCGCCGCGTAGACGCCTTCGGTCGGTCCACCGATCACGACCGTCCCCGCCAGAGCCTTCTCGCTTCGATTCTCCAGGCGCACGGTGAACAACGCCGGCTGATCCGGCATGATCACTGGAGCCAGGTCGGGAATCGTCACCGCCAGGGCGTGCCCCGTGAAACGGTCACTGCCGGGTTCCACCTGGATCGGAGGCCGTTCAGCCAGGCTCACAGCGCCCGCACCCGCAGCGAGACAGAACAAGCCGCGCGCCAGAATCCAGGCTCGAACCCTGCGAAACTTCACCATTCCTGAACGGCGCGGCATGGGACTACTGGGAAAATCAAGACGCGCCATCCGCCGCGTCCCATTCGACGAAGTTTCGTAGCAGGTGCTTTCCCTCCGTCGTGAGGATCGATTCAGGGTGAAATTGCACCCCAAAGACCGGCAACTCGCGATGCCGCACGCCCATAATCTCACGCTCCGAGGTTTCGGCGACGATTTCCAGGCACTCCGGCAGCGACTCCCGCTCGACGATCAGCGAGTGATAACGAGTCGCTTCGAAGGGGTTTGGCAAACCGGCGAACAAACCCGAGCCATCGTGGTGCACGAGCGAGGTCTTACCGTGCATCAACCTGGACGCCCGGATCACCCGCCCGCCAAACACCTGCCCGATGCATTGGTGTCCCAAACAGACGCCAAGGGTCGGCACCGTCCCGCTGATCTCTCGCAAAACCTCGTTGCTGATTCCGGCGTCATCCGGCGTCCCCGGCCCGGGAGAAATGCAAATGCGCTCGGGTCTCATGCGCCGGATTTCATCAATGGTGATCGCGTCGTTCCGGCACACCTTCATGTCCGCCCCGAGCTCGCCGAAATACTGCACGAGGTTGTAGGTAAAGGAATCGTAGTTGTCGATCACCAACAGCATGGATCAAGCCTCCCGCGGTTGGGCCGGTTCGTCGCGATGCTCGCCCAGCCATCTCGCATGCTGAACGGCACGGATCAAACCCTTGGCCTTGTTGACCGTCTCCTCATACTCGGACGCCGGCACCGAGTCAGCCACGACGCCGGCCCCGGCCTGGACATACGCCGCTCCGTCCTTCACGACCGCCGTTCGCAGCGCGATGCAGGAGTCGTGATTCCCATCAAATCCAAAATACCCCACCGCGCCCGAATACGCTCCCCGGCGGCTTTTCTCGAGGTCGCGAATGATCTGCATGGCACGAACCTTCGGCGATCCCGAAACCGTCCCGGCCGGAAAGGTCGCCCGCATGACGTCGTATGCGCTACACCCCTTTTTCAACTGGCCCTCGACGTTCGAGACGATGTGCATCACGTGGCTGTAGCGCTCGATCGTCATGAAATCGGTGACTTTCACCGAATCGAAGGCCGCGATCCGGCCCACGTCGTTTCGCGCCAGATCCACCAGCATGATGTGTTCGGCCCGCTCCTTCGGATCGCCCAACAAATCCTCGGCTAACGCCTGGTCCTCCTCCTCCGTCTCTCCCCGCCAACGCGTCCCGGCAATCGGGCGAATCTCGACCTTCCCATCGATCGAACGCACGTGCACCTCCGGCGAACTCCCCGCCAGCGCGAAATGCCCGGCGAACTGCAGACAGAACATGTAGGGCGATGGGTTGATGTGACGCAGGGCACGGTAAAGATCCAGCGCCCGGCCCGGATACGGAACGCGGAAGCGCTGGGAGGGAACGACCTGAAAGATGTCGCCCGCCCGGATGAACTCCTTGGCCGCCTCGACCATGCCCTCGTATTCGGCCCGGGTCGTGTTGCTCTCCAGGGGTTCCTCTCCCGACTCCTGAAAGCTCGCCAGCGGGATGGTGTCCAGCGGCCGCTTCAACTCGTCGATCAGGCCCCCGATGCAATTCTCCGCCCAGGCATAGGCCGCTTTCAAATCCGCGTGATCGTCCAGCACGACGTTCGCCACGACCAAGAGCCGGCGAAAACGGTGATCGAACACGACGAGCGATTCCGTCCCCATGAAAATCATGTCGGGCGCCTCCAAATCGTCCTGCTCATGGGCCGGGACCGCCGGCTCGAAAAACCGCACCATCTCATACGCCAGATAACCGACCGCTCCCCCGTAAAACGCCGGGAGACCCGCGACCGGCACCGGCTTGAATCCCGCCATGAGCTTCTCCAGTTCCGCCAACGGTTCGGATTCCTCATCCGCCGCGAACCGCTCCTCACCCTCCTTTCGCCGGATTTCGATCTCGCGACCTCGCGCCACGAAGACCCATCGGGGATCGCGCCCCAGAAAGGAATAACGGCCGATCTGATCGCTCTTTTCCGCCGACTCGAGCAGGAACGCGTCCTGGCCCTCGCTCACCAGTTTCTCAAAAGCCGAAATCGGCGTCAGATAATCCGCCGTCAACTCGGTGTAGACCGGGATCAGGTTCCCCTTCCCGGCCATGGCCTCGAATTCGGAAAACGAAGGATGCAGAGGGACCATCACGCGCGCCGCTCACTATGGACCCGCCCTAGCCGATTCCAAGCCCGAATCGACACGCGGCGCCCGCTTCAAAACAGAGACTGCTCGGCCGCATCCCAGGCCGCTCCGAGCTCCGATGGCATCTCACGCGCCGCGACCGCCGGTTCCGCCACCCGCACTGGCGGCACACTGCCACCCGCCTCAATGCGACTGACCGTGAAAAATGGAGTGCGCTCATCCGGCGCCGCGCAGGCCACGTCCACTTCGGTGAGAGCGATGGACTCCAAGCCCTCCCGAACCGTTGAAACGGCCATATCGGGCGCGTTGCAGTCCTGGCTGAGGTGCCCCAACACCACGAGGCGCAACCGCTCATCCGCCACTTCGCAAACCAATTCCCGGGTCTGCGCATTCGAGAGGTGCCCGTGCCGGGAGGCGATCCGCTGCTTCGTCGACCACGGCCGCTTGGTATCGTTCTGCAGCATGACGTCGTCGTAATTCGCCTCCACGAACAGGGCGTTCACGCCCCGCAATTGCTCCCGGATCAGATTCGTCACGTGCCCGACGTCACTGAGCACACCGAGCCGGTCCTCGCCGTGCCGCAGGTCGTAGCCCACCGGTTCGACGGCATCGTGCGGCACGTAAAACGAGTTCACCTCGAAGGGACCAATCTCGAAACGGTCACCGCTTTCAAACAACCGCCAGTCCCGGACGCTCCCGATGTTCCGCAGCACCTCGCGCGTCCGGATATTACAATAGACCGGGACGTCCACTTTCCTCATGAACACTTCCAATCCCCGGGTGTGATCCCCGTGTTCGTGCGTCAGAAGAATGCCGTCCAGTTCATCCGGCTCGAGCCCGGCCGCCTCCAATCGAAGCCGGATCTGCTTGGCGCTGAGCCCGGCGTCGATCAAGAGCGAGGCACCGCCAGCCTGCACCACGGCGCAGTTTCCCGCGCTGCCACTACCCAGAACACAAAACCTGAAATCCATGCGTCGTCTGACTGGGGCCGTCCCCGCTTTGGTTCAGTCCACTTGAACTCCCCCAACCCTTAAATAAAGCGGCGCAAACGCAAGCCGAAACCGAAATTGCCACCATTTGCTCACAAAACGGCAAAATATTTCCCATTTCATCCGTTAAAAAGGGCCACTTTGCCGAAAAATACGCGTTTTTAGTCAGGTAAAATGAGCCTGGAGTCCACTTTTCGCTCAAAAGCCTCATTTTTCACTCGCCATTTCAGGTTTTCCGCCGACTTTTGCGCTTGATAACCCGATTTTTAGTCATGGAACAACCCCTCGACGGCGCCCAAGCGCTGATCAAAACCCTCGATTCCCTCGGCGTCGAATACATCTTCGGCTATTCCGGCGGCGCCGCCCTCCCCATCTTCGACGCCCTCGAAACCGTCGATTCGAAGATCAAATTCGTTCTCGTCCGCCACGAACAGGGCGCCACTCACATGGCCGACGGCTACGCGCGCGCTACGGGGAAGCCCGCGGTGGTTCTCGTGACGAGCGGTCCCGGCGCCGGGAACACGATCACCGGGATCATGACCGCGCACATGGATTCTGTCCCGATGATCATCATCACCGGTCAGCAGGTCACCTGGATGCTTGGCAAAGACGCGTTCCAGGAAGCCGACATCTTCGGCATCACCATGCCGGTCGTGAAACACAATTACCTGGTGAAGAACACCAACGATCTTCCCAGGATCGCCCGTGAGGCCTTTCACATCGCCACCACCGGCCGCCCCGGACCCGTTCTCGTCGACATCCCGAAAGATATCAGCCAGTCGGATTTCACGGGTGACTTGAACGCCGAGATCGATTTGCCCGGCTACCACCCCGAGGTCTCGTTCGACGTGGATCACCAATCGATTCGCGAGGCGGCCAACCTCATCAATCGCTGCGAACGCCCGGTCATCCTCGCCGGTCATGGCGCCATGATCTCGGGTGCGGAAAAGGAATTGCTCACCCTGGCCGAAAAACTTCAGTGCCCGGTGACCAGCACCCTCCTCGGCAAAGGCGTGTTCCCCGAAACCCACCCGCTCTCGCTCGGCATGCTCGGGATGCACGGCACGGCCTACGCGAACAAGGCCATGGTGGAGTGCGACCTCATCCTCAACGTCGGTTCCCGCTTCGACGACCGGATCATCGGACAAGCCGACAAGTTCGGCCGGAACGCTCGCATGATCCACATCGACATCGATCCCTCCGAGTTCAACAAGATGATCCAGGTCGATGTGACCCTGGGCGGCGACGCCAAGACGATCCTCAGCTCCTTGATCGATGAGGTCCGGCCACTCCCAACCGCCGAGTGGCTGTCGCATCTCGACGGCTACAAACGGCGCTACCCCCTCACCTACCGCAAACAGGGCGGTCTCCGCATGCAGCAGGTCATCGATGAACTCTATCAGGCGACCGAAGGCAAAGCCATCGTGACGACCGACGTCGGCCAGCATCAGATGTGGGCGGCGCAGTTCTACAAAAACGACGAATCCTGGAAATGGATCAGTTCCGGCGGCGCGGGAACGATGGGCTTCGGATTCCCTGCCGCCATCGGGGCGCAACTTGCCTGCCCGGACGACATCGTCGTGGCGATCGTTGGCGATGGCGGTTATCAAATGACGATGATGGAGCTGGCCACGGCGGTCCTGCAAAAACTGCCCGTCATCGTGCTCGTCCTGAACAATCACTACCTCGGCATGGTCCGTCAGTGGCAGGAGCTGTTCTTCGACAACCGCGAGAGTGGCGTCGATCTCGACGGCAACCCCGATTTCGCGAAGATCGCGGAAGCCTACGGGGCGCATGGCTACACCATCAAGCGTCCGGCCGACGTCCGTCGGACCCTCGAACGCGCGCTGGAGCACCGGGACGCTCCGGTGGTCATCAATGCCGAGTGCGTGAAGTCGGAGAACGTTTTCCCGATGATTCCCGCCGGCGCGGCGCTCGAGGACATGATCACCGAGCCGCCCAAACACCGCATGGAGAAGCCCGTCGGCTCCACCTGATTCGGATTTCGCTCGAGCCCATCATCTTCTGACCTTCATCCATCGTGAGTTCACCACACACCATCATCACCACGGACACCAAGGTGGCGCCCCGTCCCGACATCGTGGGCATGCACACCCTGAGCGTCTACGTGAACAACCAGCCCGGCGTCCTGGCACGCATCGCCCAGGTTTTCTCGCGCCGCGCCTACAACATCGATTCTCTCGTCGTCTCCCAGGGCCGGGATGCCCGGTTCTCCCGGATGACCATCGGCGTGAGCGGTGATCCCGCCATCCTCGATCAGATCATCCGCCAGGTGAACAAGCTGATCGACGTCATTCATTGCTTCGAGCACACCGCCAGCGGCGCCGTGGCCAAGGAGATGATTCTAGTCAAAGTCATGGCCCAGCCTCAGCAACGGACCGAGATCCTCCAGATCATCGAGCATTTCGGCGGCAAAACCGTCGACCTCACCGAGACGTCCATGATCGCCATGATCACGGGCGATTCACCCAAGATCGACGCCGCCATCCGTCTGCTCTCCAGCTACGACATCATCGAAACGGTCCGGACCGGCAAAGTCGTCATGGCCCGGGGCGAAAACCCGACCTGAGGGGGCTGGCGCAGGAATCAGCTGGGATCAGCGGCGCAAACTCCGCTGGATCTCGCCCAGCACCCGACGGGAGTAGGCCTCGTCGCCGAAAGCGTTCACCCGGATGTTGACTCGCGTCACCTCGGTCGTCTCCGGAATGAGTTTGATGACGACCCGGTTTCCGTACGCATCCACCGCCGTCATCCGGGCCATGCTCGCGTCTCCGACCTGAGCCGTGGGCTCCAGCTGCAACCGCCGCGCCGCTTCTTTCGTCGCGTCCACCGTCTCGTAGATGCCCGCCGCCACCGGCGCCGAAAGTTCGCCCTCGGCGAAGGCCACGGTGCCCACGATGGCTCCAAGCGCCACCACGGCGCATCCGGAACCCGTCAGCGCTCCAAGACCAAGTCCGGCAATGGCAAAAAACCGCGCCGCCCGGCGTTTCAAAAAGGATCGAATGGGTGTCATGTCAGGGTCTCCCAGCCCTTAGCCGTGATTTGCACGAAAGCAATGTTCTTTTGAAACGCGACAGGGGCTGCCGGAGCGCTAAACTCCGACAACCCCTGGAACCACACAAACGCGCCAAACACAGCAGTCCGGTTTTGAGCCGTCTTGCGACCCTTGCGGACCGCTGTTTCATCACACACTCTTCGACCGGCCCTTCACCGCCGGTATTCATGAGCGTCGCTTTTTTTCCGCGATTGCGATTTCTTGCGCGACTCCACCCCGGCTCGTTGGTTTACAAAAGGGGAACGGCACCCAATGTGGGGATCTGCCCGGCGTGGCCTGGCGGACGCCTCATCGACCCTCCATGGACCCTCAGCCCGGATCGTCATCGGCTTCAGCGATCGCAACCGATGAAAACGGACGCGACATCGCTTTGATGGAGAGGGTGGCGGGCGGAGACCGCCAGGCTTTCGAGGAACTGCTCCACCGGCACCAGCATGCCGTCGTCGGAACGGTGGCGAAAATGCTCGGGAACCCCAGCGACTGCGAAGACATCGCGCAGCAGGTCTTCCTGCGCGTCTGGAAATCGGCCCCCCGCTACAAACCCAGCGCGAAGTTCACCACCTGGCTTTTCACGATCACGCGGAACATGGTCTTCAACGAAATGCGCCGCCGTCAGCGCCGACCCGCCGTTTCTCTGGAGGAACGCGAGGAACAGCTTCTGAGCTTCCACGCCGCCAGTGAGGATCCTTCCCCGGACGATTCCGCCCTCCACAGCGAACTCGAGCAGGCCGTCGACGCCGCCATTCACCGCCTCCCCGAAAAGCAACGGATGGCCGTCGTCCTCCGTCGCTACCAGGAACTGCCCTACGAGGAAATCGCAGAAGTCCTGCAGCTCACGGTTCCGGCAGTGAAGAGCGTTCTATTTCGCGCCCGCGCCCAGCTCAAGGAGGATCTCCGGCAGTATCTAGACGGGTGAAGGAGTCCCGGATTCCCGTTGCTCACCCGTGGGAAACATGTTAGGGGGTCGGCATGTCCCGTTACGGTGGAGAAAAAGTCCTGGTGATCGCCCGCGAACTCTTTGACGAACTCGGCGCCTTCGAAGGCTTCCAACCCGTCACCCAACACTGGCTCGACACCGTTCTCGATCCCCGCCACAACCGGTTCCTGGATCGCGAACTGGCCGAGGACGACCCCGGGTTCAAACAAATCATCCCCTACGCGCTCTTCCGCCATGAACAGCGCTTTTTGCATTATGTCCGGGGCAAGGGATCGGGCGAAAAGCGCTTGGCGTCGAAGGGCTCCCTGGGCATCGGCGGGCACGTCAACGAATCGGATTTTCATGCCGCCGGCTCACTAGGGAAAGCGCTCTACATCGAGGGCGTGGAGCGCGAAATCCGGGAGGAACTCGAAATCGCCTCGCTCTTTCGTCAATCCGTCGTCGGCTTGATCAACGACGACCAATCAGACGTCGGCCGGGTTCATCTCGGGGTCGTTCACCTTTTCGATCTCGACGAGCCCGCCGTCCGTTCCAGGGAAGAAAACATCACGGCCATCGAATTCCTCGACGCGGCTGAACTGGCCGGGCGCGCAGGCAAACTGGAGACCTGGTCGAGCCTGCTTCTCCCCCACCTGAACGCGCTCTGCCCCTCGGACGGCCTCACGCTTCAGGCCTGAGACCTCCGCTTCGAGTCGCGCGACCCGATTTGACACCGAGGGGTTGGCCCTCATTTTGCGTAGGTTTTCCACGGCAACGACCGTCTGAAACCGACCGCACACCGTCGAAATGGATCCGAACACTCTCCACCCCGACCGCGACTTCCGTTCTCATGCCCCCGGGTTTTGGCCCGATGCCAATCCGTCCGATTGGTCTTCCTGGACCTGGCAGCTCAAACACCGGGTCTCCTCCCTGGAACAACTCGAGCAACGAATCGACCTCGTCCCCGAAGAACGGAGCGGCGTTCTCCTGTCCGGCACGAAACTCGCCATGGGCATCACGCCCCACTTCATGAACCTCGTCGATCCCGGAGATCCCGACTGCCCCATCCGGCGCCAAGTCGTTCCCCGGCTCGAGGAAACCGAAACGGCTCCCTACGAAATGGCCGACCCCTGCGGCGAGGACGACGACATGCCCGTCCCCGGCCTCGTTCACCGCTACCCGGATCGTGTGAATTTCCTCGTCACGGACCGGTGCGCTTCCTACTGCCGTTACTGCACGCGCAGCCGGGTCGTCAGCGGCGCGGGCGAACAGCACCTGGAAACTCAGTTCGAAGCGGCGTTCCGGTATCTGGAACAGCACGACGAAATCCGGGACGTCCTCTTGTCCGGTGGCGATCCCCTGCTGTTTTCAGACGCGAAGCTCCGGCGCCTGCTCGCGCGCCTTCGGGGCATCGAACATATCGAATTCCTCCGAATCGGAACCCGAATTCCCGTCTTCCTACCGCAGCGCATCACGCCGGAACTCTGCGCCATGCTTCGCGAGTTTCACCCGCTCTTCATGAGCGTTCACGTCAATCACCCCCGCGAACTCACTTCCGAGGTTAAAAGTGGCCTGGAAAGCCTGGCCAATGCCGGTATTCCGCTCGGAAACCAAAGTGTCCTCTTGCGCGGCGTAAACGATGACCTCGACACAATGCGCACCCTCGTCCACAAACTTCTACGCTGTCGCGTCAGGCCCTACTACCTTTACCAAATGGACCTGATCCGCGGGTCTTCCCATCTCCGCGTGCCGGTCTCGAAAGGGCTGGAGATCATTGCCGGACTGCGCGGGCACACGACCGGTTACGCCGTCCCTCAATACGTCATCGATGCTCCGGGCGGCGGGGGAAAGGTTCCCATCCACCCCGAGACCATCGTCCAACGCAACGAGGAGCGCGTCATCGTCCGAAATTACGAAGGAAAGCTTTTCGAATACCCCGAACCCGCCGCCGATCTCGCGTTCATCGACGCCACATGAGGCCGGGTTCAACCCCAGCACGCGTTTTCGAGCGTGCCGTTCCCGCACTTTGACTTAGGGTTCGGCTGCATGTCGAACGGACCGGTCATCACCTTCCTCAGGCGCCTCGAGGCGTCGCTCCGGCGCCGGACCTCGGGGGTCGCAACCCTCGCGACGCGGTTCAACCGGATCGCCTTTTATGGGCTCGATCTCGTCCTGTGGTCCCGGATTTTTCGCAGCCGGCGGGGCCCGATTCCCATCGAGCTTCCACTCTCCCTCCTCGAAAAGAAGGAAGTGCATGTGGAGGCGCCGGTTCTTCACGTCTCCGGCATCCACCGGGAAGTCGCCCACTGGGACGATGGTTTCGCCGGCGTCTACGCGGTGCTTTTCGAGAACCTTCAGCCTCCTGACGTCCTCTCGCCGATCCGCTACGCCCACCCCGCGCCCGCCTTCCGGGGCGTCTACCTCTGGGACTCGGCTTTCATCTCGCAGATCTGGAAGACCTGGGATCGCGAGGTCGCCCACGACGTCGCCCAGGTGGTGGTTCACCTTCGCGACGGCGACCGCCTGCAGCACGTCGTCTCCGATTTTGTCGCCTCCGTCTACACGCAGCCTCCCCTGATTGGTTGGGCCCTGGCACGGACTTGGGAAGGCGCGTCTCCAGAAGAGGCACGGCGCCGGTTCGAACCTCACTTTGATGCCCTGGCCGGCTACAACGAGTGGCTCTACACCCATCGGCGTCTCGAAAACGGCCTCTTCTTCTGGCTGCACCCTTACGAATCCGGGGTCGAAAACTCACCCCGCTTCAGTTCGCGCGACGAGAGCCGGCTGGATGACACCCGCCTGCTCGGAGCGCCCGACATGAGCGCCTACGTCGTGCTCCACAACGAAGCCCTGGCGGCCATGGCGTCCGCTCTCGACCGGGATCCAGCTCCCTTTCACAAACGTGCCGATGCGCTCCGCCGTCGAATCCAGGAAGAACTCTGGCACGACGAGGACGGCCTGTTTTACGACCGCGATTCCCGCACCGGCGCCTTCGTGCGAAGCCGGACCATCGCCTCACTCCTCCCGCTCTGGGCAGGGGCGGCTTCGCCCGGGCAGGCGAAACGCGTCCTCGACCACGTCCTCGACGCTTCGGGCTTCAACTCGCCGCTTCCCCTGCCTTCCGTCGCCCTCGACGATCCCGATTTCTCCCTCGACATGTGGCGCGGACCGGTTTGGCTGAACACCGCCTACGGCGCCGTGCTCGGCCTCAAACGGTATGGCTTCGAGCGGGAAGCCAGCCAACTCGCCTACCGACTCTGCGATCGCGTCTACCGCGTCTTCAGCCAGGAGCGGCGCTTTTACGAATTCTACGACCCCGAAGAACCGAACATCGACCGTTTGCACCGCAAGAAAGGGAACCGATGGAAAGCCTTCACCCTCGGCACCAAACCACAGGCCGAATTCGTCGGATGGACGGGATTGGTCAACACGCTGGTCATTGAACAGTTCGCCGGCTTTCATTGGAGAGATGGCCGCCGCTTCCTGCAGCCCCGCTTCCCGTCCGAAGCGGTTGGCAAAGGCTACGCGCTCCGCCTTCCCGGCGAAGATCTGGCCGTCGATTTTGCCGTCCTCGGCGACGACGAGGTGCGGGTCACCCTTCGCGTTCCGGGGCGTTGCTTCGAACGAACCGTAGGATTTGGCGACGTTCTTGCGATCGATCACGTCCCTCGCGCCCAGGCGATCCTCGAACCGGTTTCCTCCTGAAATCCGCAAGCTAACCCCCCATCACCGTGCGCTACTGCGACCTCACCCTTGCCTATTCGGCCACCAGCGGAGGCATCCGGACCTACATCGATGCCAAGCGAAAATACCTCCTCAATCACACCTCGCACGAGCATGTGCTCATCATTCCCGCCGAACGCGATGCGAAGATCGTCGAGGGCCCTGACCAGCGCGCCACGACCATCCGCATCGCCAGTCCCATCATTCCCGGTTGCGCGCCCTACCGCTGCTTTTGGCGCCCCGACCGGATCGTCGAAGCCCTGGAACGCGTGCAGCCAGACGCCATCGAATTGGGTAGCTTCTTCGTCTCGCCTGCCTCCGCATTTCAATTCCGTCAGGAGCGCATCGCCGCCGGTCACCGCTGCATCGTCGGTGGCTTCTTCCACACGGATTTAGCCGACGCCTACTTCGGTTCACCGCTCCGGGAGGTCCTCCACGACAACCTCCGCGAAGCCAGTCAAACGCTCGCCAAATGGGGATCGAACCTCGCCGAAATGGCCGAATCGGGCGCGGAAAGCTTCTTCGGCAGCATTTTTCAGCGCTGTGACGCCGTCTTCGCGTCGTCCGACAAGCAGGTCGAGCGGCTTCGAGACTACGGCATTCCCGACGCCCATCTCGCGCCGCTGGGCGTCGACCTCGACCTGTTTCACCCGGACAAACGCAGTCAGGACGTGCGAGAGCAATATGGCGTCGGCCCGGAAGAAACGCTCATCCTCTACGCCGGGCGCCTCGACGCCGAGAAACACGTCGACACGATCGTCGAGGCCTTCGACAAGGCCGATCTGCCCGGCGCCAAACTTATCCTGACGGGCGAAGGCCCACTGCGCGAAAGACTCACCGAACGCGCCAGAACGCACCCCCGTTTCCAGGTGGCGCCCTACGTCACGAACCGGGAAGCCTTCTCCAGGATTTTGGCCTCCGCTGACATCTACGTGACCGCGGGCCCACACGAGACCTTCGGCCTTTCCGTGGTCGAAGCCCAGGCCTGCGGCTTGCCCGTCGTCGGCGTCGATGCCGGGGCCCTCCGCGAAAGGGTCACCCCCGAGATCGGATTCCTTGGCCCAGTCGATGACGTCCCCGCCATGGCCCGGAATCTGGAAAAAGCGGCCTCAGACCGGGAAGCCATGGGTCAACGGGCCCGCCAGCACGTCATCGACGCCGGGCTTGGCTGGGACACGACGTTTCGCGAGCTGTTCCGGGTTTACGACGACCTTTTTGCCGCCACGTAACGCCGGATTCGAGGGCTTCGTTCCGATTCCCGTCCAAACCACCTCTCCCTCATGCCCATCGTCGTCCAAAAATACGGTGGAAGCTCGGTCGCCTCTCCCGAAAAGCTCCGCCTCGTTGCCCGTCGCGTGATGGAAACGAAGCGCCTGGGCCATGACGTGGTCGTGGTCGTTTCGGCCATGGGCAAAACCACGGACGACCTTCTCGAGCTTTCGAAACGCGTCTGCACCTCACCCGAGCGAAGGGAACTCGACATGCTTCTCACCGCCGGCGAGCGGATCAGCATGGCCCTCCTCTCGATGGCCATCCGCGACGAAGGAGGGCTGGCCATCAGCTTCACCGGCAGCCAGGCCGGCATCATGACGAACGACCGGCACGTCGACGCCCGGATCATCGAAGTCCGGCCCATCCGGGTCGAGGACGAATTGGCACGCGGCAAAATCGTCATCGTCGCCGGTTACCAGGGCATGTCCTACAAAAGGGAAATCACCACCCTTGGCCGGGGCGGGAGCGATACGACAGCCGTGGCTCTGGCCGCGGCACTGAACGCGGAGTGGTGCGAGATCTGTTCCGACGTCGATGGCGTCTACTCCGCCGATCCCAGGGTCGTTCCCAATGCCAAACGGATCCCGGAGCTTTCCTACGAGGAGACGCAGGAACTCGCTGAGGCCGGAGCAAAGGTCCTCAACGCCCAAGCCGTGGAGTTCGCCAAGGAAAAGGGCATCGTCATCTACGCCCGCGCCACCACGTCTCCCCCCGTCGAAAGCGCCACGGGCGGAGACGGATCGCTCGTCCGCCGCTTCCCCCCGGGCGGCCCAGGCCGCGTCACCGGCGTCACCAGCGAATCTGGCATCGTTCTCCTCCGCGGCCAAATCGAAGACCCGCAACCGCTTCTCGCCGCCATGGATGACGTCGGCATCCCGGGCAAACAACTCCAAATCGTCCCGAACCAAGCAGGCATTCACCACATCAGCCTCGTCATTTCCGGGCAAAATCTCACGGGCCTGCCGGCTTTTCGATCCACGTTGGCGGACCGGTTCGGCGATCAATTCACCCTCCGCGACGGATTCGCCGCCGTCAGCGTCATCGGCGCCGGCATCAACGCCACCCACGCCAATCTTCGCCGCGGCATCGAAACGCTCGCCGGGCGCGAGATCGCCGAGATCTTCACCTCCTCCTTTCGAATCAGCTGGATCGTGCCCGAAACCGGGGCCGATGACGTCGTGCGGACGCTGCACGACGCGTTCGTTCCCTGACGTAGGCACCCCGGCAGCGGCCGCCTTCCTGATCGGCTGCTCAGACCGGGAACTTCACCCACTTTTCCGCCGCGGCCGAACTCTTCACCGCCGTTTCGATGAAGGCCAAGCCCGCTACCCCGTCGTCGACGGTCGGGAAATCGTATCCTTCCACCGGCGGGGGCGTCTTGGTGATCCGGTCTGAGATTGCCTGCGCCGCGGCCAGATAGACGTTGGCGAACGCCTCGATGAACCCCTCCGGATGAGCAAAGGGTGTCCGGCTGTTCGCCTTGGCCTGCGGCCCCAGGTATTCGTTTCCACGGCGATAAACCTGACGCGGGGCGTTGGCATACTTCACGATCAAATCGTTCGGATCCTCCTGGTGCCACTCGATGGAAGCCTTTGTGCCGTAAGCCCGGATGGTCAGCGCATTCTCGTCGCCATTCGAAATCTGTGAGGCATAAATGATGCCCTTCGCTCCGCCCTTGAAGCGCACCAGGACATTCCCGTCATCGTCGAGCTGGCGACCCGGGATGAAGGCGGTCAGTTCCGCGCACATCTCGTCCACTTCCAGCCCGCAAACATACCGCACCAGATTGTGGGCATGGCTGCCGATATCTCCCATGCAGTTGGACACGCCCGCGATGTTTGGATCGGCCCGCCAATTCGAAATCTGTCCCTGCCCGTCGCCCTCGACGTCGCCAACCGCGTAGCCCTGCGGATACTCCGCCACGACCTTCAACAAACGGCCCAGTTCGCCCTCGCGCACCATGCGCCGGGCCTCTTTCACCATCGGATAACCCGTGTAGTTGTGGGTCAGGGCAAACACCAGCCCCGACTCCTTCACCAGTTTCTGGAGGGCCAACGCCTGCTCCAGATTATAGGTCATCGGCTTGTCGCAGATCACGTGGAAGCCAGCCTCCAGGAACGTCCGGGCCACCTCGTAGTGCAGGTGGTTCTGCACCACGATGCTCACGAAATCGATGCGCTCTCCCTCCGGCAAAGCCGCTTCGCGCTCCGCCATCTCCTGATAGCTCCCGTAAACCCGGCCCGGGTCGAGGAAGAAGTCCTGTCCCGATAGTCGCGATTTCTCCGGGTCGCTCGAAAACGCCCCGGCCACGAGTTCGATCTTCCCGTCGAGATTCGCCGCCATCCGGTGAACCTGTCCGATGAAGGCCCCTCGGCCTCCACCTACCATGCCCATGCGAAGTCTTCGATTCATCGTCATCCGTCGCTATCGATTCGCTCTCAGCAGGAAACCGGGGTTCCCGTCTGGGCCGATTGATACACCGCGTCGATCACCTTCATCAGTGAAAGCGCCTGATCCGGTGTGTTCAGCGGTTCCTCTTTCCCCTCGATCGCCAGCACAAAGTTCGAAGCGGAGCGGATCCGACCCATGTCTTCACATGGCTCCGTCACGATGCTCCGGTTCACTGAATTGCCGCCTTCTTGAACATACAGCTCGCAGCTGTCGATCGCCGTCTCGTCGATCCCATCGACCTCGAACAGCCGCTCCACTTTGCCCCCTGCTCCGGTCCCTTGAAAAACGACGGAAACTTCCTCGCGCTTCACCATTTCCGCCCAGGATACCTGAAGACTGAGAACCTGGCCCGTCTTGAAGCTGACGAATCCATGCGCCGCGGCCTCCACATCGGTCGTGCCTCCCTCCACGTCAGGTAAACCCCAGGGCCCCTTGAACGATTTGTCCGTGATGAAATCGTTGAACGTCTGCCCCAAAACATGCGCCGGCTCCGGGTAACCCATGAAATACAGCGCCAAGTCCACCATGTGCAGCAAATCGATCAACGGACCGCCCCCGGCCATCGCCTTCGTCGTGAACCATCCGCCAAAACCCGGAATGCCCGTCCGCCGAATCCACTTCGCCTGTGCCGAATTGATCCGGCCCACCGTGCCGTTCGCGACATACTCCATCATCGCGTAAGATTCCGGCCGCGCCCTATTGTTGAAATTGAACATCAGCTGCTTCCCTGCGCCCTGTGCAGCCGCGATCATCTGCTCGACCTCCGCGGCGTTCAGGGCCGGCGGCTTCTCGCAAAAAACGTGTTTCCCGGCTTGCAGCGCTTGGATTGCCAAGGGCGCGTGGAACTTGTTCGGGACGATCACGGAAACCGCATCGACATCCGCCGATCCCAGCATTTCAGCCACGTCGCCAAACGCGTGGGGAATCCCCTCCGCCTCCGCGAGGCGACGCGCCGCTTCGTGGTTCACATCGGCGATTGCCGTCACCTCCGCTCCAGCTTGCTGAAAGCCTTGCAGGTGATAGCGGACCATGCCGCCCGCTCCGATTACTCCAACCTTGGTAGCCATGAAATCAGTGTCCTAGGGTTTCGATCACTAGCGGCCTGGTCCCTACCGGACGACCGCCAGCCCTGTCCTTAAAGGGATCCCCCCACACGGGCAACCCTGAAAGTGACTCACGCCCCCAAAAATGGGCCGCTACTTAACTCGCCATCCGAACCGCGCTTTCCCGCCAACGATGGATGACGTCTCGCCGGGCCCGAATGCCCCGCCGGCGCAGCACCGTGACGATTTCCGACGGATCGCTCTGCGCAAGCTTCGCACAGTTGGCGATCCCCACCTCCTCCAGCGCACGAACCGTCGTCGGCGCAATGCCCGGCAAGTGAAAGAGATGATCGCTCATCCCCATCTCCGACGCCGGCACGGTTACCATCCCAAGAGCATCCAAATACCACCCTGCCCGGCCAAAGACGCCACGAAATTCGCACCCACGCTCCACGCCGACAAAAGCGCGCTCCCCTTCCTGACGACCAAACACCCTGGAGGTGCCTTTGCTGGTGTGAATTTGCAGCGACTCCAGAAAATCCGTCCCGCCCACGGAAAAACCCAAAACGCGTGCGCGATCAGGTAATTCGAACACCTGACGCCGTCCCCCGAGGCCTCCCGCATAGGGAAGCTGGCCCGCGCAACCCGTCTCGCTCACATACTCGATCTGGATCCCGTCGATGAATCCGTCTGCGTGAACAAAAATGCGCCGGACAAAAGCGCCTCGCGGAATCACCTGACGTCCGAAGGGCTCTCCTCCCGTTCCATTCAACAACCACTGATCTCGAGTTTGAGCGTGCATGACAGGATTCAAGGGCGAAACACAATCGCAACTATAGTCGACCCGAATTGCTTAGCCAAGATAAAAATCTAGCAGTTGCGAAATAATCGGGCACCAGCTTGTCTTTACCCGAATTCGCTTCAAAAGCGCAATCCTTTTCCAGGCCCACTCGCTCCCCGCTCAGCCAAAGGCCTTCAAGAACCCCGATTCCAGTGCGAGCCCTTCGTTCACGTTGGTCTGCAGATGCCCACGAAGAGCGTCCAGCGCCGCGTACCGCCGCAGCAAGGCCTCGCGCGATTCGGCTGCGCCAACCGCCTGGGTGGCCACGGCGTGATCAGGTAGTTCCAGCGTCCCTCCCCCTGACTGCTGCCTCAACGCGTCGCCCAGCCAGTTCATCATGGTCTGAAGCAAGCGCATCCGGACCTCCAGATACTGCGCTTCGGTCAAAGCGCTCAGAGCTTCCTCCCGCCGCTTCAGCCAATCGCCCTCTGTGACTTTTCCATAGGCCTCCCGGTCGGCACGCATCAGCGACTCATGGTGCTTGGCGATCCGCTCCTTCTCCTTTTTCAGGAGGGCCGTGAACCGCTGCATCACGCTCCAGGCCCGGGAGCGCCCCGCGGCGTTGGCTTTGCCCGGCCCGAATAGTCCGGCCAAGTCGGCCAGAAGTTCGTCCTCCACCTCGCTCGTCGGCGCTGGCCGAGGCCCTTTCAGCGCCACTTTGAGACACCGGGACAACGTCGTGGGAAGCAGTTGCTCCGGCGCGGCCGTCAGCAGCAGGATCAACGAGCGGTCCGGCGGTTCCTCGAGCGTTTTCAGGAAGGCGTTCGCCGCCTCCGTCATCATCCGGTCCGCCTCGGCGATGATCGCGACCTTCGTAACGCCCGCCGGAACCGCCAGGTTCAGACGACGCTCCATCGCCCGGATCGACTCGACACGAATCCGGCGGGATTTCGACTCCGGTCGAATCACCTGGACATGTTCCGAGCGCAACGCCTCCAGCGAATCGGCCCGTCGCCCCATCAGCTTTTCCACCATGTGAAGCGCCACGCGAAGCTTGCCACTGCCGCGCTCGCCACAAATCAGATAGGCGTGCGCCAAGCGGTCGTGATCGATCGCTTCATCCAGAAGTGCTTCCGCTTTTTCGGGTGAAAAGGCCATCCGTTCGCTCGTTCAAAGTTTGCCAGATCGCGTCCTCGACTCCATCGGCCTCCCGGCTTCCGTCCAGGACGATCATCCGCTCCGGTTCGCGCGACGCCAGTTCCAAATACCCCTGTCTGACCCGTTCGTAAAATGGCAGGGCCTCGGATTCCATCCGGTCATGCTGCGCTTCCCGGTTCGCATCCTGCAGCACCCGCCGCCTCGCCAACTCCGTCTCCACGTCGAGCACGAAGGTCAAATCGGGCCGGCACGAACCCACCGCGAAGTCGTTGATCCGGCGCACCTCTTGCGCGTCCAGACCCCGCGCCAACCCCTGATAGACGACCGTGGAATCGAGAAAGCGGTCGGCAATGACCGTGACCCCGGATTCGAGCAGAGGCTCGAGTTTCTCCCGAACCAGCTGCGCCCGGCTGGCCGCGAACAGAAGCAACTCCGCTTCGGGCGTCATGCCCTGCCCCTCCGGCGCGAACTTCAGAAGATGCCGGATGGCTTCCCCCAAGCGCGTGCCCCCGGGCTCCCGCGTCACCTCACACGGCATGCCGCGACTTTTGAGGCGGCCAACCAGACGCGCGATCTGTGTGGACTTGCCACATCCCTCGGATCCCTCGAAAGTGATCAATAACCCCCGGGCCATTGACGTCCCTAACGTCAAGCCCCGGCGCCCGCAACTCCAACGTGCGGCCTGCCAGCAACCGAACGTCACTGGCATTTCGCCCGAAAGAGCTTGAATTAGTTCAGCGGGGCAAAATAATGATAGGGTTGGCGTTTGCGCCGCCTCTCCCCCTCGATATGAAAGTCTCCCGTCACCTCCTCCTTCTCGCGACCGCCTCTCTTCTGGCGGTTCCTCCCGCCCAAGCCGTCCTCGGAATTTTTGACGACGAAGAACTGACCGAGGCGCCTGACCCCGGCGTCCTGGCCAAGCAGGAGGAAGCGGCTCGCAACCTTTTCCAGGAAGCCCGCACACTCGACGAAGGCGGACGCGCCTCGAAGGCCAGAGACCTCTACGAATCCGTCGTCGAGGATTACCCGCTCACCAAAGCGGCCGCCGACAGCCAGTTCGCTCTCGCGCGCTCGCTCGACGAGGAAGGTGAATCCCACAAAGCCTTCGAGGCCTACCAGGGGTTCGTCGACCGCTTCAAACAAAGTGATCAATTCGGCGAGGCCATCCGCCGCCAATTCGAAATCGCGACCAAGGCCATGAACGGAAAGACCGGACACATGTTGCGTGTCTTCCCCGTCAAAGCCCAGCCCAGCAAGATCATCGAACTCTTCAGGCAGGTCGCCAAAAACGCGCCCTACAGCACTTACGCACCCCAGGCCATCTACAACATCGGCCTCGTCGAATCCGAAGCTGGCCGGGCTCAAGAGGCCCTGGCGGCCTTCCAAGAGGTCGTCGATGGCTACCCCAAAGACCCAAAGGCCAAGGAAGCTTCCCTACGCATCATCGAACTCCGGCAATCCCGGCGGACCCGCGACGATAGCCAGATCGCCCGCACCCAACTCGAGATGGAAAAATTCATCTTCGACTACGGGGACGATCCACGCAGCGCCGAACTGCAGAAAAAGGTCGGCAGCCTGGAGGAGCGCGACGCCGAGAAGAAGTTCGAGATCGGCCGGTTCTACGAAAAGAAGGGCAATCTGAGAGCCGCGGCGATCTACTACCAGGAGGTCGTCGAAGGCACGAGCCACTACGCCGATGCCCAGACCCGGCTCGAGTCCATCCGCAAAGTCGATCCCAATGTCGTGGCGCCACCCAGCGCTCCGAAGCAGCGCGTGGCCGCTCAAACGGATGTCACGAGCCGCCCGGACTACGTCGGTCCCCCGGCCCCCCGTCTCGAGGAACCGCCCAAGCCGCAGATGCGGGCCTCGGAAGAGGATGTGCTTCCTCTCCCATCGCCCTGACCCGAGAACGTAATGGGTCATCCTGACAGAAACTTAACTTTTTTTGCATAAATCACTGGAAACCCAGGTCGCCCTCGGCTTAGAAGAGGGTCGTCTCGACGCTACCACGATGAACCCGCGCACAGGTATGTTGAATCTGAGTCCTTCCTCCCCGACCGGCGGCTCCGCTCCCGACCGCTCTCTCCGTTCGCTTCGCATCGTCACTTTGGCCTGCCTCCCAGCCCTGTGGATCACCGGTTGCGCCGGCTACCGGCTTGGAACCGAGAAGCCCGCCCAGTACGCCAGCGTTCAGAACATTCACGTGCCGACCTTCAAAAACGACACCCTCGAACCTCGCTTGGCGGTCATCGCAACGAACGCTGTCATCACCCAACTCCAGCAGGACGGCACCTACACCGTGACCGATCGCGATCAGGCCGACGCCGTTCTCGTCGGGACCATTAAACGCACCGACCGCTTTCAGCAGCGCTCCACGAACAACGACATCCTCCGCACCCGGGAGCTGGTCGAGCGCATCCAAATCGATTGGTTCCTCGAAGATCCCCGAACTGGCGCCCGGATCCGCGCCGATGACCCTTTCAGCGAGGACGTGAATCAGCGCGACTCCGTCACCGGTCAACGCAGCAACCCAAGCCGGACCATCGGTCAAACCACGGTCTTCCTGGACGAGAATTTCCAGCTCTCCGAGCGCCAGGGACTCGTGCTGGCCGCGGAAGACGCCGCCCAGCAGATCGTCAGCTATCTTTCCGACGGTTGGTGAGTCCCCCACCCGGCGACGGTGCCGCTCCCGGCCAGGATCGCGAACCCTCCGTTCCACCCGGAGCTCCCGCGTTCGCACCCGGGCTGTATGTCGTTGCAGGCCCCATCGGCAATCTCGAGGACATCACCCTTCGCGCCCTCCGGTGCCTCCGCGAAGCCGACCTCATCGTTTGCGAGGACACGCGCCACTCCCAACGCCTCCTCGGCCATTACGACATTCGGAAGCCGCTCCTCAGCCTCCACGCCCACAATGAGGCCAAGCGCTCGGCCGAACTGCTCGACCGCATGCGAACGGAGCCCCTTCGCCTGGCTTACCTCAGCGACGCCGGATCGCCGGCCATCAGCGACCCGGGCGAACGCCTGATCCATCGATTCCGCGAGGCAGGTTTCCCCTGCGATCTCCTCCCAGGCCCGTCCGCCGTCACCACTGCCGTCGCTGGAGCGGGACTGTCAGCGACCCCCTTCTGTTTCATGGGCTTTCTGCCAGTGAAAAAGGGCCAACGCCTTCGGGCGCTGGAGAGCGCCATCCAGTCGGCTTCCACGACCGTCTTTTTCGAGTCGCCGCACCGGCTCACCGCCACCCTCGACCTGCTCGCTGAACAGGCTCCGGAACATCTCGTCTGCGTGGCTAGGGAGCTCACGAAACGACATCAAGAATACCGCCGTGGACCGGCCCGCGACGTGGCCCGGCACTTTGCCGATCACCCTCCAAAAGGTGAAATCACGCTCGTTTTGGCCCCCGCGAAACCACCCAAGTGGTTGACGGCTGGCGCGAGCGGGCCGATGGACGCCGATCCTGCCTGAGCCCTATTCCGGCTGTCATCGTCATGTTATCCATCTCCACCAGTTGGCGTTCGTCCCGTCATACCGATGGCGAGATCATGCTCAACGAACTCCACGAACTGGGTTTTGAAGGAATCGAGCTGGGGCAAGGCCTTCGAATCTCGCTCCTTCCCGGGGTGAAGCGCGCCCTTCGAAAAGGCCGGGTTCGATTGACCGGTCTGCATCACGTTTGCCCCCTCCCCCTCGACGGTCGTCTCACCTCCCCTAGCCTCACTTCCCAGCGCGCGTCCGAGCGACAAGAGGCCATCCGGCACTGCATCCGGACCCTCGATTATGCCGCCGAACTGGAAGCCGGCTACGTCATCATCCATCTCGAAAAACCCGGCCCGGCCGAAACCTCGAAGGCGCTTCTCGATCGAATCGAGCGAGGCGAGCTTTACACCCGGGATTTCGTCCGCCAAAAACTCGAACTCATCCGCCGCCGCCGCTCGAGTTCCCCCCGCTTTCTCCAGCGCGCCAAGGAAGTCCTGGAAACCCTGGTCAAGGAAGCGGCCCGGCGAGGCGTCACACTCGCTGTCGAAGCCCGTCCGGACTACGAGGAGCGCCCGAATGAATCCGAACTGCTCGATTTGATGCGCTCATTCGAGGGAGAGCGGCACTTCGGGTATTGGCACGACTTCGGGGCGATTCAGCGGAAAACGCACCTCACCTTCCTCGACCACCATCAGTGGCTGGATCGAATCCGCCCTTTCCTGGTTGGTTGCCACCTTCACGACGTCCAATGGCCCGGACAAACTCACGAAGTTCCCTTCTCGGGCCTGACCCCCTTCGAAGAGCTGATTCCGAGGCTGCCAGACGGAATTCCCTTGGTTTGGGAGTTGAACTCTTCTTGCAGAAAGGCTGATATTCATCAATCGATGGCAAGTTGGCAGGCTAAATTTTCGCCAACCACCGCACGTTGAACCCCAATCGGGCATGCGAACAACTCTCAGAGAAGGCTACCAATTCATCCGCACAAACGATGCATCCACCATCTGGCGGGCGTTCAATCGGCGGGATAGCCATCCCCTCCTGCAGTTCCTGAAGTATGGACTCTGCGGTGGCCTCGCCGTCATCGTTCACAACGGAGTCTTCGCCGGACTCGGATACACGCTTCTGCCAGCTTTTCACGGCATGTTGGTGGATGGGGAAATGATCACGCTTGCCGAGCGGCGCCCGAATTTCATTTACTGCAGCGTCCTCGGCTTCCTCGCCTCCAACGGCGTCGCCTACCTGACCAACCTGGCGTGGGTCTTCGAGGGCGGAAAACACCATCGCCTCCTCGAGTTCTTCTTCTTTACCTCGGTTTCCTCGATCGGATTCGTCGTCGGCATGACCCTTGCCCTCGTCCAGATGCGGCAGGAAAACTCCAGCAGCTGGCTCGCCTCGATCGTCCTCCTGATCACGGCCACGATGGTGAACTTCGTTTGCCGGAAGTTTTTCATCTTCCAGCGCTGAAATCCTGCCGGCGCCTCTGCTCCCGAGGCGCTCATTGGGTTCGACCTTCGTTGGGTTCGACCTTCGTTGGGTTCGACCTTCGTTGGGTTCGACCCAAAACGTCCTCAGCCTTCCCCGCCGAAGACGCTGCGTCCTTCGCCCGAACCTTCCGCAGGCGAATCGTGATCGTCGTCGTGGTGCTCCTCCCCGTGACCGGAAGAGGCTTCGTCCCCAGGTTTGGAATGGGAGTCGTCCCCTTCGGCACCATGATCCTCTCCGTGATCCCCGTGCCCGTGATGCGGCTTGTGAAGCTCGCTGACGGATCCCTCCCAGTCATGCCGCTCGCACCCGGTCAATCCCAGCATGCAAAGCGCTCCCAGAAACGATGAAACCAATAAAAAATGACGACCGGACATGGCCCTTGCAGTTAGCACGCTTTGATCTGAAGGCAAACGTTTCCACTTGCATCCCACCGGGGCCACCGCGACGGTCGCCGCTTCTCATGAACCGCATCGATGCCACGTTCGACCGGTTGCGCCGCATCGGGAAGCCCGCCTTCATCGCCTACATCTGTGCCGGTGATCCCGACTTGAAGGCCACCCTCGAGCTGGCGAAAGCCTTCGATCGAATCGGCGTCGATATCTTGGAATTGGGCGTCCCCTTTTCCGACCCGATGGCCGACGGCACCGTCAACCAGACCGCGGCCGAACGCGCCCTGGCAGCGGGAACGACCGTCGCCAAACTCTTCGAAATGATTCGGGAACTCCGGGAGACCTGCGAGATTCCCATCGTCCTCTACAACTACCTGAATCCTCTCTATAACTACGGTTTCGAGCGCTTCCTCGAGGACGCCACGGCCGCAGGAGTCGATGGCCTCCTTCTCCTCGACTTGCCGCCGGAAGAAGAGACCCCCGGGAGCGAATTCGCCTCCTGCGGCTCGCTGCGTCACATCCGGCTGATCGCCCCAACCACCCCCGAAGAGCGAGTGCGGTCGATCGCCGCCAAAGCGGAGGGATTCGTCTACTACGTCTCCCGCGTCGGAGTCACCGGCGAGCGCAAAGATGTCCCC
>CAZCRA010000014.1:0-43150 GCA_964500945.1 uncultured Verrucomicrobiales bacterium | reverse complement strand
ACCCATGACCACCGAATCCATCGTCTCCAAAGTCTGGAGCTTCTGCCATACCCTCCGCGACGACGGCGTGGGCTACGGAGGCTACCTCGAACAGCTCACCTACCTAATCTTCCTCAAAATGGCGGACGAGTATTCCAGGCCGCCCTACCACCGGGACGTCGGCGTGCCGAAGAAATACACCTGGTCCTCTCTGCGCGCGCTCAAGGGAGCCGAGTTGGAGGGCCACTACATCGAGACCCTGCGCGAGCTCGGCACCGAGAAGGGCATGCTCGGGCAGATCTTCACCAAGGCGCAGAACAAGATCCAAGACCCCGCCAAGCTCGCCCGCGTCATCGAGATGGTCAACGACACCCAGTGGACCACCCTCGACGCCGACGTGAAGGGCGACATCTACGAGGGCATCCTCGAGCGCAACGCCGAGGATACCAAGTCCGGCGCGGGCCAGTATTTCACCCCGCGTGCCCTCATCGCCGCCATGGTGGAATGCGTCGCCCCCGAACCGGGCAAGACCATCGCCGACCCGGCCTGCGGCACCGGCGGATTCTTCCTGTCCGCCTACGACTATCTGGTGAAGCACCACAAGCTCGACAAGGCGCAGAAGGCCTTCCTCAAGACCGGCACCTTCCAAGGCAACGAGATCGTCTCCGGAACGCGCCGCCTGTGCCTGATGAATCTCTTCCTCCAGCACATCCGCTCCCAGCTCAAGACCACCGGCCAGGCCGCTGTGGTCCTGCCCGACAACGTCCTTTTCGAAGGCGGTGCGGGTGAAACGGTGCGCCGAAAACTCATGGAGACCTGCGACCTTCACACCATCCTGCGTTTGCCGACGGGTATCTTCTATGCCCAGGGAGTGAAGGCGAACGTCCTCTTCTTCGAAAACCGCCCGGCCAGCAAGTCCGTCGCGACGAAGGAAGTCTGGTACTATGACTACCGGACCAACGTCCATCACACCCTCAAACGGAACCCGCTGCGTTTGGAAAACCTCCGCGAGTTCATCGACTGCTACCAACCGGCAGCCCGCCACAAACGCACAGAAGCCTGGCACCCGGACCAGAACCCCGACGGCCGCTGGCGCAAATACACCTACACGGAACTCGCCGCCCGCGACAAGACCAGCCTCGACCTCTTCTGGCTCGAGGACGACACCCTAGCCGACCTCGACAATCTCCCCGAGCCCGATGTCCTCGCAGAAGAAATCATCGATAACCTAGAAGCAGGTCTCCGTTCGTTTCGAGCCGTCACCTCAACACTCGCTTCCGCAGGGTAGACTCAGGGGAAACCCAGAGAAAGCTTCGCCAAGGCTCTCGTTTCGGGTGGCTTGCCGCTACAGCTCGGTCGTCTCCGAACGCCCACGGAATTTTCCAGACGCGCGACATTCATGGCCTGGGCCAAATTCAGTTCAAAGTCAGTGGTGCATTGAGGAAGATTTTGTTATGATAACGAGAAGCATGATTCGCGCCAGTCAGGCCGCGTCCGCCTCCGGCAGGTAAATCAGGCCCAGCTTCTCCGCCGTGGTCTGCCCGGTGAACAGGCGCCACAGATCGACCGCTAGCTGGCGCGCCACCGCCACGATTGCCTTCTTGCGCGTGGCCGCGCTGCGGGAGGCGTCTCCCAGGATGTGCATCCATTTGAGGAGGGCGTGGTAGCCCGGCTGCCAGCGCATCATCCGCCAAACCATCTCGACCAGCATCGCCCTTACCCTCGGGTTGCCGCTCTTGCTCACGCTGCCGCCCTTCCGTTTGCCTCCGCTGGAGAACTCTCTCGGACACAATCCGGTGTAGCTGGAGACCTGGCGGCGGTTGGTGAATCGTGTCCAGTCGCCTACCTCTCGGCACAGCACCTCGAAGGTCAACGGTCCCACGCCGCGGGGAATCTTCTTCCCGTTCTGGAGCCCTTCCTCCTGGAATATTTCGCGTGGGCGTCGATTCCGAGCTTGATCGTGGCGTGCGGTTCGGTAGATTTGGGGTCGATTTGATTTTGCATGCTTGTCAGGATGACAGGTTCCACCCCCGCCTGGCAACCTCATGCCATCTGTCAGGTGCGCCGCTTTCCTGACGTCTGGGACTTCGACTCCAACTATACCCTCATGAGAACAAACGCTCTACTCACCCTTTCCTTCCTCATCACCCTCGTTTTCACCGGATGTGCTCCGAACCCTGCCGATGACGTCGCCAAGGCGGACGTCAAAGACGCGGACGAGGCGGATTCGGATGCGACCGCATCGGACGAGTCCGGAGTCACCTTCGTGCTGCTCCCTGAGTCCGAGCTGGGTTTCGAAGGATCGAAGGTGACGGGAAGCCACGTTGGTGGTTTCGAGAAGTTCACCGGGAGTTTCCAGGTGGACGTTGAGAATAAAAAGCTGGTGGAGAACGGACGGCATGTGGTCGAGATCGACATGACTTCGACCTGGTCAGACAACGACCGGCTGACCGGCCACCTGAAGAGCGACGACTTTTTCGATGTGGAAAAATTTCCCACGGCGACCTTCGTGCTCAACAAGGCAGTAGAGACAGACACGGGTTACGAGCTTTCGGGCACCCTGGACTTTCACGGTGTGAAGAAGGCGATCAGCTTTCCCGCCACCGCGGAAGTGGCCGATGATGAGCGATCGGTCAACGTGAAGGCCGAGTTCGCGATCAACCGGATGGATTTCGGCGTCGAGTTTCCCGGAAAGCCGGACGATTTGATCCGGGAGGAGGTCGTCATTCGTTTTGATGTGACCGGGCAACCAGCGGCTTAAGTCGCGGAACGCCTTAAGTTGTTAACCTCTTTCGAGAGTCGTCCGGCATGTGCTGGGCGGCTCTTTTTTTTGGGGGCGGGCGCGCGCATTGGGGTCCCCGCTGTCCTGCGGTCCAAATCCCACATCGTCAGCAACTCGTCGGGACCTTGAGGGCCAGTTTCACGGCGTGAGGGATGGCGCCGGAGACGAAGTCGAGGCACTCCACGGCGCCGGAGGGTTTTCCAGGAAGCGCGATGACGAGAGAGGTGTCGACGACGGCAGCAAGGCTGCGGGTGAGGATGGCATTCGGGGTGATGTCGATCGAGCGCATCCGCATCAGTTCACCGAAGCCTGGGACTTCCACGCGCATGATGCCACGAATGGCCTCCGGCGTGACGTCGCGCTCGGCAATGCCGGTTCCGCCGGTTGTTAGGACGAGGCCACAACCCTGAGAACTGAAGGAGCGGATGGCGTCCTGGATCCGGTTGAGATCATCGGGAACCACAGCGGTTGCCAGCACGTTCCAACCGCGGCGCTCTGCGTCCTGAACGAGGGCCGGGCCGCCGTGATCTTCGTATTCGCCCGAGCTGGCGCGGTCCGAAACGGTGATGATGCCCACTTGGATGGCGGAATCACTCATGCGGGAAGAGGGCGTTTGGTTTTCTCGAGCAGACGGATGTCGCCGATGGTCATTTGGGTGTCGATGGCCTTGCACATGTCGTAGACGGTCAGAGCAGCGACGGTGACGGCGGTGAGGGCTTCCATTTCGACGCCGGTTCCCGCCAAGGTTTGGGCGCTGGCCTCAATGCGCAGGCCGTCATTCGTCCAGGAGAAATCGACCTCGGCGTGAGAGAGCGGGAGCTGGTGACAGAGGGGGATGAGCTGCCACGTCAGTTTCGCGGCTTGAATGCCGGCGAGGCGGGCCGCGGCGAGGACACTGCCCTTGGTGACGGCGTCGGCCTGGATGGCCTCGATGGTCGAGGGTTGGAGGGAGACGAAGCCGGCGGCGCGCGCCTGGCGCAGGAGCGCAGGTTTTCCCGAAACGTCGACCATGGCTGCGGCGCCGTCGCGATCGATATGGGTGAGGTTGGGCTGGTTCATCCTCCGATGGCGATCATGCGGCGACCCGGCTGGTAGTTTTCGCGGAACTCGTGGGCCTCGGGTTTGCGATCGACCACTTCGAGGATGGCCCGTTCGAGGTCGTCGTCCGTCGTTTCGGGATCGCGCAAGAGGGCGCGGAAGTCGAACTCGAGGTGGCTTCCAAGGCACGGGCGGAGTTTGCCGTCGGCGGTGAGGCGCATTTTGTTACAGGACTCACAGAAATGGAGGTTCGTCATGGCGCCGATGAAACCGATCTTTTGACCGGTGTCAGGAACCTGATAGTAGGTTGCGGGGCCCGTGGTGCGGAAATCGGGGATGGGGACGAGCGGCCCCGTGCGGAACTCCACGATACGCCGGGCTTCCTGGGTGGAGAGAAAATTCTCTGGGGTTAGAACCTGGCGGCTGCTGACGGGCATGAGTTCGATGAAGCGCAGGAGGCATCCGTGCTGGCGGGCAAACTCGATGAGATCCCACAGTTCGTGCTCGTTTCGGCCGCGCATGAGCACGCAGTTCAGGCGAATCTGGTGGAAACCGGCGTCTCGCGCCGCTTCGAGTCCGGCGAGGAAGTTCGGGAGGAAATCGCGGCCGGTGGCCTCGGCGTAAGTTGCGCGATCGAGGGAATCGAGGGAGAGATTGAGGGCATCGACTCCGGCGGAGCGGAGGGCGTGAGCGACGGTGGCGCCACCGGGCATCCGGCGGGCGAGGAGGGTTCCGTTGCTGGAGAGACCGAGCATTTTGATGCCGGGGATGGCCTTCACGCGAGCCATGAAAGGGACGACGCCGGGACGGGTGAGAGGCTCGCCGCCCGTGACCCGGACTTTGCGGATGCCGAGTTTGGCGCCCACCCGAAGTGTGCGGAGGATTTCCTCGTAAGCGAGGAGGTCCTGGCGGTTCATCCAGTCCTGTTCCTCGTCGGGCATGCAGTAGCTGCACCGTTCGTTGCACCGGTCGGTGACGGAAACGCGGAGGTAGCTGATGCGATGCCCGAAGCGGTCTTCCATGGGTTGGGACATCATTACGGGGATTTGGGCGGTCATCTACCGGTAAAAGCCTGGAAGCGGTGGAATTCAGCCGGGACGCCGGGGTTTGGACGCCTGGATTGATTCGCCCTTGCAAGATGGTTTGAAGGGGGTTGGGTAGCTGCGCTTCGGCCGAGGGCGGAGCGATCGACGTGATGAATACGGAAATTTTGGCGAAGGCAGCAACGATTTCACGCGGACTGAGTATCGACGCGGTGACGAAGGCGAAATCCGGGCACTTGGGGCTTCCACTGGGAGCGACCGAAGTTGGGGCGGTGCTCTTTGGGTATGCGCTGCGGTTCAACCCGGACGAGCCGGAGTGGATCAACCGCGATCGTTTCGTTCTCAGCGCGGGGCACGGGTCGATGTTTCTTTACAGCTGGCTGCACCTCAGCGGATTCGACCTTCCACTGGAGGAGATCGTGAATTTTCGGCAACTGCACTCGATGACGCCGGGTCACCCTGAGTTCCGGGAAGCGCCGGGGGTGGAGGCCACGACGGGGCCGCTCGGGCAGGGGGTGGGGAATGCCGTGGGCTACGCGGTCTCCGCGAAGATGGCGGCGGCGCGGTTCAATACGGAGGACCACACGATTTTCGATCAGCACGTGATCGCGCTGGCGGGAGACGGTTGCCTGCAGGAAGGGGTGGCGAACGAAGCGGCCGCTTTTGCCGGGCACGTCGGGCTGGACAACCTGATTCTGATTTTCGATTCGAACGACGTGACGCTGGACGCCATGGCCGAGGTCACGCAGAGCGAGGACACGGCTCAGCGATTTGCGGCGATGGGCTGGGACACCGCTACGATCGACGGCCACGATTTTTCGGCGATTCAGGAGGCCGTGGCGCGTGCGAAAGGCGACAACAATGGCCGCCCGAAGCTGATCATCGCGCGGACGGAGATCGCTCGTGGCATTCCCGAAGTGGCCGGGACGAACAAGGGGCATGGCGAAGCCGGCGTGGATTACGCCGAGGCGGCCCGGAAAGGACTGGGACTGCCGGACGAGACCTTCTTCGTGTCCGACGACGTGCGCGCCTTCTTCGCCGAACGGAAAACTGAGCGGAAGGCGGAGTACGAGAGCTGGTTGGCTCGTTTCGAAGCGTGGAAGTCGGCCAATCCCGAATTGGCGGCGACCCTCGAAGCCGGCGTCGCGGGTGAGGTTCCGAACGATCTCTCGTCGCGCATCCCTGCGTTCGATGCGGACAAGGCCGTGGCGACCCGGGCGGCGGGAGGAGAAGTCATGCAGCCCCTGGCCGAGGCTTTGCCGTTGCTGGTCACCGGCAGTGCCGACCTGTTCGGTTCCAACAAAAACTACATCAAATCGAGCGGTGACTTCGGCCGCGAGGCCGCGACCGAGAGAAACCTCTGGTATGGGATTCGCGAACACGGCATGGGCGCGATTTTGAACGGGATCGCCTATGACGGATTGTTTCGGCCATCGGGGGCGACTTTCCTGGTGTTCGCGGACTACCTGCGGCCGTCGATCCGGCTGGCCTCACTTGCCGGGCTTCCGGTGATTTACATTTTCACGCACGACTCCGTCGGCGTGGGTGAGGACGGGCCGACCCACCAGCCGGTAGAGACCTGCAGTTCGCTCCGCGTCATCCCGAATCTGGACGTCATTCGTCCTGCCGATGCGGAGGAGACCGCCGGAGCTTTCGTGGCGGCCGCGGAAAGAATGGATGGACCGACGGCTTTGCTGCTCACGCGGCAGGGAGTGCCGCCGCTGAATTTCGCGAGCGTGGAGACGCGACGCGAAGGCGTCAAAGCCGGGGGCTACGTTTTGGTGCCGGAAGAAGGCGATTTGCGCTTGATCCTCATGGCGTCTGGTAGCGAGGTGCAGCATGCGGTCGCGGCCGCGAAGGATCTTGGATCGGGAGTGCGGGTCGTTTCGATGCCCTGTCTGGAGCGATTCGACCGGCAACCGGAAAGCTACCGGGAATCCGTGCTGCCCTCGACGTGCCGGGCGCGGGTGGCGATCGAAGCCGGTGTGTCGGGAGTTTGGCCGAAGTACACGGGGCTGGACGGGCGCGTGGTATCGATCGATCGATTTGGGCTGAGTGCCCCTGGGGCGACGGTGATGAAGGAGCTTGGGATGACGGCGGAGAATCTTGCGGTGGCGGCGCGGGCGTTGATTTAGGGGTGGCGTTGGGAGTTGCGCGCCGGCGGCCTGTGGGATGCGGCGCTTGACATGGGAGGCGGACGGCCGGAGGTTCGGCGTCGAATAGTCGACCTATCCGATAGGGAATTAGGAGAATTGCATGGATCGTCGCGATGCCAAATCGTTGAAGCGTCCCGCTGCCAAGCGAGCGTCCGCCAAAAAGAAGACCGCTGCCCAGTCCAAGGCGAAGCGCCCCGCGAAGGAGACGGGCCAAGGACTTTCCGGCAAGGAACTGCGTCTGGTCTCGGACCGTCTGGAGTCGATGGATGCGGAAGCGCGGGTTCGCTGGGCTCTGGAGGCTTTTCCGCGTCACACCGTGATGTCGTCCAGTTTCGGTGCGCAATCAGCGGTTTGCCTTCACTTGGTGACGCGAGTTCGGCCGAGGATTCCGGTCATTCTAGTGGATACGGGTTATCTTTTCCCGGAGACCTACCGGTTCGTGGACGAATTGCGCGAGCGTTTGAACCTGAACCTGAGGATCTACCGGGCTGCGGAGAGTCCGGCTTGGCAGGAGGCGCGTCACGGGAAGCTCTGGGAGCAGGGGGTGGCAGGGATCGAGAAGTACAATTTGATCAACAAAGTGGAGCCGATGGAGCGGGCGCTGCGCGAGTTGAAAGCGCGCGCATGGATTTCAGGGGTGAGGCGGGATCAGAGCGACACGCGGGAGAAACTGGACGTGCTGGGATTTCAGGATGGGGTGGTGCGAGTACATCCCATAATTGATTGGAATGATCGCGAAATTTACAAATATTTAAAAAAATTCGATTTACCATATCACCCTTTGTGGGAAGATGGGTATATTAGCATTGGTGACTGGCACACCTCGCATCGCTTGGTGGACGCTGAAGCCATGGGAGGACCGCGATTCTTTGGACACAAAAGGGAGTGCGGTCTTCACGAGAACAGCCAGCCGGTGGAGAGTGCCGGAGACTACGTGATTTAAGAGAGAACCGATGACGAACCCGGAGAACCTACACCCCGTTTTCGACCGCATGCTTGGGCGGGAAGCGAAGGAGGAGCGGCTTGGCCAGCGCGGGCAGGTGATTTGGCTCTACGGACTGTCGGGTTCGGGCAAATCGACGTTGGCGATCGCTCTGGAGCGACGCCTGGCCGAGGAAGGCTTTTACACTCAGATTTTGGACGGCGACAATATCCGGACGGGATTGAATGCCAATCTGGGATTCAGCGACGACGACCGGAAAGAGAACATTCGCCGCATTGCCGAGGTGGCGAAGTTATTTGCGCGCGCTGGACTGGTGACTCTTACGTCGTTCATCACGCCGAAGAAGGAGCTGCGCGAGCTGGCGCGGTCGGTGATTGGTGCGGAAGATTTCCTCGAAGTCTATGTGAGAGCGAGTTTCGAGACCTGCGCGGGGCGGGATCCCAAAGGGCTCTACGCGAAGGCCCAAGCGGGACAGGTCTCGCAGTTTACAGGCAAGGATTCGATTTTTGAGGAGCCGGACGAGCCGGATCTGTTGATCGATACCGAGCTGTCGAGCGTCGAAGAATCTCTGGATGCGTTGTTTAGGGAAGTCCTGCCCCGCGTGCAGAGAACGTGAAAAGGCCATCAATCCAAACCTGAGAGACAGGAAACACCTCCGATCATGCCATCGTACACCGTTACCCACCTGAAACAGCTGGAAGCTGAGGCGATCTTCGTGCTTCGCGAAACCGCGGCCCAGTTCAACAATCCGGCCCTCCTTTTCTCCGGGGGCAAGGATTCCATCGTCATGGCCCATTTGGCGCGCAAAGCGTTCTTCCCGGCCCGCCTTCCCTTTCCGTTGGTGCACATCGACACGGGACATAACTTCCCGGAAACCATGGATTACCGTGACCGCTTCGTTGAAGAAGCCGGCGCGCGATTGGTCGTGGGGTCGGTGCAAAAGTCGATCGACGAAGGAAGGGTGGTCGAAGAGAAGGGGCCGACGGCGAGCCGGAACCGTCTTCAGACGACGACGCTTCTCGACACGATCGAAGAGAATCGATTTGACGCGGCGCTCGGAGGCGGGCGACGTGACGAAGAGAAGGCGCGGGCGAAAGAGCGCTTCTTCTCGCACCGGGACGACTTCGGCCAATGGGATCCCAAGAACCAGCGTCCGGAACTTTGGAACATCTTCAACGGACGGAAACACGAGGGAGAGCACTTCCGGGTGTTTCCGCTGAGTAACTGGACGGAGATGGACATTTGGCAATATATTAAGGCGGAAGAGATCGAGCTTCCGTGCCTGTATTTCGCGCACGAGCGGGAGGTGATCTATCGAGGAGGGACTTACCTGGCAGTGAGCGAATTCGTGACGCCGCAGGAAGGTGAAATTCCATCGACGAAGAAAGTTCGATTCCGCACGATTGGTGACGCCACGTGCACGGGAGCGGTCGAGTCGGATTCGGACACGGTGGACAAGATCATCGAAGAAGTGGCTGCGGCGCGTCAGACCGAGCGCGGGACGCGTGCGGATGACAAGCGGTCGGAGACCGCGATGGAAGATCGCAAGAAAGAAGGATATTTCTAAAGCCCAGCCAAAACCAAACCATGCACGATACGCAAACTCGAGGACAGATCACGATGAATAGCGAACAAAGCGGAGGCTACCTGGACATGGACCTGCTCCGGTTCACCACGGCTGGGAGCGTCGATGACGGGAAGAGCACCTTGATTGGACGGCTCTTATATGATTCGAAGGCGATCTTCGAAGATCAACTGGAGGCCGTTGAGCGTTCATCCCAGCAGCGCGGGGATGAAAACGTGAACCTTGCTCTGTTGACCGACGGTCTCCGGGCCGAGCGGGAACAAGGGATCACAATCGACGTGGCCTATCGCTACTTCGCCACGCCGCGGCGGAAGTTCATCATCGCCGACACGCCGGGTCACATCCAATACACACGGAATATGGTGACGGGTGCTTCGACGGCAAACCTGGCGGTCATCCTGGTGGACGCGCGGAAGGGAGTGATCGAGCAGACCTGCCGTCACGCTTTCATCGCCAGTCTGCTTCGGATCCAACACATCGTGGTGGCGGTGAACAAGATGGACCTGGTCGACTGGGATGAGCAGACCTTCCGGAGGATCAAACACGACTTTGAAGAGTTTGCCTCGCGATTGGAGAACCTGGTGGAAGTGACCTTCATTCCGATCAGCGCACTGGAGGGTGACAACGTCGTGGACAAGTCGGACCGGATGCCTTGGTATCAAGGGCCTCCGTTCCTTTATCACTTGGAGACGGTCTATATCGGGGCCCACGAAAACCACGTCGATGCGCGTTACCCAGTGCAGTGGGTGGTCCGGCCTCAGAGCCAGAAGTATCACGACTTCCGGGGCTACGCGGGGCGTGTCGCGGGCGGGGTGTTTAAAGCTGGCGACGATGTGGTCGTGTTACCTTCCGGGTTTGAGTCGAAGATCAAATCGGTCGAATCGTACGATGGAACCGTCGAAGAGGCATTCAGCCCGCTCTCGGTGGTGATGACTTTGGAAGATGAGATCGACATCAGCCGGGGCGACATGATCGTCAAGCCCAACAACCAGCCGAATGTCGGTCAGGACATCGAAGCCATGATTTGCTGGTTCAGTGATCGTCAGCAACTCAAGCAGCGCGGGAAGTATGTGCTCCGTCACACGACGAAAGAGGTGAAAGCCATCGTCGAAGACGTTCGCTACAAAGTGAACATCAATAATCTTCACAAGATCGAAGACGACCTCGAGTTCCAGTTGAATGACATCGGCCGGATCTCGCTTCGGACGTCGATGCCGTTGTTCTACGATAGCTACCGGCGGAACCGGAACACGGGAAGCTTCATTCTGATCGATCCGGGGACGAACGAGACCGTGGCGGCGGGCATGATCGTCTGATGGATTGATCGACAGCCTTTGGACGGAGGTCCGCATTCGGTTGAGCCGGGTGCGGACCTTTTCCTTTGGGGAAGCGGCGGGAGCGGGTCAGCGGCTCGAGGGGAGGCTCACCTCGCGCAGGAGGATGCGTAGGGGGCGCGGCCGGATAAGTGCGATTTTGTTGGGCCTGGAGCCAAGGGAGAGGGCCATGAGGGGGAAGGGAGTTGAGGAAGAGCAAGAATCATTTGAGATGAAAGGGAAAGATGCTAGTTTCATCGACTTACCAGTTCACGAATACAAATCTCAAGCCAAGCTCTCATGAAACCTCGTCATCACATCCAATTTCCACAAGCCGACCTCCAATCCCTGCAGCAGGACGAAGTGTTTTTTTATCTGACCGAGAACGGTTCGAAGACGAAGGTCCGGTTCCATGACTACGATGAGATTTTCAAGCGGCCGGGCCTTTACGAGCAGCTTTTTTACGACCGATTGAAGTGCACTTCGCCGACCCGGGTGGGCGAGCTGCTGGAGCGTTCGTTGACCACGGACCGGGAAAGCCTCTCCGAGCTGAGGGTCTTGGATCTCGGCGCCGGGAACGGGATGATGGGTGAAGTGCTCAAGCACCGATATGGCGTGGCGCGGCTAATTGGTGTGGACATCATTCCCGAAGCGAAGACGGCGACGTTTCGTGATCGTCCAGATGTCTATGACGAGTATTACGTGGTGGATTTCACAGGTCTCGATGACGAACAGAAGTCGGATTTGAGCGAATGGAGCTGCGACTGCCTCACGTCGGTCGCGGCTTTGGGATTCGGGGACATCCCGCCCGAGGCTTTTTTCACGGCGCTGCAGCTGATTCAGCCATCCGGGTGGGTGGCGGTGAACATCAAAGAAACGTTTTTAGATCACGACGACAACTCCGGTTTCTCGCGATTCATCCGGGAGCTGATGTTTTCCGAGTATTTCAATGTCTACCACCTGGAACGCTACCGGCATCGTCTTTCGATGGAGGGAATTCAGTTGTTTTACTACGCCTTGGTCGGGCGGAAAACGAAGGCGATTCCCGAGGATTATCTCGAGGAGATTCTCTCGAGTGAGCCTTCCGCTTTGGTTTAGGGGGGGCTCGAATCGTGGACGGGCCGGGCGACGTTTGGGCACGGTCCGGTTGAGCGCGCTTTGCGAGGCGCGCGTGGGCGTCGTGAGTTTTCGTCGGAACCTTGGGTTTCCTGAAGCTGGCGCTTGGCAATTGATGGGGTGTGAGTGAGGTTTGGCGCTTCAGTTGATTTCACGATCCATGCCATCCAAGCGGTCGACCTGTAAGCCCGTTCCGTCCAAACCGGACGGGGAGGAGAAAGAACTTCACCAGCGCATGCCTTCCATTCCGGCGGAACGGTATGACCTGCGGGTGTTAAGCGCGATTCGCCAGATCATTCGCGAGGTGGACACGTATTCCAAACGGCTGGCGAGTGAGTATGGAATTACGGTGCCTCAACTCGTGTGCCTGGCAAAGATCGACGAGCGCGGGCCATTGGCTCTGAAGGATTTGGCGGAGCAAGCGTTTCTGAGTTCGAGCACGGTGGTCGGGATCGTGGACCGGTTAGAGAGGCAGGAGTTGGTGCAACGTGAACGATCGGTGCGCGACCGCCGGTTGGTCCGCGTCTACCTGACGGAGAAAGGGAAGGAGTTGCTGGCCAACTCGCCTTCGCCATTGCACGAGGCGTTGGCGGCAGCCCTGGAGCGTTTGCCCGATCCGGAGAAGGCGACCATTGCCCTTTCTCTCGAAAAGGTCGTGACCTTGATGGGGCCGGGTTCAGGCAAGGCGGCACCGATTCTCGAAGCGGGTTCGGATCTCGAAGCGCCCAGAGAGTGAGTGGTCGTTTGTGAATCAGCCCAGAAGCAGGGGGCACCATTCCTCGGGGCGCGATGAGGCACCCTAACGAAGCGCCGTCATCTCTGGACGGGGCGTACGAAAAAACACTAACAAGGTTCGAGATTTTTCGAATAGATGGGGGGCGCGATCTCGTTCTAGGATGAGATATGACCCCTAGCACCCTCCCCAAATACACCCTAGGCCCGCGGCATCGGCGGGCTGGATTCGGGCAGCGCCGCCAACGTCGCGCGCCCATACTGTTTCCCGAGGAGAAGAGCCTCCCCGCCAGTCTCCAGATTTTGGAGCACGACATTCAGGCGATGGATTACTGGTTGAATGATTGCCCGATGTCCGATCCTGCTGGTCAGAATGCGGTGGTGTTTGCATTGAAGCGCGTGATTCGACCTGGTCTTGCGGTTCGAGTTGGATTGGAAGGTGAGCGAGCGATCGCCATGCTGGGGCCGGAAAGGGTGGATCTCGGCCGGGTGGTCGGACGGTGGTTGTCGCGGGCGCTGACGGGAGGGCAGATGGAAGCCCTTCATGTCTTGGTTCGGCTTCCGAAGACGGCTTTGCCGAATCGATCAATCAATTGATGGAGGCCCGGCTTCGTTTGATTCGGAGCGGGGTTTGGCACGACCGGATTCAAAGACGAACGCCGCGCTCCCCAAGCAGGGAAACGCGGCGTTCTTTATTCCTCCGTGTCACTCGCCAGAACCGGGGCGAGTCGCCTGAAATGAGACGACCGTAGGAGAGCAGAATCGAACGGAAGGTTCAATGGGGAGGGGAGCTGAACCGGATTAGGGGTATGGCCTGAGTCGCTCTAGGGTAAAACCCTATTCTCGCAGCCTGCTCTTGGTTTCTCCCGGGCCGGTTTCGACCCAGCGAACCGCGAACCGAACGAGTTCACCGCCGTCGCGCATGCCGAGCTTTTCTTTGATGCGTGCCCGGTGCGCATCGACGGTTTTTGGGCTGATGCTGAGCATGGACGCGATGTCGCGAGGGGGAAGGCCGCGACCGATGAGTTCGAGGATTTCAAATTCGCGGTCGCTGAGGCGCTCGAGGCAGATCCCATCGGTCTTGGGCTGATCGAAACCGGCAACGCGTTTCAAGAGACGGCGCTGCATTTCATCGCTGAGGAAAACGTTTCCTTCGAGAGCGGTCCGGATGCCGAGGATGATGCGGTCGGTGGCCTCCTCCTTCATGATGTAGCCATTGGCGCCGGCTCGGAGCGTGCGGTCGGCATACAGGGTTTCGTCGTGCATGGAAATGACGAGGATGGGGCCCTTGAATTCGGCGGCGCGGAGGTCCTTGATGAGTTCCAGTCCGCTGCAATCGGGGAGGGAAAGATCGAGGAGAAGGACATCGGGCGAGATGGAAAGGATGGCATCGACGGCACCCCGTCCGGATCCGAGTTCGCCGCAGATCTCGAGATCGGGTTCCATCGAGAGCATTTTGATGAGGCCTTCCCGAAGAAGGGGGTGGTCATCGATCACGAAGACACGGATGGGTGCGGTCTCGGTGGATTTTTCAGGGAGTGTGGTGGTGGTATTCATGGGTGGGAGTCAATGGGATGAAGCACTGAACCTTCAGTCCGGAGTCGCCCGGGGCATTCAGGAATTGGAGGTGGCCGCCAAGCGTCCGTGCGCGGTAGCGCATGGATCTCATGCCGAGTCCTTCGACGATGTCTTCGATCCGGCCTGAGCCATTGTCCGTGACGACCAGGCGGGCGGAGCCTTCCGCGGGCGTCAGCTCGATATCGATCTGAGTGGGCTCCCCGTGGCGAGCGGCGTTGTAACTTGCTTCGCGTGCAATCAGGTAGAGCTGGGTGGCCACCGAGGAATGAAGATCGCTTCCGAGAGGCCGGACGTGGAACGAGCATTCGACGTTCCGGAAGAGGTGGCTGGTGTTTTCGGCGAGGTCTCGCAAGGCCTCCTGAAGCGAACGGTCTTCGAGGACGACCGGGGAGAGACCACGAGCTAGTTTGCGGGCGCGCTGGGTGGTGTCGCCAATTTGAGCGACGAGAGCCTTCGCGTCATCGGCCGCGGGGTCGCCGGCAAGTTTCAGGCGTTCGGCGAGAGCTTTGGCGAAGAATCCGATAGCGCCGAGTTCCTGGCAGAGGCTGTCGTGGATGTCGCGGCCGATGCTAGCCTTTTCCCGTTCGCTGACCTCGAGGACTTCCTTTTGCAGCCGGCGCTCTTGGGTGATGTCGGTGGCCAGGAAAAGCACGCCGGAGCAGGGAGGGCCCTGGGATGCGTGTCGGGGGACGAGGAGGACCCGGACGACCCTGGGGGCACCCGCCGGGACATCCAGGTTCATTTCGAACTGAGACTCCTCGCCATTCAGGCAGGCGCGAAGGTGCGGTTCCAATTCGCGGTAGTTGGCTTCGGAATAGGCCTCGCTGACGGGTTTTCCGAGGAGTGATCCGGGTTTGGCCCCGAGCCGTCCTTCATGGATTCGGTTGACGAACCGGAAACGAAGTCCCTGGTCGATCGACGCGAAGTAGGCGGGGACGTTTTCGGAAAGCACTTCGAGTTCGTCGTCCTGCTCGGTGATGCGGCGGCGGAGCAGGCTATTGAGTTTCCGGAGTTCCTGCTCCTGGCGCCTCTTTTCGGAGATGTCGTAGACGACGCCGATGAGCCTGACCGGTTGGCCTTCGGCATTGAGAAGCAACTTGCCGCGCGAAGCGAGCCAGAGATTCCTGGCTTCGGGATGGTCCCACTGGAATTCGAAGGGGTGGTCCCACTTGGGTTGTGGTTCTCCGTAGAAGCTCTCGAGGCGCTTTCGGTCCTCAGCGGGGATGTACTTTAGTGGCTCGTCGAGGGCGATCACTCGAGTGCCGGGATCAAAGCCGAGCAGTTCGCACACGCGCTCGTCGATGGAAAGCTGGCCGGCGACGAGATCGGCGTCCCAGGCGCCCATTTGGCCGGCATCCAGAGCCAAGCTCAGCCGTTCATGATTCTGACGGCGCTCGGTGTAGTCGGAGAAGTAGATGCTGAATCCGCCACCTTCGGCCGGATACATGCGGCAGTGATACCATCGATCGTGGGGCGGGTAGTAGTCGATGATCTCGGCATCCTCCCGCATTTCCTTGGCGCGCCGCATCGCGCGGTGGAAAGGCGTGTCGCGGAGTTCGGGAAAGACTTCGAGGATGGTATGCCCGAGAAGTTCCGGGCGGGATTTGCCGACGAGATCGAGGGCGGCATCGTTGACGTAGCAATAACGCCATGAGGCATCGACACCCAGGAAGGCGTCGGTGATGCTCTCCAGGATTTGCTGTTTGAGGTCCGAGAAGACCGCCGAACCCGTGGCCTCCTCGACGTCCGTCGAAGAAAGGGGGATGCCTGGAGAACTCACTGACCCGCATACAGTCTCTCAGGAAACAGCCGGGATGTCACGGCAAAATCTGATCCGCGAAATGATTCACGGCGATCCGCCGGGCCGAGGCGAAATCAGGGCGGCTGCTTGCTTGGCCATGACGCGCTCTTCAGCCGAAGGAACGGTCAGGGTTTCGAAGGAAAGCCACTCCAGGAGGGGCGCCGTGATGCGCTCGCGTATGGGGCCGGCATGCTCGCCGATCCCGCCGGTGAACACGAGCAGGTCCAGCCCGCCCAGGACCGCGGCGAGCGCGCCCACGTGACGTCGAGCGTGATGACAGAAAAGGTCGATCGCCAGCTTGGCGGCCTCATCCTCCGGTTCCGCGGCCAAGAGGTCCCGCATATCGGCCGAGCGGCCCGAAACGCCCAGCAAACCCGATTCCTTCGAAAGCAATCTCTCGATTTCATCCAGCGGGGTGCCGGTGGTGCGAAGCAGGTGCAATACCGCGCCTGGTTCGAGGTCGCCACAGCGGGTGCCCATCATGAGGCCGCTGTTCGGGGTAAATCCCATGGTCGTCTCGACCGGTTGACCGTGGAGGAGGGCGGTCATGCTGCAGCCGCTGCCAAGGTGAGCGATGATGGTCCGCGCGGGGAGGCGGTCGCCGAGGTGATCGACGACGGATTCGCAGGACAGGCCATGGAAACCGAATCGTCTGAGGCCGGCTTCGTGGAACCGCAGTGGCAAGGGCAAACGGGTGGCGAGCCTGGGAAGACGAGCGTGAAAAGCGGTGTCGAAACAAGCGATTTGAGGAGTGGCCGGCAACGCCTTCTTGGCGGACTCCAGTCCGGCGAGGGCCTGAGGCAGGTGAGAGGGGGCCCATGGGGTCAGGGCTTTGAGCCGGGCATCGACGTTTTCATCGATGCGGATGGGGGAGCGGAATTCAAGACCGCCATGGACGAAGCGGTGGGCAACGGCGTGAACCTGGGCAGCCGCGTGAGAGAAGCGGTTCTGGAACACCTCTCGAAGGGCTTCGGCATGCCTTTCGGGGTTGGATGCTGAGAGGCCCTCAATGACCCCGCTCTGTTCCTCGCGCCAATTCGGCGGGTTGCCTTCAAAGAGGGCATACTTGAGGGAGGAAGAGCCGGAGTTCAGGCAGAGGATCCGGTGGCCGGTCATTCGGTCAGCGCTTTGGATTTTCCCCAGGCCCATTCGCGGACCTCGGGGAGGTCCTCGCCATGAGTGGCGATGTGGTGTTTGTGCTCGATGATTTTATCCCGAAGTTTTTGGGTTAGGTAGGCGGCTTTTGGGCCGAGGGACGGCACGCGATCGATCACGTCCATGACGAGGTGGAAACGGTCGAGGTCGTTGAGGACGACCATGTCGAAGGGCGTGGTCGTGGTGCCTTCTTCTTTGTAGCCCCGGACGTGGAGGTTCTTGTGGTTTGTCCGCCGGTAGGTGAGGCGATGGATGAGCCACGGGTAGCCGTGGTAGGCGAAGATGATGGGCCGGTCGGTGGTGAAGATCGCGTCGAACTCTTTGTCGGAGAGGCCGTGAGGGTGTTCGCTGGGCGGCTGGAGCTTCATGAGGTTGACGATGTTCACGACGCGAACTTTCAGCGCGGGCAACTCCTGGTGAAGGATCTCGACCGCGGCGAGGGTTTCGATGGTCGGGGTATCGCCGGCGCAGGCCATGACGACATCGGGTTCGCTATCGGCGTCGTTGCTGGCCCATTCCCAGATGCCGAGGCCGCGGGTGCAGTGTTTGACGGCGGCATCCATGTCGAGCCACTGGGGCTGAGGTTGTTTGCCAGCCACGATGACGTTCACGTAATTCCGGCTTCGGAGGCAGTGGTCGGCCACCGAGAGTAGCGTGTTGGCATCGGGCGGGAGGTAGACGCGGATCACGTCGGCCTTTTTGTTCACGACGTGATCGATGAATCCGGGGTCCTGGTGGCTGAAACCGTTGTGGTCCTGCCGCCAGACATGGGAGGTGAGGAGGTAATTCAGCGAGGCAATCGGACGCCGCCACGGGATTTCGTCCCGGGTGACCTTCAACCACTTCGCGTGCTGGTTGAACATCGAATCGATGATGTGGATGAAGGCTTCGTAGCAGGAGAAAAGGCCGTGGCGACCGGTGAGCAGGTAGCCTTCGAGCCAGCCCTGGCAGGTGTGCTCACTGAGGATCTCCATCACGCGGCCGTCGGGCGCGAGGTGCTCGTCTTTGGGCAGGATTTCGTCGAGCCAGGTGCGCGCGGTCTCGTCGAAAACGGCGCTCAGGCGGTTCGAAGCGGTTTCGTCCGGGCCGAAGAGGCGGAAGTTTTGGTTCTCCCGGTTCAATTCCATAACGCGCCGGAGGAACTGGCCGAGGACGCGGGTCGCCTCGCCCTTGGTGACCCCTGGTTTGGGCACGTCGGTGGCGTAGTCGCGGAAATCGGGCATCCTCAGGGCGCGGAGGAGGAGGCCGCCATTGGCGTGAGGATTGGCGCCCATGCGGCGGTTTCCCTCGGGAGCGAGGGCGTGGAGTTCGGGGATGAGCGAGCCATTTTCGTCGAAGAGTTCCTCCGGCCGGTAGCTGCGCATCCAGCTCTCGAGGTCGGGCAGGCGCTCGGGATGATGGTGGACGTCGGCCAGGGGGACTTGGTGCGAGCGCCAGAAATCCTCGACCTTTTTTCCATCGATCTCTTTGGGTCCGGTCCAGCCTTTCGGGGAGCGAAGCACGATCATCGGCCAGCGGGGACGAGCGCGAGATCCGTTTTGCCGGGCGTCGGATTGGATGTCGCGGATGCGGTCGCAAACTTCGTCGAGTGTGGCGGCCATGGCCTGGTGCATGGCTTCGGGTTCATCGCCTTCGACGTAGAAGGGTTCGTATCCGTAGCCGCGGAAGAGGGCGTCGAGTTCCATGTGGCTGACGCGGGCCAAGACGGTGGGGTTCGCGATTTTGTATCCGTTGAGGTGGAGGATGGGGAGGACCGCTCCGTCGCGGACCGGGTTCAGGAATTTGTTCGAGTGCCAGGACGCGGCGAGCGGGCCGGTTTCGGCTTCGCCGTCGCCGATGACGCAAGCGACGATGAGATCGGGATTGTCGAAAGCTGCGCCGAAGGCATGGGAGAGGGCATAACCGAGTTCACCGCCTTCGTGGATGGAGCCGGGCGTCTCGGGCGCGGCGTGGCTGGGAATCCCTCCCGGGAAGGAGAACTGTTTGAAGAGCCGCCGCATGCCGCGTTCATCGTTGGTGATGTCGGGGTAGAGTTCGGAGTAGGTGCCCTCGAGGTAGGTTTGAGCGACGACGGCGGGTCCTCCGTGGCCGGGGCCGGTGATGTAGATGCAGTTCAGGTCGCGATCCCGGATGACGCGGTTGAGATGGACGTAGATGAAGTTCAGGCCCGGGGTGGTGCCCCAGTGGCCGAGCAGGCGTGGTTTGACGTGATCCGCGGTGAGAGGCTCCCGGAGGAGCGGATTTTCCATGAGGTAGATCTGGCCGACGGAGAGGTAGTTTGAGGCGCGCCAATAGGCGTCGATGGCGTCTCGTTGTTCGGTGGTGAGGGTGGATTTGGACATGGGAAACAACCTGGGTTGCTGATTTGTAAAGGCAAATCGGGAGATGGCGGGTTCGGTGGAGATTTTTTGCGAGGAAGACTGGAGACGGGCCGTGTTATGTGTGGGGATATGGTTTCGAAAATTGCGATAGGTTGGGGGATGTGCGTCGCGGCCTTCGCTGGGTTGCCAGCGGTCACGGCGTCGGAATGGTCCCGGATGCTGGAGCGGGCCGAGCCCACGGCTTGGTGGCGGTTCGATGGAGAAGAGGAGGGGTGGAAGCGCATTGGAAACGTCACCCAGACAACAGGTCCGATGGCGCCGTTCTTTCCGGATTTCGGTGAAACCAACCCGGCCGTGCACGTGGACGGACGTTCCGGCGCTCATCTGCGCGTGACCGATGAGGCTTTGGCCAGTGAACTGGCGATGCGCCACGGAGATGCGATCACCGTCGAGGCTTGGCTGACGTGCGATGGGATCGACCGGGGTCAAAACCAGTATGTGATCGGCAAGGGCCGAACCGAAGCCAGTGGCCCGAAGAAGGATGCACAGAACTGGGCGCTGCGGCTTCGGGGCGAGCGAGGCGAGGCGCGCTTGAGTTTTCTCTTCCGGTCCGAGCCGGGCGAGGGTGACGGGGGCGATTTTCATCGCTGGACGAGTTCGGACGGCTTTGCGCCGGGGAGTGGATGGCACCACGTGGCGGTGACCTACCGCTTTGGTGAACCTGACAGCATCCGGGGATTCATCGACGGTCGGGAGGTGAAGGGGAAGTGGGATCTCGGCGGGAAGACGACGCGTGGGCCGGTAGGTGCGGACGGCGAGATCTGGATCGGGTCGGCGATGGGAGGATCTCGATCGGCGAGTTTACGGGGACGGGTGGACGAGGTGGCGGTGCATCGCAGGGCTTTGGGGGCGGAAGAGCTAGGGACGCGCTACCGGTTTGAACCGCAGCCGCCGCGGCCTGATTTCTCGAAAGCCGAGGCAGGAGAGGTCCTGGTGGAGGTTTTCGACGGGGCGGGGGGAGGCAACGGCTGGCCGATGGTGACCCGGCACGCTAGCGAGTCCTTCAGCGCGCGAGCGTTTGCGCTGTACGGTCTCCCGCAGCGCTACGGTGGGCGGGGTGAACGGCTGGCGCGGGACGCTTCGTTGATTCGATTGGCGGCGAAGGTGGATTTGCCGGCAGGAGAACACCGGTTCCTGATCCGGGCGCCGGGCATGACGCGGTTGTGGGCGGATGGGGAGATCGTCGCGACGACCAAGGCAGCGAGGGTTCAACGCGGGGCGCACAACGACATGCGGCCGCCGCTGGAGGGACCGCTGCCGTATCCGCGGGCGCGTCTGGGCACCCGAGACACGGAAATCACTGTGGAGACGGACGGTGGGCCGGTGGAGCTGGTTCTCGAGGCAAAGGCCGGGCTGTCGGGGAGACGCTTCGAGGTGGGCGAGCTGCTGGTTGCCCGGTCATCGGGCGAGCAGTGGGGCTTTCTGAAGCCGGTCTCAGGGGAGGAGTTCAAGTTCGAGCCCGAAGCGGTGGAGATTTTCCGCCAGGTTCAGCAATCCCGTTTCGCTAACCTGGAACGGGAGCGCCGGAAAGGGGCTGCCCGTGGAGAAGCGGCGTATTGGGCGCAGCGTCACCAGCAGGCCCGGGAGTTTGTGGCATCGTTGGAATCGGTTGCCGTGCCGGAGCTGCCGGAGGGGGCCGAGGCGCGAAATGCGATCGATCATTTTCTGGCGGCGAAGATCGACCAGGCGACGCGACCGGCTGCGGCGGTTGGCGGGAGCGCCCACTTTACCGGGAAGGTTCAGCCGCTGCTGGAGGAGCACTGCATGCGCTGTCACGGCGACAAGGCAAAAGGGGGGCTGCGGCTCGACAGCCGGGAGGCGGCTTTGAAAGCGGGCGACAGCGGATTTGCCGCCGTGGTCCCGGGCGATCCCGAGGAGAGTGAGCTGGTCTACCGGCTCATGACCGACGACGACGGCGAGAAGATGCCGCCCAAGGGCGACGGGTTGAGTGACGCGGAGGTGACGGTGTTCCGGGAGTGGATCTCGGCAGGGGCGCCTTGGGGCGAGGCGACCGTGACGGTGCAGATTCCGGAGACTTTGGACGATCTGGCGTTCCTCCGGCGTGTCTACCTCGACACGCTGGGGGTGCTGCCGAACCCCGGGGAGATCGAAGCTTACGTGGCGGACGATTCGTCGAATCGGAGGGAGCGGCTGATCGAGCGCCTGCTGGCGGACCCGCGTCATGCTGACCACTGGGTGAGTTACTGGCAGGACGTGCTGGCCGAGAACCCTCGGATCGTGAAGCCGATGCTCAACAACACCGGGCCGTTTCGCTGGTGGATCTACGAGTCGCTCCTCGATCGCAAGCCCTTCGACCAGATGGTGACCGAATTGATCCGCTTCGACGGCGATCGCTATGCGGGTGGGGCGGGAGGCTTTGAACTAGCGACGCAGAATGATGTCCCGATGGCGGCGAAGGCCCACGTCATTGCGTCCGGCTTCCTCGGGGTCGAGATGAAGTGCGCCCGTTGTCACGATGCGCCGTTTCATTCCCCCACGCAGCGGGATTTGTTTTCCCTGGCGGCGATGCTGGAGGGTAAGTCGCTGAAGATTCCCGAAACGTCGCGAGTTCCGGATGCGTTTTTCGACGCGATCAAGGGGCGGAAATCGTTGATCGAGGTCACGCACGACCCGTCCCGTCCGGTGGCGCCGTCGCTTCCTTTCGAGGATTTGATGGCTCCCATTCCGGAGGGAGCGACGGGACCGGCGGCCATTGCCGCGGCGTTGACAGGGCCGGAAAACGAACGGTTTGCGCAGGTGACGGTGAACCGTTTGTGGCACCGGTATTTCGGTGAGGGATTGGTGGAGCCGGTCGATGACTGGGAAGGGCAAACCGCGAGTCATCCGGAACTGTTGACCTATCTGGGCCGGGAGTTCATCGCCAGTGGCTACGATTTGCGGCACCTTTCCCGTTTGATCCTGAACTCGGCTGCGTATGGCCGGGGTGCGCGGGTCAATCCGGAGGCGAATCCGGCTCACCGCTTCTTCGAAGCGCCCTTGCGGCGGCGAATGACGGCTGAGCAGCTGGTGGATTCCCTTTTTGAAGCGACGGGCGTCCCGTGGTTCGCCGAGGAGTTGACCTTTGACCCCGAGGGATGGATGCACGCGAGTGCCTTTCTGAACTTTGGACGCCCCCAGCGGGCTTGGCAGTTCGTGTCCCTGTCGACCGAGCGCGACCGGCCGAGTTTGGTCCTGCCGCGGGCCGCTTCTGTGGTTTCGGTGCTTGAGATGTATGGCTGGCGAGCGAACCGGAGCGAGCCGCGATCGAACCGGACGGCCGAGCCGAATGTGTTGCAGCCGGCGCTTTTGGCGAACGGGACGCTGGGGCTGTGGTGGACACGGGCCAGCGACTACAGCGACGTGACGGGCGTGGCGCTGGAGGCGGAATCGGCGGAGGCGCTGGTGGACGCGCTGTATCTGCGTTTTTTGACACGTGAGCCAACCGCTGAGGAACGGAGTGTCATGGCCGGGGTGCTCCGGCCTGGCTTCGAGACCCGCGTCCGGTATCCCGATGAGGGATGGGAAAAGGCGGCGTTCGTTCCGCCGGTTCGCGAAGTTTCGTGGGTGAATCACTTCGATCCCCGGGCGAACGAACATGTCGACGCCGCCGGACGGCGTTTCGCCAGTGGTCCCGAACCGACGGCTGCGCTGGAATCGGACTGGCGGGAGCGTTTGGAAGACGTGGTGTGGGCGCTGGTGAATGCGCCGGAAATGCAGTATCTACCCTGAATACCTGAGAAGATTCATCATGAAACGACGCGATTTCGTTCAACGCGCCTCCCTCATTTCGGGTGCGGTCCTCACTCCCAGCTGGCTCTCCGCCGCGGGCGGGCACGGGCCGATGCCCAAGGGAAAGGCGAATTCCTGCATCCTCCTCTGGCTGGGTGGCGGTCCAGCTCAAACCGACACGTGGGACCCGAAGCGGAAGGGCGATACGGCGAAACGCATCGCGGGGTCGGCCTACGACGCCATCCCAACGGCCGTGCGCGACGTGGAAGTCTGCGAGCATTTTCAGCGGGTAGCGGACCGGATGGACCGCTTCACCGTGCTTCGCACTCTGCAGCACGAGGTGATCGTTGAGCACTCGGCCGCGGTGGACCGCATGCACACGGGACGACCGGTGAGTGGCACGATCGTTTATCCGTCGATCGGTTCCGTCGTGAGTCACGAGAAAGGGGCGGCGGTGGAGGGCATTCCGCCCTACGTGGTGATCGGCTACCCGGCGGCCTGCCGTGAGCCTGGCTTCCTGGGGGCAAAGGCCGGTTACATCTACCTGACCGACACGAAGTCCGGTCCCGCCGGGCTCACACCGCATCCCGGCGTCGATGCGGAGCGTGAAGCGCGCAGGAATCAGCTGCTCGCGGCCGTGCGCTCGGGCGGCGTGCGGGGGGTGACCCCGGCGGACCCGCTCCGGCAGTACGACGAGGTGGTGGCCGAGAGCAGGAGGTTGAGTGGAGGGGAGTTCAGGAACGTTTTTCAGCTCGAATCCGAACCGGCGGAGCTTCGGGAGCGGTATGGCGGGGAGTTCGGCCAACGCTGCCTTCTGGCGCGACGGCTCGTGGAGTCCGGCACGCGGTTCGTCGAAGTCTCGCACAACCTGAATTTTCAGAATGGGACAGGCTGGGACACGCACAACGACGGGCAGAAGAACCAGCATGTGCTCATCAGGGAACTGGATCGCGCGCTGGGAGCTCTGGTCGATGACCTCGAGGCGCGCGGCCGGCTCGACGACACCCTGATCGTCGTGGCGGGAGAATTTGGCCGGCCACCGGAGTTCGACGGAGGGGGTGGCCGCGGCCACCAGTCCAGTGTGTTCAGCGTGCTGCTGGCGGGTGGCGGTTTAAGTCACCGGGGGGCCATCGGCGAGTCGGACGAACTGGCGAAGCAGCCGGTGACGGAACCCATCACCGTGCCGGATTTCCACGCGACGATTTATGCCACGCTGGGGATCGACCCATCCAAGATGCTCTATGACGGAGATCGTCCGGTGCCGATCACGGACGGTGGGCGACCGGTGAAGCCGCTTTTCGGGTGATCGATTAACTCAGTCCAACTGATGGATCGTGGCTGAGAGGTGCCGGTCGAGGGTCTTTCCGTCGGAGGTCAGGAGCTGGAACTGGAGGTCGAGAATCCGTGTTGGAGCCAGGTCCGGGATCCCAAGGGTCAGGACACGGCCATCCTCCGAAAGGCGGACGTCGTCGATCTCGAGCCGGGTCTCGTTCTCGAGTTTTGAGCCATAGCGTCGCGAGCGCCAAATCGTGTAGGTTCGCGCTTCGAACCGGCCGGCGTCGGCGGTTTCGCGAGAGACGGGATCAGACAGCCGCAGTTCGAGTTCGCCGGGGCGGGCGTTGAAGCCGACCGGCACGTGAAGCGGAGCTCCTTCGAAGCGCAGGCGGTAGAAACCGCCATCTTGAACCCGTTGGGATCCCCATCCGAACAAGCCGCAAACGAAGAGATCATGGGTTTCCGGGTGAGGCCGTGCCCGCATGAGACCGGTGGGGAAATCCGGGATGGGCAAAGGAAAGGTAGCGCCCTGGACGGTGGCGTTCCTGGCATTGATTGATTCGTGTGGAAGCAGCATGAGTCTGCCGAGGGCGTAGGACAGGTAGGCCAGTTGTCCGTTCAGCGGGCCCCAGCCCTCCGCCGGAAAGCGGAAGACCTCCGAGGGCGAGTTTTCGAAATTCTTCGGCACCCAAACCAGGGGCTGTTCCATGGCGTCATCGGACGTCGTGACGCGCCACGGATCGTAATGGCCGAGCAGGTTTCCGTAGAATTTTCCGCGACGGGTGCGGTTGATGCGGTTTTGGGGGTGCCAATGCCCTTCCTGGTCAGTGGTCCAGATCGTGTCGTCGACGTCGATGAAGGCGCCATTCGACGATCGAAAGCCATTGGCGACGATCTTCGAGGCGGAACCGTCCGCAGCGACCTGAACGACGGCGCCGTGCTGGGGGAAGAGGGCGGGTTTGTCGTGCCGGCCGGCTTTGACGTAATAGAAATTCCCTTTCGAATCGGTATCGAGACCGGCGGCGAACTCATGGAAGTGGATGGAGACCTGGTGATCGGTGTTGAAGCACTCGTAGAAATCCGTGATCTGATCCCCGTCGAGATCCTGGAGGCGAACGATTTGGTCCCGGGCACCGACGTAGATTTGGTTGTCCACCACCTTGAGCCCCAGTGGTTGATGCAGGCCGGTGGCGATTCGCATCCAGGTCGTGGATTCGCCCGGTTCACCGGTCGCGTTTTCAACCCGGAAGACGTCGCCCATCCAGGACGCCACGATGGCGGTGGTGCCGTCGGAGAGAAAGTCGAAGCCGGCTGGCCGGATCCAGGCCGCCCAGGGGTTTTGAGTGAGCTGCGGGACGACGATGTCAGCGGTGGGTAGGGGCGATTCAATGGAACGGATGGGCGAGGGGACGGTGCGGAGGTCGGGTTGGCGATCGCGAGCCCCGGCCGAGGCGGGTTCTTCGATCCCGTCCAGGATGGATTGGCTGGCACCGAGGAGGAGATGAACGGTTTGCGGCTCGCTGGAAGGCTCGAGGGTGAGCACCTGTCCATCCGGGGTGGGGCGCAAGGCTGGGGCCCCGATGACGCGCAGCGGAGTTTGATTTGGGCCGGCCAGGTGATGGATCGGCTGTTCGTGGGGGGCGATCGAAAACGTGCGCTGAACGACCCCGCCGTCCAGCAGCGCGAGCGATTCCTCGATTTGAACGCCCTGAACCTCGTAGCGGAGCACGCCTTCCCGGCTCAAACCGAGGTAGCGGGCATGCTCTTTTGGCAGCGGGCCGTAAAAGCGGGTGTCGACGGCTTCTTCCCGGGGATCGGCGAAGGATTCGCCCCCGGGAGCGGCCCAGGCGGGCTGTTCCGTGGAGAGAAACGTCCGGGTTCCAGTGATCTTCGCGTGGACCAGGTGGGTGCCGTTGTAGGGCAGGTCGTTCCAGTCGATGAAACCGCCTTTCCAGGTCGTCACGAGCCGCAAGGTGTCGAGATCGTAGAGGGCCCAGTGGGTGGCGCGGGTGATGCCTCCCGCTGGTGGCTCGTCGATGGGCAGGATCAGTCCCTTGAAGGCAAAATTACCGGGGGCAGCCTCGAAATGTCCGAACAGATGCGGACCGTAGTCGGCCATGAGATACTGATTTTGAGGGACCGGGCGTGAGCGCCAGCCGTCGGGTGGCAGGGTGAGGGTGGCGTCCTCAGGGATGGAGGCGAGGTAGTCCGGGGTGATCTCGATGTATTGCGACGGGTTCGCCTCGCGGAAGAATTCTTCCCGGAGGTAGTGGATCACGAGGTATTTTTGAACCGGATCCATCCAGGGTTGAGGAACCATCTGATTGTAGCCGTATTCGAGGGTGCGGAAGAGGGAGTAGGGATCGGCTCCGTTCAGCATGGGGGCCTCGTGAAAACGGCGGGAATTCGGAACGGGCGCCGCCAGTGTGCGCGATCCGTGGCACGAGGCGCAGACCCGGTTGTAGAGGGCTTTTCCGCGAACGAATTCGCGCTGACCAAACCGAGCCAATCGCTCGACAGCTTCCCGGTGCGTCACGGTTTGCCCCTCCGAGGCGAACGAGGGCAACTGGAGGGTGATCACGAGGATGGCGGGGAGGAGGAAGCGTTTCACGGTGGTGAATGGACTTTGAAAGGTCAGACGAGCGTTATCGAGGGAAAGATGCGTTTTTCACCGAGGCTGGGGCGAACTTCTTTCCCCGGGGAAGGCACGTAACTGGGCGGGAAACGGTGGGCAAAGCCGGAAGGGCGGGGGTGCGCAAGCTTGCGCCGGTGCCTGAACACGGCCAAGGTCGGGTTTGGCGACTTCGATTTCACCGGACATGGACGAGCACGACGAGGCGGGGGTCAATCCGCAGGTTGGCATCATCATGGGCAGTCAATCGGACTGGCCGACTTTGCAGAAGGGCGCGGAGGTCTTGGAACAATTCGGGGTTCCCTTCGAATCCAAGGTCGTGAGCGCGCACCGGACCCCGGACCGGATGGTCGACTACGCGAAAACGGCGGCGGAGCGTGGGCTTCAGGTCATCATCGCCGGGGCGGGGGGAGCGGCGCACCTGCCCGGGATGGTTTCGGCCCTGACCACTTTGCCCGTGCTGGGGGTTCCGGTGAAGTCGCGTGCTTTGCAAGGAGTGGACTCGCTCTTGTCGATCGTGCAGATGCCGGCGGGGATTCCAACAGCCACTTTCGCGATCGGTGAAGCGGGCGCGACGAATGCCGCGTTGTTCGCCGTGTCGATCCTGTCGCTGAGCGATCCCGGTCTGGCCGAGCAGTTGGAGGGCTATCGCGAGGGGTTGCGCGACCGGGTTCTGGCGATGGAGCTTCCCGCACCTGAGACGGAGGGATGAAGATTCACCTGCCCGGCGAAACCTGGATCGGCGTCATGGGCGGAGGGCAACTCGGCCGGATGCTGGCGCTGGAAGCCCGTCGCATGGGTTACCGGGTGATCAAGTGGTCCGGTGGACCGGAGAGCGGTCCCAGCGACATGGCGAACGAGGTGGTGGCTGCCCCGTTCGACGATGAGGCAGCGCTGGAAGCCTTCACGGGGAGGGCCGATGTGGCCACGGTCGAGTTCGAGAATCTGCCTTTCGAGGTCATGGAACGCGTGGCGGAGCGGATTCCGATGAGCCCGCGACCGGAAGCGGTCCGAGTCTGTCAGCACCGGGAGCGGGAAAAGGTGTTTCTTCGTGAGCATGGGTTTCACTGTGCCTGGTTTGAGGTGGTGAGTTCGGCTGGAGAACTGGCCGGAGCGCTGGAGCGGATGCCATCGCCTGAGGGGATTCTGAAGACGGCGGAGTTCGGGTATGACGGGAAGGGACAACTTCCGGTGCGCCGTCAGGACGAGGCGGAGGCGGTTTGGGCCGCGTTCGGCGGAGGCCGGGCCGTTTTGGAAGAGCGCGTGGAACTGGAGGCGGAGCTGTCGGTGCTCGTGGTGCGGGACGCCTTGGGGAATCTGGTGTGCTACGATCCGGTGGAGAACCGGCATCGAGACCACATCCTGGATCAATCGATCGTTCCGGCCCGCCTGCCCGGCCCTGTGCAGCGCGAGGCGGTGAGCATGGCGGGGGCGATCGCCAAGGCACTCGATTATCACGGGGTGCTGGCAGTGGAGTATTTCCTGGGCGCGGACGGAAGGCTTCTGGTGAACGAATTGGCGCCGCGGCCTCACAACTCGGGGCACCACACCTTGGACGCATGCGCGACGTCGCAGTTTGAGCAGCAACTGCGCGTGCTTTGCGGTCTGCCACTGGGGAGTCCGAAGCTCCTGTGTCCAGCGGTGATGCTGAACCTGCTCGGCGATCTCTGGGACGAGGACGGAAGGGGGGGCCCGGATTGGGGGCGAATGCTGACGATTGAAGCGGCGAAGCTGCACCTTTACGGCAAGCGAGAGGCAAGGCCGGGGCGGAAGATGGGACACGTCACCTTTCTCGCCGAGACCCGGGAGGGAGCGCTCGAGTCGGCGGAAGACGGCCGCCGGATGCTGCGAGGGGATCGGTGAAAGCTTCAGCTGCGGCGCCGTGAGAAGCGGAGGAGTCGAACCGGGCCTGCGGCTTGAGCTCCAGAGCTTTCTCACTCTCCGCACAGGGAGGTCAGGGGGTCTCGGGAAGGCGCAGCACGAAGCGGTTCCGGCGCTTTGCTTCGTCCCACTGGTAATGGACGTCGCCGTGGTGGGATTCCGCGACGGCTTTCACAATGGAGAGGCCGAGCCCGGAGCCGGGTGGTTCGTCGGAAAGATCGAAATCGTGGCCCCGATAGAAACGGGTGAAGATCCGGTCGCGATCTTCCTTTGGGATGGGCTGGCCAGTACTGGCCACTTCGATTTCGAGGTGACCGTCCTGTTTCCCGAGGGACACGTGGATTTGGCCGTTGCTGGCCCGGTTGAATTTCACGGCGTTTCCGATGAGATTGCCGATGGCTTGGCGAAGGAGTTGGCGATGCCCTTCGACGAAAAGGTGGGGGGGAATATCGGTTTCGAGCCGGAGGCCGGCTTCCTCGCATGCGACGGCGAAGTGCTGGGTCGAATCTTCGAGGAGGGCGGAGAGATCGACGTCGGAGCGCTCTTGAATCAGACGTCCTGAGTCCGACTTCGAGAGGAGGAGAAGGGCTTCGACAATGCCCCGGAGCCGTTCGACCTGACGGAGGAGGCGTGCCACGTCGTCGGCTTGATCGGGTGAAGCGGTTTGGAGGAGTTTTTCCAGGTTTCCCTGAAGCACCGTGATCGGGGTGCGGAGTTCATGGGAGGCATCGGAGGTGAAACGCCCGGTTTGTTCGAAGCTGGCCTGGAGGCGCCGCATCATCCGGTTGAAAACGGTGGTCAGTCTGCCGAGCTCGTCGTTTACCGTCGATGGCGGGAGGCGTTCGTCCAAATCACCGAGCGTGACGCTTTCCATGGCATCGGCGAGGCGTTCGACCGGGCGCAGCGAGCGTTTTGTGATCCACCAGGCTCCAGCTCCGACGATGGCGATGGTGATCGGCAGCGCGGCCAAATAGCCTTTGGTCATCCTCCAGATCTCATCTTCGACCTCGTAAATATCCATCACGAGCACGATTTGCCGGCCGTCATCCGCTTCGGTGGCCCGGACACGCCACGGGGTGAATCGCCACCAAACCGTTCGTTCCCGGCGGAAGACACGCTTCCCTTGGAGCCAGGAACGTTGCCAGGCGGGTTCTGCGGAATACCAGACGAGATCGTGTGCCGGAGCCAGGTAGGCAAGAATCCGGATGTCGGACATGGTGGCGTTTAGCGGTGCGCGGTAAGCGGCGCTTTGAAGCGCGTCGCGGTCCGGGGGATCGGCATTGAAATCCCTTAGAAGGTCCTTAGCCAACTCGGAAAGGGCGTAGTCGGCTTCCTCCGTCATGCTGTCGAAAACGAAGGTGGAGGAGGCAACGATGAAGGTGAAGAGCGCGGCCCCCGAGAGAAGGGCGGAATAGATGCCGATGCGCAGTCCGAACGGGATGCGGTTCTCGCCACCGGAGAGTGAGATTCGTTCCCACAGAATCTGGAAGATCGAGGGATGGGTGGTGCGGGAGGCCATGAACGCATCAAGCCGGTGCAGCACGGATCCGGTAACCGGCCCCCCGGACGGTTTCAATGAGGGCGATGGAGAATCCCTGATCGATCTTTCGTCGCAGACGCGAGATGTAGGAGTCGACGATGTTGGAGCCGGGATCGAACTGATACTCCCAGACGTGTTCGAGGATCTGCGTCCGGGTGAGCACGCGCCCCGGAGAGCGCATCAAATAGATGAGGAGAGCGAACTCTTTTTGGGCCAATTCGATCGGTTGATCGCCGCGCATCACTTCATGGGTCAGCAGGTTGGCCGTGAGATCCCCGCAGTGAAGGACGCTGAGCCCCTGTCCCGCCGAGCGACGAACGACTGAGCGGAGGCGCGCGAGAAGTTCATCCATGTAAAAAGGCTTCGTGATGTAATCGTCCGCACCAAGGTCCAGGCCCTCGATACGCTCGGAGCGGCCGTCGCGGGCCGTGAGCAAAATCACCGGGACCGTGTTCGAAGCTTCGCGAAGCCGGCGAAGGATGCTGATGCCGTCCCGCCCAGGGAGCATGATGTCGAGGATGACCGCGTCGTGGTCGCCGCTTTCAGCTTGCTCCAGACCGGAGAGCCCGTCCCGGCAGAGGTCGACCGCATACCCTTCCTCCCGAAGACCACTTTCCACGAAGGAGGCGATCTGCGCCTCGTCCTCAACCACGAGAATTTTCACCGACGTCATCGATCCCATTCCGCGAAAAGGCTGTCCAGCCCGAAAGCCTGGCAAACGCGTCGGAAAAGATCTGATCCAGAGGGGGTGGGACCCGCTGAATCAGATTGGCGTCACAAAACCAGGGTGTATTGGGTTTGAAAGCCGCTCCGCCGCGGACGCGAACGAAGCGGAAAGTGGCGGAAGGGGCCGGCTGGTGGGACCGGACGTCCAAAAAAGTCCGGCAACCGTCCTTGGGCGGCTGCTCGGCAGGGCGCCATCGACGGGAATCGATGACGCGGTCACGGTGGTGTAACCGGGTGAACCCGAGCAGATAGAGGAGCGGATCGAGAGGCCGGTCTGGGTTACCGGCGTCGAAGCGGAACTCTTGGCATGGTTTGCACCCATCACGGGATCCATGAGAGAGGGTTCAGATGACGCCAGGATGATCCTTGTATTACGAAATCGTCATAATTCAGATTGGTGCCCCTCGGGAGTCGCGGAGCAAGGGCCCGGGGGTGCCGCTTCGTCCCACGAGACCTCCGGCGCCCTCTTCGAGATGGCATCTTTCCCGCTACGCCGTGTCCTGGGAGCCCTCGATCACCCCGGATGCGAACGAGGCGTAGGCCTGGCCGATTTGGCGCGCCATGGTGTCGGGAAAAACGTGGAACCCACCTGATTCGAGGGCCTCGACGATCCCGTTGGCCACGAGGGAAGGGGGTTCCGAGACGTCCGTGAAGCCCGCCGTCTGAGCCATGTCTGTCGCGATCGGACCTGGGTGAACGCTGACGACCTGTGTTCCCTGGGGAGAGAGCGCGGCCCGGAGAGCCTGGGTGATCGAGTAGGCGGCGGCCTTTGAGGCGCAGTAGGTCGAAAAATCCGGGAAACTGACCAGTGAAGCGACCGAATTGAGTTGCACGAAAGCTCCGCCGCCGTTTGCCTGGAGGATGGGAGCGAAGGCTCGAGCGACGCGCATCAGACCAAGAACGTTCACGTTCATTTCGTCCTGGATGACCTCCTCGGCTCTCGGATCGAGCGGGTTGGCCACGCCCAGAATGCCGGCATTGTTGACCACGATTTCGGCATCGGTGGCCTGCTTCGCTGCATCGCCGATGGTGTCAGGGCGGTTCAAATCGAGCGTGAGAGGCGCGACGCGGTCACCGTGAGCCGCCACCAGGGGGGAAGCGGATTCGGGATTGCGAATGGCGGCATAGACCTTCGAGGCGCCGCGCGCCAGGAAGGCTTCCAGGGTGGCTTTACCGATGCCGCGATTGGCGCCGGTGACGAGAGCGACTTTGTTGTGGAGGGACTGGCTCATGCGTGGCAGTGACGCCACGGCCTGACAGCCCTTACGTGAGCGGCTCTGGAAACGTTCGAAACGGCGAAGGACGGGATTCAGAAGGGAATCCGGACGCCGAACCGGGCGATCGTGAAGTTGGCCTCACCATCCACCCAGTTGTAGATGCCGTCGGCGAAGACGCCGAGGTTTCCGCTCGGCATCCGGACGTCGAGTCCGCCGCCCAAGCGGTAGAGCCCCTCGGTGGAGCCGTCGGTCGAAACTCCGCCGCCCACGAGGAGGTAAGGGGCGACCATGGAATTTGAGAGCGGATAGCGCAACGCGACATCAGCGGTGACGGTATGAACTTCGCTGTCGAAGGCAAAGACGGCATAGCTGAGGTCGACGCCCACGTTCTTCGTGAAGTAGTAGGCGAGTCCGACCCCTCCTCCGAGAGCGTCACCTGCCGAATCCGAATCGCTCATGCCTCCTGCGCCGAAAGCACTGAATTCCAGTCCAGGTCTGAATCCGGGATCCAGAACGACGGGATCCTGTGGAGCGATGACGGATTTGTCTGAGATTGTCTCCCCGGCCGTGGTGGACGTTGACCACGGCCCTGACGCGATCGCCAGGAGGACAAGGGTGAGCGTGGCGGTCAACCTTGGCATGCAACCGCAAGTTGCGGTTTGGGAGCCGGTCAGTCAAGGTCAAAATGTCGCGCCGTGTGAGGACCTCCGACTTTTCGGTGCAGCCACAAGAATTTTTGGAGATCTTCCTATTTGAGCTTCTCCAAATCCCTGGCGAGTTCTTGGAGCTGGGTTTGAAGTCGCAGAATGCGCTTCTCGCGCTTCGCTTCCTGGGTGCCCTCCGCGACCTCCCGTTCCAGGAGCTCGTGAAGGGCGCGGTCGGCGGTCTCGCGCTGGGCTTCATCCATGGAGTTGATGATGATGCCGATCACGAGATTCAGCATCACGAAGGTGCCGACGAACACGAAGCTGACGAAGTAGAGGACGGCGATGAAGGGCTGCGCCTGAGGCTGAAACGGGAGGCCGTCCGTGGGTTGATTGTAGCCGTCGTATTGATCGGAGCCCCACATCTGCAAATACATGAGGTCCACCCAGCCCTCGAGGGTGACCACGCGAAAGAGGGAGAGAAGCGCGATCCAGATGTTTCCGAAGTGCACGGGATCATTCTCCCGGAAGAGCATCACGCCCAGGACGGCGTAGACGTAGAAGAGCAGGAAGAGCAAGAGAATGACGTAACCCATCGAAGGAAGGCTCTTCAGCATCGCGCTGACGAGCGTCTGGAGCCGCGGAATGACCGTGATCAGACGAAGGACCCGCAGAAGGCGGAACAGGCGCAGGGCGGAAACATAAAAGCCGCCGAAGGGGAGAAAGCAGACCGCGACGATGACGAAATCGAAGTTGTTCCAGCCGTCCCGGAAGAAATCGAGAGGTCTCGGGAGCAGCGCGAGCATCTTCAGAAAGATCTCGATGGTGAAAAGCGCAAGGATGACGCGGTCCAACCAATCCAGCCAGACTCCATACTGCTGCTGAACGGACTGAAAGGTTCCCAGACCCACAATGACGCCGGCCAAAATGATGACCGTCACGACGATTCGCTGAAAGACGGGTGAGCCCGTGATCGCGGCGCTTTTCCGTTGGACGCGGGAAAGGACCGTAGCCATGGGGCGGCGACGATACACGCGCAGCGAGGCACCGCCAGTCTTTTGGCCTTCGAGCGCCTCAGGACGTCACGGAAGGCAGTCGGAAAAAGCGGCGGGCGTTCGAGGTCGTGCGTTCCGCGAACTCGTCCAAGCTCAGGCCGCGCGCGTCGGCCAGAAGAGCCGCGGTATGGCGCACGAAGGAGGGTTCGTTGCGCTTGCCGCGGTGTGGGGCAGGAGCCAGGTAGGGGGCGTCCGTTTCCACCATGAATCGATCCATGGGCAGTCGCCGGGCCGTTTCTGCGATTTCCCCGGCGTTCTTGAACGTGGCGTTGGCGGTGAACGAAATCTCGTAGCCGAGATCCAGGTATTTGGTGGCCAGATCATAGGGTTCCGAGAAGCAGTGGAGCACCGCTCTCAACCGGCCAGCATACTCGGACATCAGAGGGAAAAGCGCTTCGGCCGAGTTCCGCTGGTGAATGACGGCCGGGAGGTCGAGTTCGATGGCGAGTTCGAGCTGGGCGCGGCAGGCGCTCTCCTGAAGCGTGCGCCAGGACTCGAACGAGCTTCCGTCCCGGGGCGGGTGGTAGAAGTCCAGACCGGTTTCACCGATGGCCACGACCTTCGGGTTCGCGGCGAGCCGGCGAATGGTCTCGATCCAGTTTTCGGCGGTTTCGTGAACGGAGGTGGGATGGACGCCCACGGCGGCGAAGACGGGTTCGTGCTGGGCGGCGAGGTCGACGTTTTTGGCGGAATCTCCCTCGTCCGAACCGATCGTCACGACCTGAACGACGCCTGCTTCACGGGCGCGGTGGAGGAGGCCGGGGATTTCGCCGTCAAATCGGTGGTTGGCGAGGTGAGCGTGCGTGTCGACGAGAGCCATGGGGTGCGGCAGCGGATTTCAGCCGCCGTTCACCACTGGACGGCGGACGCCGCCCAAGTCAAACCGGCGCCGAAAGCGACGAGGAGGACGATATCCCCCTTTTTGATGGCGCCGCTGCGCGCGGCCTCGTCCAGGGCGATGGCAATGGCGGCGGCCGAAGTGTTCCCGTACTTGTCGAGGTTGATGAAGGTTCGCTCCATCGGGATGCCGAGCCGGTCGACGATGGCCTCGATGATGCGGATGTTGGCCTGATGAGGGATGACCATGGACACGTCTTCACTCTTGAGACCGGCGGCTTCCAGGGCTTCTTCACAGGCCCGTTTCATGGCGTTGACAGCGTATTTGTAGACCTCCCGGCCCAGCATGCTGATGGTATTGAGCCGCTGGTCGACGTTTTTCGGGGTGATCGGGCATCGCGAACCTCCACCGGGGACGACGAGGATGTCGGTCTGGTTCCCATCGGTGCCCATGACCGTCGAAAGCACGCGGCCGGAGCGATCCTTCGATTCGGGATTCTTGACGAGCACGGCCGCTCCCGCACCATCGCCGAAGAGCACGCAAGTGTTCCGGTCCTCCCAATTCGTCATGCTGCTGAGTTTTTCCGCGCCGATGATGAGGATTTTTTCGCACGAACCGGTGTTGATGAAGGTCCGGGAGATGGCGAGGGCATAGAGGAAACCCGAACAGGCGGCGGAGATGTCGAACGCGGTGGCGTTGACGGCGCCGAGCTTACTTTGGACGTAGCAGGCGGTGGCGGGGAAGAACGTATCGGGCGTGACGGTCGCCACGATCAGGAGGTCGAGTTCTTCGGGGCGCACCCCAGCGTCTTCGAGGGCCGACTCAGCGGCGCGCACGGCCATGTCACTGGTGGCTTCGCCCGCGGCGGCGATGCGCCGTTCCTTGATGCCGGTCCGGGTGGTGATCCATTCGTCCGAAGTGTCCACCATGGACTCGAGGTCGGCGTTCGTTAGAACGCGTGAAGGCGTGTAGCTACCGGTGCCTGCAATGGATAACGTGCATTCTCCGTTGTCGATCATCCGGCTTGGGTCAGTTTCGAGATTTCCGCCTCAATGTGAGGGTTCACTTCGTGCCGGATCGACTCTGCCGCAACCCGAATTGCGTTCAGGATGGCAATCTCGTTACTCGAACCGTGAGCAATGATGGAGACGCCTCGAACGCCGAGCAGAGGGCTTCCCCCGACCTGATCATAGCTGGTGCGACGGCTGACGCGATTGAAGGCGGGCTTGGCCAGGAGTCCACCGATGATGCTGACCGGGTGAGACCGGATGGCGGAAGAGAGGTATTTCTTCACCATCTTGGCGGTGGCTTCACAGGACTTGAGGATGATGTTCCCGACGAATCCGTCGCAGACGGTGACGTGCAGCGGTGTCGAGAAGAGATCGTGACCCTCGACGTTTCCAGCGAAACGAATCGGGGCTTCCTTGAGCAGGGCGAAGACTTCCCGGGTGAAATCGGTTCCCTTTTCGTCCTCCTCACCGACGGACATCAGACCGACGATGGGTTCCCGAATACCCTGGACGTAATGGGCGTAGACCGAACCCATGATGGCGTAGTGAAGGAGATGAACCGGTTTGGCGTGAACGTTGGCGCCGGCGTCGAGGATGTTGTTGGGCCCATGCTCGTTCGGGAGGGGGGAGGCGATGCCCGGCATCTCGATGCCTTCGAGGGAGCGAAGCTTGATGCGCGAAGACGCCACCATGGCCCCGGTGTTACCGGCGCTGACCATCGCCTGCGCCGTGCCCGCCTTGACGAGGTCGGCGCATACGTTGATCGAGGATTTCTTCTTCTTTTTTACCGCTTTCAGCCCCGACTCGCCCATTTCGACCACTTCGGGCGCGTCGACGATCTCCAATCTTGCGTCGGCGAGGTGCTGGCGATCGACTTCGTCGCGGACGAGATCCTCCGGGCCCACGAGGAAGAGATGACGGATGTGCGGAAAGCGCTCCAAGGCCATGGCCGCGCCTTGAACAGTCACTTCCGGGGCGAAATCGCCCCCCATGGCGTCGAGGGCTATCTTCACTTCACTTCAGAGAAGCGGCGGGGTCTGGATGGAGGGAAAGAAGGAGGCGCGAAGGGCCGGGCCGGGGTCAGACGTCGAGTTCGACGCTGATCACCTGACGGCTCTTGTAGTAGCCGCATGATGGACATGCCGTGTGGCCCTGTTTGGCGCTACCGCACTCGGGGCAGGACTGGAACTTCGGCGCATGCCAGCGCTTGGAGGCGCGGCGCATGCGTTTTTTCATTTTGGAGGTGCGTCGCTTCGGAACAGCCATGGTCTTAACTAGGTTGGATGAGGGTCGACAATCGCCGTTTCAGGAGCCGGGCTCCTCGTTCGACGCATCGGGCTTGGACGGTTTGAATCCCTCCAGCCCGGACCAAACGTCGCGGTTCTGACCGATCTGCGTGGAGTCCGGAGAAGACGCTCCCTGCTCTTTAAACCGGTTTTGGGCCGGGCATTCGCGGGGTGGCGTCCCGTCTTCGCAGTGCGGGTATGCCGGAAGGGCGAGGAGAATATCTTCGCGGATGGCATCCGTCAAGTCGATCGTATCGGAGTCATCGATGTCTTTCGAGATGATGACGTCCTGGAGATCAACGGTGCGATGAACCGGACTGAGGCAGCGGACGCACTCGAGGCGAAACTGGCAACGGATTTCTCCCTGAACCAGGAGTGAACCGGAAACGATCGAAACATGGAAATGGCAGGAGACAGGGCCCTCGGCCCGGACGCCTTCGTCGTTGAGCTGAAAGATGTCTCCCTGAATCTCGGATTCGAGGTCGAGGCCGTCTTCGGGAATTGTTCGAATGTCGATGATCATCGTGTAAGATGGTGACCGCCCGGGATCCGCTTCATGCAATCACCCGTTTCAGGACGAGAGACCAAGACCGAGGAGATCGAGCCGGAGTTTTTGCTGAAGGCCTATCAACTCGGCGTGTTTCCCATGGCGATGCAGGACGGAGACATCGCTTGGTTTTCACCCGATCCCCGCGGGATCATCCCTCTAGAGGATTTTCACATCCCGCGCGGATTGAAGCGCACTCTGAAGAAACAGCCTTTTGAAATGCGGATCAACACGGCATTCCGCGAAACGATGGAAGGCTGTGCCGACCGCTCATCGACCTGGATCGACGAATCGATCCTCACGAGCTACGGCGTCCTTCATGAACGTGGCAATGCTCACTCGGTCGAGACCTGGCAGGACGGCCGGCTCGTCGGAGGGCTTTATGGCGTCGCGATCGGAGGTGCCTTTTTTGGAGAATCGATGTTCAGCCGAGTGAGTGAAGCCTCGAAGGTGGCCTTGGTCCATCTCGTCCAACGGCTTCGCGAACGCGGCTTTCTTCTGCTGGACACACAGTGGAGCACCCCGCACCTGGCAAAATTTGGATGTATCGAGATCTCGCGCAGCAAATACATGCGGCTCCTCGAGAGCGCGCTGCAGATCGAAACCAGTTTCCCCTGAACCGCGGCACGCGCCGGCCGGCGGTCAAAAAAGCAGTTCCGGCAAGGCTACGTCGGCGAGCATCGAGGGATCGGAAACGGCGACCGCTTCACCCATGAGCGCGATCAACTCCATTTCCTGGACGACGGCCTGAAAATCTTCCGTTTCCTTCGGAGTCGCGATGGGATCCACTTCCGGAGCGGCTTCCACGATGGGCGGAGTTGATTCACCCGGGCGCTGTATCCAGATGACGAGGGACACGAGCAGCACGGCCGCCGCCGCGGCACCCATTTGGACCCAGCGAGCGGCCGGAAACGGAAGAACTTTCCCGCCGGCAGAGCGACCGGGTTCCTCCAGGGCGCGCATTACGCCCGGAACGAAGCCAGGCGACGCGTTTCGGGGCGGGGCCTGCTCCAACACCGTCCACACGGGATCCGTTTCCGGAAGATCCGGTGTGGCTTCCGGCTTTGAATGGGCGTGGTTCATGACGGATGCAACCCCGCCGGATACTCAGAGTTGCGGCGGAAGAGGTGATTATTGAAGTTGCGAGACTTCCAGAAAGCCTTCCAACTGTCGGATTCGCGTCGGGTGACGCATTTTGCGCAAGGCTTTGGCCTCGATTTGGCGGATGCGTTCGCGGGTGACGTCGAACTGCCGGCCGACTTCCTCGAGGGTGCGGCTGTAGCCGTCGACCAACCCGAAACGCTGCTCGAGAACCTGGCGCTCCCGCTCGGTCAAGGTGTCGAGGACATCGCGGATCTTGTCCTTCAGGAGGTTAACCGCCGTGGTATCGCTGGGATCGGCGGCGGATTTGTCCTCGATGAAGTCGCCGAAATTCGTCTCCTCGCCTTCGCCGACGGGGGCTTCGAGCGAAATGGGCTGCTGCGCCATTTTGAGAACGGCCCGGACCCGGTCGACGGGCAGATGGATTTCCTCGGCGATTTCCTCCGGTGAAGGCTCACGGCCGTATTCCTGGATCAACTGCTTCTGCACGCGCATGAGCTTGTTGATCGTTTCGATCATATGGACGGGGATGCGGATGGTCCGGGCCTGATCGGCGATGGAACGGGTGATGGCCTGGCGGATCCACCACGTGGCGTAGGTCGAGAACTTGTAGCCGCGCCGGTATTCGAATTTCTCGACCGCCTTCATCAGCCCCATGTTGCCCTCTTGGATCAGATCGAGGAAGGACAGGCCGCGGTTCGTGTATTTTTTGGCGATGGAGATGACGAGCCGGAGGTTGGCCTCGACCATTTCCTCTTTAGCCCGGCGGGATTGATCCAGCCAGTCCCGGAGTTCGGCGTAGGCCTGCTGATATTCATCGGGCAGCATCCACGTCGTCTCGAGGGCGGTCTTCACGGCATCCGCCCCATTCCGGTTGGCGAGACTGAGGGCCTGGTCCTCGCAAACCGCGACGAATTCCTCGGCGACGGACTGTTTCAGGTAGAGGCGACCGTAGAGGCGGCCGATGCCGGCGACGGCCTTTTCGAAGGCCTTGCGCTCCTCCGCGTTGGGAGGCTGGCGCTTCGGACCGTAGAGTTTGCGGCACTGATCGCTGAGTTCGTCGCGCAGGCTGACGATCTGCTGGCAAAGCTTCGGGAGATTCTTGAGGTAGCGATTCCTGCTCTCGACCTTTTTGTCCATCACGACGCGGTCGAAGCGCTCCTGGCCGTCGACGATGCTCTCGGCCAGTTCCAGGTAGGCATCCGCAATGAAGGCGAAACGATGGAGGATTTTCCGGACGGCGATGTCCGCTTTCTCAATGCGCTTTGAGATGGCGACCTCCTGATCCCGGGTGAGGAGTGGGACCTGACCCATCTGCTTGAGGTACATGCGGACGGGGTCGTCGAAGACTTCCAGCTTTTCCGTGATCGGTTCCTCGCTCGCCTCCTCGTTGGTCTCCGAGTTCGAAGAGGGCTTTGTTTTGCGACGCTTCCGGACTTCGGACGCATCGACGATCTCGATCTCCATGCTGTTGAGCCGCTCGAGGATCTGTTCCAGGACGGTAGGCGCTACGACGCTTTCCGGGATTCGTTCGTTGATGTCGTCGAACGTGAGGTATTCCTGCTCCTTGGCGAGCATGATCAACTCGCGGAGCTGTCCCTGGACCTCAGGGGCACTCAGGTCAACGGAAGGAACGACAGGCGGGTCTTCCGATTCGCCGGTTTTGGCGGCCTGCTTTTTCTTTGGAGGGGATGCGTTCCGCGCCATGACTGCCATAACCTGTCGCTCACGGACTCGTGCGCCGGCCGGACTGGAGGAGCGATCCCAGGATGGGTGCCGTTCCTGCCTGCCGATCAACCCTCGGCGCCCTGCGGGCGTTCCTCCGCGAAAGGTGCTCGAACGTTCTTTAGTCGACTCTGCAGGTCAAGCAGTTCTTTCAACGCCGCCTCGAAGCCAGTGGCCTCACGTTCTGCCGTCTTTAGACGCCCTTTGGCCTCGGCGATTCGGTTTTCCAGGCTTTTTCGAAGCATGGACCGTTGGCAACCGCGAGCGGTTTCGATCTCGCCCGGAGGACCGTCCTCCAGGAGGACACGAGCCGCGGCGGTTTGGGCCGATTCGGGCAGGGTGCTGAGGAAGGCCGAACGCGAGGCCGAGTTGGCGGCATCGAAATCGCCATCCCAGAGCAGGGCGGGCAAATCCGAATCCGGGAGATCGTCCAACAAACGCCGGTCGCCGTTCTCTCGCAGCCAGTCGCGGGCATCCGGTGAGACCAGGAGGACGCGGCAGAGGTCCCGCAGCACTTTCCAAGATGGGACCGAGATCGGGGCTTCTTCGAGCGTCGGAGCCTGTATGCCTCCGGCTTGAGCCGGCCGATGGCGGCGATTTTGGATGGACTTGACTGCCGCGCTCTCGAGTTCCGCCGCCGAGATGCCAAGCCGGGTGGCGAGCCGGTCCAGGATGAGTCCTCGCTTCATGCCGTCGTCGACGAGGGCGACCTGTTCGGCAAGATGCTGTCCGAGCTGAACGCGCTGACGGATGGGAAGGGGACCGCCGCCGCTGGTTTCGACGTCGATTCTGAAATCGAAATAGTCCACGGCATCGTCGATGAGCTGGCGAAGGGCCTCGGGCCCATCACGGCGAACCAACGAATCGGGATCGTCACCGGCCGGCATTCGCGCGACGCGGACGAGCACGCCGGCTTTGGCGAGTTGGGCGAAGACCTTGTCGGTGGCCTGCCGGCCCGCACGGTCGGCATCGAAGCAGACCACGACTTCCTCGGTATGACGCCGGAGGAGCCGGGCATGGTGCTCGGTGAAAGCGGTGCCGAGAGGAGCGATCAGGTTTTCAACGCCGCCCTCGAACGCGCTGATGAGGTCGAGTTGTCCTTCGCACAAGACGGCGTGTTTGGCCTTCAGGATCGCCTGTTTGGACTTGTCGAAGCCGAAGAAAAGCTTGGATTTATCGAAGATCGGCGTTTCGGGTGAATTGATGTATTTACCGCCTTTCTGGTCGGGATCGAGGATCCGCCCGCTGAAGGCCACGGTTTCGCCGTAATCGTTGGCGACCGGGAACATGAGACGGTGGCGAAAATGGGCGTAGACGCCGCTATTTCGTTCGCTGCGGCGGAGCAAACCTCCTTCGAGGAGCAGGGACTCTTCAAATCCCCGGTCGCGAGCCCATTGCAAGAGGGGGCGGCTGTCTTGGGGAGCATAGCCCAGCGACCAGTTTCTGGCGGTCTCCTGATCGATGCCGCGCTGTTTCAAATAGGCCCGGGCCGGCTCGCCCTCGGCCGTTTTCATGAGCAGATGGTGGTAAAAGAGGCGGGCTTCGTGATGAAGGGCCTTCAGCCGGCTCTTCAGCTGTTGGGCAGCGGCTTCCTGAGGGGATCGTTCCGTGGTTTCCAGCGGGAGGCCCGCTCGTTCCGCCAGCTTCCTGACCGCTTCCGGGAAACTGATGTTTTCGTAGAGCTGAAGGAATTTAAAGACATCGCCGCCCTGGCCCGAGGAGAAGCAAAAAAAAGCCTGCTTCTCCGGGTTCACGAAGAACGAGGGGGTCTTTTCGGTCGTAAATGGGCTGAGAGCCTTGTAGTCGCGCCCGGCTCGAGTGAGCGGGAAGTAGCTGCCGATGACGTCGACGATGTCGTTGGCCTCGGCGACAGCTCGGATGGTGTCCGGAGAGAAAAGTGAGCCGTTCATGGCGCGTCGATTTGGAGCATGGATTTCGGGGGTTGAGGAGGAGCGGCCGGGAGCCGGGTCGAGATGGGAAGCGTTGCGCGGAGGCGCGGGATCGCGCATATTGTCCGACCGGAAATGTCCCTTAGCGCGATGAAAAATCAATTGTTTTTAATGGTGCTAGGGCGTGCGTTCTTGGCGATTCTCGGAGGCTCGATGCTCTTACCTGGACCGGCATCTGGGCAGGAGCGAAGGGATGAGTTGCCCGAGTTAGCCGGGCGTGTGCTCGTGATTCCGGTGACTTCGAACGAAGTGAGCGGCGGCGAAGCTTCCCGCGGCCTGCGCGAATTGATGCGGCGGGCTTCCCGGGATGAAGCGGAGGCGATCGTCCTGCAGTTGAACACGGCGGCGGATTACGACGTGGAGGCGGCGGTCGCGATCTTGGAAGCGTTGGGC